>NZ_JBIBKC010000014.1:0-118111 GCF_042958985.1 Pseudomonas sp. NPDC007930
GTTGGGGATGGAACTGGTGAGGGCTGCTTGATTTTTTCTTTTAAAAAACAAGGGGATATTTTTTGTTTGATGAGAGGCCGGCTGTGCCGGGCGATAGGCCCTGAAGCTCATGCACAAAATCAGCAGAGCTCACAGATTGATCCCTTCCTAAAAGCCGTGAAATTGCTTAAGTGAACAGCGTCCTGGCTGTGCCGGGCGATGGGCTAAAGCCTTTACGACCAACGGCCATGCAGCCCCTTCATTCATCACCTACGCTCCCTGTTGTCCGGACAACCGCATAACCGGTCACATAACAACAACAGGAGACCCCCATGGGCGCCATCGAAATTGCCCCGCAGCGCTACCGCGCCAGCTATGGCCGCTTCTTCGAAGAGTTCACCGTTGGCGATGTGTACGAACACCGCCCCGGCCGCACCCTCACCGAAGCCGATAACATCCAGTTTTCGCTGCTGACGATGAACTTCCACCCCATGCATTGCGACGCCGCCTACGCCGCCCAGAGCGAATTCGGCCAGTTGCTGGTGAACAGCGGCCTCACCGTCGCGGTGGTGCTGGGGATGACCGTCAACGACGTCAGCGGCAAGGCCATCGCCAACCTCGGCTGGAAGGAAATCAACCTCACCGGCCCGGTGTTCTGCGGCGACACCCTCTACGCCGAATCCGAAGTGCTGGAAAAACGCGAATCCCGCTCACGCCCGACCCAGGGCATCGTCACGGTGAAAACCCGTGCCTACAAGGCCGACGGCAGCCCGGTGATGGACTTCATCCGCACGGCGCTGATCGCCAAGCGCGGGTTCGAAAACGGTATCGCCTGAGCCCCCTGCTCCTCCTCCAACAACAACAATCGGAGATCGCAGTGATGACCCCCGTCAGCTCCGGGGCGCGGCTCGACCGCCTGCCCCTGTCGCGCTTTCACTGGAAAATCCTCGGCCTGATCGGCGCCGGGGCCTGCATCGATGCCTATGACGTGTACATCGCCGGCGGCGTCAGCGCCGCCATGTACAAGGAAGGCTTCTCCACCCTGGCGCAGAACGCGCTGTTCGTCAGCGCCGGGTTTTTCGGCATGGTGATCGGCGCGGGCCTGGCCGGGGTGCTCGGCGACCACCTCGGGCGCCGCGCCTCGTACCAGTTCAACCTGTTGCTGTTTGGCATCGCCTCGTTGCTGGCGTGCTTCGTGCCGAACATCGAGAGCCTGATCGTGCTGCGCTTCATCATGGGCATCGGCCTGGGCGCGGAGCTGGTGATCGCCGCCGGCACCCTCAGCGAGTTCATCCCGCCGCAGTACCGCGGGCGATGGATTTCCCTGCTGGCGCTGATCGTCAACTCCGGCCTGGTGCTGGCCACCCTGATTGGCTACGTGGTGATCCCCAGCGTGGGCTGGCGCTACATGTTCGCCATTGCCGGGGTGGGCGCGGTGGTCATCTGGGTGCTGCGCCACCGCATGCCGGAGTCCCCGCGCTGGCTCGAAGCCCGCGGCCGGCACCGCGAGGCCGAAGCCACCGTGAGCGAGATCGAAGCCGAGGTGAGTGCCCAGCACGGCCCGCTGGCCGACTGCCCGCGCACGCAGAACCTGCAGGTGCCGCGGGTGCCGTTGCGGGCCCTGCTGGCGCGCAACATCTGGCCACGCACGGTGACCGCGGCGATCACCGCGATGGCGGTGAACGTGGCGGTGTATGGCTTCGTCGCCTGGCTGCCGACGTTCTTCGTCAGCGAAGGGCACACGGTGGTGAAGTCGCTGGGCTTTACCACGCTGATGTCGTTCGGCGCGCCGGCCGGCGCCCTGCTCGGCTTTGCCATCGCCGACCGCCTCGGCCGCTCGCGCGGGTTGATCCTGTTCGCCCTGCTGGCCATCGGCCTAGGCGTGATCTACCCGAACATGGCCAGCACCGCCGGCATCGCCGGGGTCGGCTTTGCGCTGGTCACCTGCATCTACACCATCGTCACCTTCGGCCTGTTCGGCTACGTGCCGGAACTCTTCCCCACCCACCTGCGCCTGCGCGGCACCGGGGTGGCCGGGGTGTGCGGGCGGCTGGCGTCGATGGCCACCTCTTACCTGGCCGTGGTGCTGTTCCAGCAGTTCGGGGTGGTCGGCGTGCTGGCGATGGTCAGCGTGATGCTGCTGGCGATGGCCGTGGCCATCGGCCTGCTGGGGGTCGACACCAACCGCAGCGCCCTCGAGGCGATCGCCCCCGGCGCCAGCGCCGAGCCGCAGCCGCAAGGCCCCCTCCACGCCCAGCCAGGAGACAGCCGATGAACATCGCCCAGACCCTCGCCGCCTTTGCCAGCGAATTGCACCTCGGCGCGGTACCCCACGCGGTGCGCGAACGCGCCCGGTACCTGATGCTCGACGCCATCGGCATCGGCTTTGCCTCCACCCGCTATGAATTTGCCCAGCGCAGCCTGGCCGCGGCCCAGGAGCTGAGCAGCGGCAACAGCCCGGTGATCGGCCTGAACGCCCGCCTGGCGCCGCGCGAGGCGATCCTGCTGAACGGCGTACTGGTGCATGGCCTGGACTACGACGACACCCACGGCCGTGGGGTGATCCACGCCACCGCCAGTTGCCTGCCCACCGCGCTGGTGCTGGCAGCCCATTACGGCCTCAGTGGCAGTGAGTTGCTGGCGGCGTACATTGCCGGCATGGAAGCCGCCACTCGGGTTGCCGCGGTGGCCCAGGGCGGCTTTCACCTGCGCGGCTTCCACCCCACCGGGCTGGTCGGCGCCTTTGCCGCGGCGCTGATCGCCGGGCGCCTGCAAGGCCAGGCGCCAGCGCAGATGGCCATGGCCCAGGGCATCGCCCTGAGCATGGCCGGCGGCAGCCTGGAGTTTCTCGAAGACGGCGCCTGGACCAAACGCCTGCACCCCGGCTGGGCCGGCGCCGCCGGCTATACCGCGGCCACCCTGGCGCGGCATGGCATCACTGGCCCGGCGGCGGCCTACGAGGGCCGCTATGGCCTGTACCGGCTATGCCTGGGCAGCGCCGCCGATGAGCTGAACCTCGCTGAAGCCGTGGCCGGGCTCAACGATCAGTGGGAAATTCTCCAGGTGGCGGTCAAGCCGCTGCCGGCCTGCCACTTCACCCACGCCTGCGCCGACGCCGCGATCCTGTTGCACAACCAGGGCATCGAGGTGCAGCGCATTCGCCACATCGAGGCGTGGGTACCGGCGCAAACGGTGGGCGTGGTATGCGAGCCGGTGGCCAGCAAGCGCCGCCCAAAAAACAGCTACGAGGCGCAGTTCAGCATCCACTACGCGGTCGCCAGCGGCCTGCTGCGCGGGCGCTTCGGCCTGGCCGAGCAAGACGGCGCGGCACTGACCGCCCCCGAGGTCCTGGCCCTGGCGGATAAGGTCGAGCACCGGGTAGACCCCGCCTCGGGCTTCCCCCGCCACTACAGCGGCGAGGTGCGCGTCACCCTCGACGACGGCCAGGTGCTGAGCCACCGCGAAGCGATCAACCGTGGCAACGCCGAGCGGCCGCTGAGCAACGCCGAGATCACCGCCAAGGCCCACGCCAACATCACCACCGCCTTCGCCGCCCAACGCGCCGAGCAGGTGATCGGCGCGGTGCTCAACCTTGAACAGCACAGCGCCGCGCAACTGGCCGCGACGCTGGCCGCCCCCGCCTGACCAGGAGCCGCAGATGAACGACTACGACGAACAAGAACAGATGATCCTCGATGCCCTGGACCGCTTCCTCGAAACCGAAGCCAAGCCCTACGTGCACGAGCTGGAAAAAAACGACACCTACCCCGAGCAAATGGTCGAGCAGATGAAGGCCATGGGCCTGTTCGGCTGCATCATCGCCCCCGAATACGGCGGCCTGGGGCTGTCGACCGCCACCTACGCGAAAATCGTCGAGCGGATTTCCGCCACCTGGATGTCGCTCTCGGGGATCATCAACTCGCACCTGATCATGGCCTCGGCGATCCAGCGCCATGGCACCACGGCGCAAAAAGAGCGGTTCCTGCCGCGCATGGCCAGCGGCGAGCTGCGTGGCGCGGTGGGCTTCACCGAGCCCGACGCCGGCACCGACCTGCAAGCGATCCGCACCACTGCCCGCCGCGAGGGCGAGCACTACGTGGTCAACGGCGCGAAAACCTGGATCACCAACAGCCTGCACGGCGGCGTGGTGGCCCTGCTGGTGAAAACCGACCCCACCGCGCAGCCGCGGCACAAGGGCATGAGCTGGCTGATCGCGGAAAAAGGCCCGGGCTTCAAGGTGGCGCGCAAGCTGGAGAAACTCGGCTACCGCGGTATCGACACCTGCGAGCTGGTGTTCGAAGACTTCCGCGTGCCCGTCGATTGCCTGATCGGCGGCGTCGAGGGCCTGGGCCTGAAGCAGGTGTTGTCGGGCCTGGAGCTGGGCCGGATCAACGTCGCCGCGCGCGGCGTGGGCGTGGCCAGCGCCGCGCTGCACGAGGCGCTGGCCTACAGCCAAACCCGCAAAACCTTCGGCAAGCCGATCTGCGAGCACCAGGCGATCCAGCTCAAGCTGGGCGAAATGGCCACCCGCGTTGAAGCCGCGCGGCTGCTCACCGGCTCCGCCGCCAAGGCCTATGACCGCGGCGAGCGCTGCGACATGGAAGCCGGCATGGCCAAGTACTTCGCCACTGAAGCCGCTGTGGAGAATGCCCTGGAGGCCATGCGCATCCACGGCGGCTACGGCTATTCGAAGGAATACAACGTCGAGCGGCTGTACCGCGACGCGCCCTTGCTGACCATCGGCGAAGGCACCAACGAACTGCAGCGCATCATCATCGCGCGGCAACTGGTCGAGAGGTTCCCGGTATGAGTTTGCCCCTGCACGGTGTGCGCATTATCGCGGTGGAACAGTACGGCGCCGGCCCCTTCGGCACCCAGCACCTGGCTGACCTGGGCGCCGAGGTGATCAAGATCGAGAACCCCGACGAGGGCGGCGAAGTCGGCCGCGCGGTGGGCCCGCACTTCTTCGAACCGGGCGATAGCCACTTCTTTCAGTCGTTCAACCGCAACAAGCAGAGCATCACCCTGAACCTGAAAAAACCCGACGACAAAGCCCTGCTGGTCGAGCTGATCAAAACCGCCGACGCCCTCTACGACAACCTGCGCGGCGACCTGCCGGAAAAACTCGGCCTCACGTACGAGGCGCTGGCCGAGCACAACCCGGCGCTGGTGTGCGTGCACCTCTCGGCCTACGGCCGCGAGGGCGCGCGCAAGGCCTGGCCGGGCTACGACTACCTGATGCAGGCCGAGGCCGGCTACTGCTCGATCACCGGCGAACCGGGCGGGCCACCGGCGCGGCTGGGGATTTCGATCATCGACATGATGACCGGCACCACCGCCGCCCTGGCGCTCACCAGCGCGGTGATCGGTGCCCGCGCCACCGGCCAGGGCCGTGACATCGACGTGAGCCTGTACGACGTGGCCATGCACAACGTCAACTACCTGGCCACCTGGTACCTCAACGAGGGCGTGCAAACCGAGCGCGCGCCACGTTCGGCGCACCCGTCGCTGGTGCCCAGCCAGCTGTACAAGACCGCCGACGGCTGGATGTTCATCATGTGCAACAAAGAGAAATTCTGGCCGGTGCTGGCCGAGCTGATCGGCAAGCCGCAGTGGGCCACCGACCCACGCTACAGCGACTTCAAGGCGCGCCTGGCGCACCGCGATGAGCTGACCGCCGAGCTCGACCAGGTACTGATGACCCGCCGCACCGGCGAATGGATGGAGCACTTCGCCGGGCGCGTGCCGGCGGCGCCGGTGAACACCGTGGCGCAGGCGCTGGACACCCCCTTCGCCCGCGAACAGGGCCTGGTGCAGGCCACCGCGCACCCGGTGCGCGGGCATATCAGCACCCTGGCTTGCCCGATCCGCTGCCCGGGTGAAACACTGCCCAGCCAGGCCGCGCCGCGCCTGGGCGCCGACAACGAACGGATTCTCGGGCCGTTGCGGCGCGCACGTGCCCAGGGAGAACCGCACTGATGAACCTCGCCCCGCCCTCGCCGCTGGCCGGCAGCCAACCCCGTTACCTGGTGCTGGCCCAGGCCTTGATGGCCGACATCGCCAGCCAGCGCTACCCGGTGGGCGAGTTGCTGCCCACCGAGCATGAGCTGTGCGCGCAGTTCGCGGTCAGCCGCCACACCGTGCGCGAGGCGATCCGCCGGCTCTGTGACCTCGGCCTGGTGGCCAAGCAGCAGGGCGTGGGCAGCCGGGTCAAGGCCAGCCACGTGGCCTCGCGCTACGTGCAGGCCAACGAGAACATCGCCGACCTGCACCAGTACGTGCAAGACGTGCGCCTGGCCATCGAGCACATCGAAGACCTCAACGCCGGCGCCGAACTGGCCGAGCTGCTCGAATGCGGCCCCGGCCAGGCCTGGCTGCACCTCACCGGCCTGCGGTACCGCGGCGAAGACCCGGTGCCGCTGGCCTGGACCGACGTGTACATCGCCCGCCCCTACCGCGCGGTGGCCGAAGACCTCGGTGACGGCCATGTGCCGATCTACGCGCTGATCGAGCAGCGCTACGGTCTGCAAGTGGTACAGGTGCGGCAAGACATCAGCGCGGTGTTGATCGCCCCGGCCGCGGCCGCGCGCCTGCAGGTGGCGCCGGGCAGCGCTGGGCTGTCGGTGCTGCGCCGCTACTACGGGCCCGGCCAGGAGCTGCTGGAAGTGGCGGTGAGCCTGCACCCGGGCGAACGCTTTACCTATTCGATCACCCAGCACCTGCAATGGCAGGCGCCCTGAAACGGAGGCACCCATGCTCGCCCGTTCCTTTCTGTTCGTACCCGGTGACCGCCCCGAGCGCTTCGCCAAGGCCGTGGCGGCCGGCGCCGACGTGGTCATCATCGACCTCGAAGACGCCGTGGCGCCGGCCCACAAGGCCCAGGCCCGGGCCGCGGTCGACGACTGGCTGCGCAGCGGTGGCCAGGCGTGGGTCCGGGTCAACGCGGCAGACACCGCGCACTACGCCGAAGACCTCGCCCTGCTCAGCACCCCCGGGCTGCTCGGCGTATGCCTGCCCAAGGCCGGCGATGGCGCCACCCTCGCCCAGTTGGCCGAGCGCTTGCCGGCGGGGTTGATGATCCTGCCGATCGTCGAAAGCGCCCGCGGCGTGTGGAACGCTGCCGAGATCGCCGCCGCGCCACGGGTGCTGCGGCTGGCCTTCGGCTCGGTGGATTTTCAACACGACTGCGGCATCCTCGGCGACGGCCTGGAGCTGCTGTACGCCCGCTCACGCCTGGTGCTGGCCAGCGCCATGGCCGGCATCGAGCCGCCGGTCGACGGCGTGACCCTGGACCTGAACAGCCAGCCGGCGCTGCTCGCCGACGTCGAGCAGGCGCGGCAGTTAGGCTTTGCCGGCAAACTGTGCGTGCACCCCAAGCAGGTGCCGGGCATCAATCAGGGCTTCGCCCCCAGCGCCGAAGAACGCGCCTGGGCCGAACGGGTGGTGGCCGCCGCCGACGCCCAGCCAGGGGTGGGCGCGGTGAGCCTGGACGGCCGGCTTATCGATGCGCCGGTGGTGCTGCGGGCGCGGCGGATGTTGGGCTAGGGTTTGAGGGCCCTTCGCCCGGCACAGCCGGCCTCCCACGGGTTCTGTGTTGAGCCCAAAATCAATGGCTTACACAAAACTGGTGGGAGGCCGTGGTCCGGCACTCCGGCTGTGCCGGGCGAAGGGCCCTCAAACCTGGCCACCGCCCCCCACCGCCACCCGCACCTGCTCCATCAACGCCAACGCCGCCGGGCTGTGCAGCGCGTTGGCGCGATAAATCAAACCAATGGCCCGGGTGGTGTGGCGCAGTTGCAGCGGCAGGCGCTGCAAGGTGCCGTTGGCGATCTCGTATTCCAACTGGTGGGCCGACACGGCCGCGAGCATGCCCGACTGCAACAGCAAGCCGCGGATCAACGCCAGGTCGCCGGTTTCGACCACCGGCACCGGCGGCTCCAGGCCCAGCTCGGTGAAGTAACCGTCGAGCAACTGCCGCGCCGGGGTGGCCGCGCGCGGCAGGATCCAGCGTGCGTGGGCCAGGTCGTGGTGGCTCACGCCCTGCTCCAGCAGCGGGTGGCCGCGTTGGCCGAGCACGACCATTTCTTCGGTGAGCAGCGGTTCGTTGTGTAAATCCGAGGCGTAGTCACTGGGCCGCAGGGCGCCGAGGATAAAGTCCACATCGCCCGCGCGCAGTTCACTGGCCAGCCACTCGAAGGGGCTTTCGTGGGTGGCGATGCGCACCTGCGGGTGCTCGGCGAGCAGCCCGGTGATTGCCTGCGGGAGGATCCGCGTGCGCCCCAGCGGCAACGCGCCGATGGTCACCGCGCCCTGCACCTGGCCATGCAGCGCGGCCAGCTCGGCGTCCATGTGGCGCAGCGCGTTGAGCGCGCGGCGCACCGGGTACACCCGCTCCTGGGCCGCGCGGGTGGGCAGCAGGCCGCGCACGCTGCGCTCGAACAGCGGCTCGCCGAAGCCGTTTTCAAGCACCTTCAGCGCCGCGCTGACCGCCGGCTGGGTCAGGCCAAAGTGGCTGGCCACGGTTTGCATGTGGCGCGAGGCGCACAGCCGCACGAACACCTCCAGCCGGCGGGTGTTGAGCAAGTACAACGGCTCGCTGCCGGCCGCGGCGATGCTGGCCAGCTCCGCCAGTGCCTCGCGTGCCCGCGGCAACACCTGCTTGCCGGCGTCGGTCAGCAGCATGCCGTTGGCGCGGCGCTCGAACAGCACCGCGCCCAGGCGCTGCTCCAGGTCACTGATGGCGCGGGTCACCACCGACTGCGCGCGGAACAGCGTGTGGCAGGCACGCGAAACGCTGCCCAGGTCGGCCACGCGGACGAACGCGCGAATGTGCATGAGGTTGGGCAGGTCGGTGGCCATGGAGGCTCCTGAACGGTACGGGCGATAACCAAAACGCATAGCTGATGCAAGCCTTTGCATTATGCCCCGGCGGCGCCCCATGCAAACCTGTGGGCAACAAAAAAGGAGCCTGCCATGCCCGTATCCCCCGCCAAGACCGCCCTGGTGGTCAGTGCCCACTCCGCTGATTTTGTCTGGCGCGCCGGCGGCGCCATCGCCCTGCACGCCAGCCGTGGCTACCAGGTGCATATCGTCTGCCTGAGCTTCGGTGAGCGTGGCGAGTCGGCCAAGCTGTGGCGCAAAGGCAACATGACCGAAGCCACGGTCAAGGCCGCGCGCCGCGAGGAAGCCCAGGCCGCCGCCGACATCCTCGGCGCCAGCGTGGAGTTCTTCGACCTCGGCGACTACCCGCTGCAGATCACCCAGGAACACCTGTTGCGCCTGGCCGATGTGTACCGCCGCGTGCAGCCGGCGTTCGTCCTCAGCCACTCGCTCAAAGACCCGTACAACTACGACCACCCTCGCGCCATGGACCTCGCCCAGGAAGCGCGGATCATCGCCCAGGCCGAAGGCTACAAGCCCGGCGAGCAGATCGTTGCCGCGCCGCCGGTGTACGCCTTCGAGCCCCACCAGCCGGAGCAATGCGGCTGGTGCCCGGACGTGTTCCTCGACATCACCGAGGTGTGGGCCAAAAAGTACGCCGCCATCCAGTGCATGGCCGGCCAGGAACACCTGTGGGAGTACTACACCCGCGTCGCGCTGCAACGCGGTGTGCAGGCCAAGCGCAATATCGGCATCACCGCAGCGAAGCACATCCAGTACGCCGAGGGCTTCCAGAGCGTGTTCCCGCGGGTCACCGAGGAGCTGGCATGAACCTCTCGCAGCTGATCGGTAAACCCGGGGTGGTGGTGCGCCACATCGAGCGCAGCGCCCAGGCTACGGTCGAGGCGCTGGCCGCCCATGGCGTGGCCACCGTGCACGAAGCCCAGGGCCGCAAAGGCCTGCTGGCGCCGGCGATCCGCCCGATCCAGCACAACCTCGCCGTGGGCGGCAGTGCGGTGACGGTGCTGGTCGCCCCCGGCGACAACTGGATGTTCCACGTCGCCGTGGAGCAGTGCCGGCCCGGTGACGTGCTGGTGGTCGCGCCGTCCTCGCCCTGCGAAGACGGCTATTTTGGCGACCTGCTGGCCACCTCGCTGAAGGCCCGCGGCGTGCGCGCGCTGATCACCGACACCGGCGTGCGCGACACCCGCACCCTGCGCGAGATGGGCTTTGCGGTGTGGTCGCGGGCGGTGTACGCCCAAGGCACGGTGAAGGAAACCCTCGGCTCGGTGAACGTGCCGCTGCTGTGCGGCGGGCAACTGGTGATGCCAGGCGATGCGATCATCGCCGACGACGACGGCGTTGTGGTGGTGCGCCGCACTGATGCCGACGCGGTGCTGGCCGCCGCCGACCAGCGCGCCGCCAACGAAGAAGCCAAGCGCCAGCGCATGGCGGCCGGTGAACTGGGCCTGGACATCTACGCCATGCGCCCGCGCCTGGCGGAAAAAGGCCTGCGCTACGTCGACCGGCTCGAAGACCTGGAGGGCTGAGCCATGGGCCAACGCGGCATTCCCTGCCTGATGATGCGCGGCGGCACCTCCAAGGGGGCGTACTTTCTCGCCAGCGACTTACCCGCCGACCCAGCCCTGCGCGACCGCGTGCTGCTGGCGGCGATGGGCTCGCCCGACCCGCGGCAGATCGACGGCCTCGGCGGCGCCCACTCGCTGACCAGCAAGGTCGCGGTGATCAGCCCCTCGGCGCGGCCGGATGCCGACGTGGATTACCACTTCGCCCAAGTGGTGGTCGACCAGCCGCGGGTAGACTGGGGCCAGAACTGCGGCAACATCCTTGCCGGGGTCGGCCCGTTCGCCCTCGAGCGCGGGCTGGTTCAGGCCCGCGGCGAGCTGACCGCGGTGCGCATCTTTATGGTCAACACCGGCCAGTTGGCCCTGGCCCATGTGCCTACCCCCGGGGGCCAGGTGAGCTATAGCGGCGACGCGCGCATCGACGGCGTGCCCGGCAGCGGCGCGCCACTGGTGGTGGAGTTCGCCGACGTGGCCGGTTCCAGTTGTGGCGCGCTGCTGCCCACCGGCCAGGTGCTGGACCATTTCGACGGTGTACCCGCCACCTGCATCGACAACGGCATGCCGGTGGTGCTGCTGCGCGCGGCGGATTTCAACCTGCGCGGCGATGAAAGCCCCGCCGCGCTGGACGCCAACGGTGCGCTGCGCGAGCGCCTTGAAGCCATCCGCCTGCAAGCGGGCCGGGCGATGAACCTGGGCGATGTGAGCCAGCGCACGGTGCCGAAAATGAGCCTGATCGCCGCGCCCCAGGCCGGCGGCGCGCTGGCCACGCGGACCTTCATCCCGCACCGCTGCCATGCCTCGATCGGCGTGTTCGGCGCGGTCAGCGTGGCTTCGGCGTGCCTGCTGGCGGGCAGCGTGTGCGACGGCCTGGCACGGGTGCCCGAGGGTGACCACGTACGGCTGGCGGTGGAGCACCCCAGTGGCGAGTTCACCGTGCAACTGCGTTTGGACAACGGCCAGTTGGCCGGCTGTGGCCTGCTGCGCACCGCGCGGCTGCTGTTCGACGGCAAGGTGCTGGTGCCTGCCGACATCTGGCCGGGGTAACCCCCCGGCCCACCCCGCGATTCACAACAACAATACGTTCGCGAAGGTCGTTGCACATGAAAATACTTAGCAAGCTATACATCCAGGTACTCATCGCCATGGCCCTGGCCATCGCCCTGGGCCTGCTCGCGCCGGACCTCGCGGTACAGATGAAACCCCTCGGCAGCGCGTTCATCGCCCTGCTGAAGATGCTGCTGGGGCCGATCATCTTCTTCACCGTGGTCCATGGCATCGCCCACATCGGCGACTTCCGCCGGCTCGGGCGGATCGGCATCAAAACCCTGATCTACTTCGAAGTGGTCAGCACCCTGGCGCTGTTGGTGGGCTACACGGTGGTCAGCCTGGTACGCCCCGGCGATGGCCTGCACGTCAGCCTCGAAGGCGCCGCCCAGGGCGCGCCAGGCACTGTGCCGAGTTTCGACACGGTGAGCTTTTTGCTGTCGATCATCCCGAAAACCGTGGTGTCGGCATTCACCGGTGAAGAAATCCTGCCGGCGTTGTTCGTGTCCGTGCTGGTCGGCCTGGCCGTGGCCAGTTGCGCCAAGCCCGGCTGGGTGGGCCTGAAGCTGCTCGAAGAAGGCCAGGTGATCGTGTTCAAGCTGCTGGGCTACATCATGCGCCTGTCGCCGCTCGGCGCCTTTGGCGCGATGGCCGCGGCGGTGGGCAGCTACGGCCACGCCACCCTGCTGTACCTGCTGCGCTACATCCTCACGTACTACGCCAGCGTGCTGATTTTCATCTTCCTGGTGCTGGGCACGGTGGCGGCGCTGGCGGGGTTGTCGATCGTGAAGATCCTGCGGGTGATCAAGGAAGAAGCGATCATCGCCATGGGCACCGCCTCCAGCGAAGCGGCCTTCCCGCGGCTGGTCGACAAACTGCACAAAGCTGGCTGCGACCAGGCCGTGGTGGGCTTTGTGCTGCCGGCCGGGTACAGCTTCAACATCGATGGCGCGTGCCTGTACATGGCCTGCGGCTTGGGCTTTCTGGCCCAGGTGAGTGACACGCCGTTGTCCCTCGCCCAGGTACTGAGCCTGTTCGGGGTCATGCTCCTGACCAGCAAGGGCGGTGCCGGCGCCGCCGGCGGCGCGGTGGTCAAGCTGGCCGCCACCCTGCAATCGGTGAAGGTGCTGCCGGCCGGCACCATCGGCCTGCTGTTCGGCATCGACCGAGTACTGGCGATCGCCACCTCGACCACCAATGTGATCGGCAACAGCGTGGCGGTGTTGGTCATCAGCCGCTGGGAAGGGCTGTTCGACCGTGACCGCTTCAACGCCTGCCTGGAGGGCGACGACCGCCCCGCGCCAACCCCTACCGCCCTGCCCCTGACGGAGAAACCTGAATGAGCACCCCTTGCATCGCCCTGATCGGCTTCGGTGAAGCCGGTGGCATCCTCGCCCAAGACCTGGCCGCCCAAGGCCTGCGCGTGCAGGCCTACGACCGCCTGCAACAACAGCCCGGCAGCCTGGCGGCGCTGCAGGCCAAGGCCACCCAGTGCGGCGTGCGCCTGTGCGCCAGCGCCGCGGCGGCCGCCGAAGGCGCCGAATGGGTGTTCTCAGCGGTCACCGCCGGTTCCGCGCTGGCGGTGGCCGGCGAGTTGGCCGCGCACCTGCGCCCCGGGCAGGTGTTCATCGACATCAATTCGGTGGCGCCAAACACCAAGCGCGAAGCCTGCGCCTTGATCGAGGCCAGCGGCGCGCACTACGTCGACGCCGCGGTGATGGCCCCGGTGCCGCCGCAACGCTTGCAAACCCCGATCCTGCTGGGCGGCAGCCAGGCCAGCGGGCTGGGCCCGGCGCTCAATGCGCTGGGCTTGAACACCCGGGTGGTCAGCGAGGCGGTCGGTGTGGCCTCGGCGATCAAGATGTGCCGCAGCATCATGATCAAGGGCCTGGAGGCCCTGACCTGCGAATGCCTGAGCACCGCCCGCCAGTACGGCGCCGAAACCGAGGTGCTGGCCTCGCTGCATAAAAGCTTCCCGCACATGGGCTGGGACGCGGCGCTACCGAGCTACCTGGTCAGCCGCATCGCCGAGCACGGCCGGCGCCGCGCCGAGGAAATGGAAGAAGTGGCGCGCACCGCCGAAGACGCCGGCGTGCCGGCGCACATGAGCCAGGCCACGGTGCAGGCCCAGCGCGGGCTGGTGGAGCGGATCGCTGCCGAGGGCCTGACCTACGCCGACCTGGAGCCGTTCAGTTGGCAGGCGTTGGTGGACCGCTTGGCCGCTGGGAGGCCGGCTGTGCGGTAATGCCGTTCACGTAAGCAATCAGCGCGCTCAATTGAGGATAAAAAGCCCTGATTGTCCTCAACTGGTTTTACTGAGCGCATGGCCTGACTGGCCCCTCGCCCGGCACAGCCGGCCTCCCACCAGATTTGTGTAAGCCATTGATTTTGAAGAAACACAGAACCCGTGGGAGGCCGGCTGTGCCGGGCGATAGGCCCTGAAGCTCATGCACAAAATCTGCAGTGCTCACAGATCGATCCCTACCATGAAGCTCTGAAATGGCTTAAGTGAATAGCATTACAGCTATGCCGGGCGAAGGGCCGCGCGCGTGAGAACCCTTTTGCAACCCTCTGGAACCGTTGAGCCAAGGGCCCCGCTCGCCTAGAATCGCCGTCCTTTGCTTCAAGGAGGCGGCCATGGCGTTGAAGGTGTGGGTGATCGGTGCCTACGGCAATTTCGGGCGGATCGTGTGCCGCCACCTGAGCCGCGAGCCCGGCATCGAGCTGACCCTGGCCGGGCGCAACGCCGCCCGGCTCGAGGCGTTGGCCGCCGCGCTGGGCGGCCAGCCGCAACGCTGGTGCGGTGACGCCCACAGCCCGGCCTTCGCCGAGGCGCTGCGTGAACAGCGCGCGCAACTGGTGATCCACACCGGCGGCCCGTTCCAGGGCCAGGCCTACACCGTGGCCGAGCATTGCCTGGCCGCCGGTGCGCACTATTGCGACCTCGCCGACTGCCGTACCTTCGTCAACGGCATCGGCGTGCTCGATGCCCAGGCCCAGGCCGCCGGGGTGGCGCTGCTCAGCGGCTGCAGCTCGGTGCCAACCCTGTCCAGCGCCTTGATCGACGAACACCGCGCGCGCTTCGCGCGGATCGAGCACATCGAGCACGGCATCAGTTCATCGGCGAAAATGCCTGGGTTGTCGACCGTGCAGGGCGTGCTGGCCTACGCCGGGCAGCCAATCCTGCAACGCCGCGGCGGCCAGCCGCAGCCAGTGCCGGGTTGGCAGGGCCTGGTGCTGCGGCGCCTGCCAGGGCTGGGCTGGCGCCTGCTGGCGAACGTCGATGTGCCCGACATGGACCTCTTCGGCCCGCGCTACGGCGCCCGCTCGCTGAGCTTCAAGGCCGGCCCCGGGCTGATGGCCGGCGCCTTGGCCAACTGGCTACTGGCCGCCGCGCGCCGGCTGCGGCTGGTCGATGACCCCACCCCTTGGGCCGCGCGCCTGCACCGCCTGGGCCTGCGCTGCGAGCGCTTTGGCGATGGCCTGAGCGCGATGTACATCGACTGCCGTGGCCACGGCCAGCAGGGCCAGCCATTGCGGCTGCGCCTGCAGCTCACCGCCAGCCACGACAAAGGCCCGGAAATCCCCAGCTGCGCGGCGGTGGCGCTGGCGCGCAAGCTCGCCGCCGGCTACCGCCCGGCCGCCGGCGCGCGGCCCTGCGTGGGCGAGCTCAGCGTGGCCGAGTACCTGGCCGCCATCGGCGATGAACAGCACGTGCGCCTTACCGCGCAGTGGCACGAGGGGCGCGGCTGAATGCTGTATTTTTTCGTCAAATACCTGCACATCATCGCCGCGGTGTTCCTGTTCGGCTTCGGCATGGGCTCGTACCTGTACCTGATCGCCGCCGTGCGCGGGCGCAACCCGGTGGTGGTGGCCGAGGTGGCGCGGCTGGTGGTGCGCTTCGACACCTGGGTCACCACCCCCGCTGGGGTGCTGCAGCTGGCCAGCGGCCTCGGCATGGCCTACCTGGCCGGCTGGCCCCTGGGCAGCGGTTGGCTGCGCGACGCGCTGTTGATATTCGCCGCGGTGGGCCTGCTGTGGCTGCCCGTGCTGGTGCTGCAAGGCCGCCTGCGCCACCTCGCGGCAGCCGCCGCCGCGGCCGGGCAGCCACTGGATGAAGCCTTCGCGCGGCAGTACCGGCCGTGGTTCTGGATGGGCGTGGCGGGCTTTAGCGGGATGTTCATCACGGTGCTGTTGATGGTCACCAAGCGCTCACTCGGCGCCTGGCTGGGGCTGGGCTGAGCACAAGGGCGATGAACTTTGCGGCGAACCGTTTCAGCGCAAAGTTAAAAAAACCGGCGCTAGGCGCCGGTGGATTAAATACGAAAGAAACGCGATTACTCTTTGTCCAATCGTTTAACCTGTGACAGGTACAGCACCTGGTCAACGCCTTGGGCATCTGTGAAACGATAAGCCCCCCCGCTCAACACCGGGGGTTGCGGGCTAGCCACAGTGGATCCGTCCGCCATGGTGAATTTATAGCCCGTGGAGCACGCCATCAATGGCAGGATGCACAATCCCAGCAAAAGGCCGCGCAGCATGGTATTCACCCTAATTCTCGAAAGTTGACGAAGTGGTTAAGTGGCCAGAAAGATGGCGCGGCGCCATTATTGCCAGAAGTTTTATTTACTGTAATAGCCGTTCATCTTCCTCGACCACCGGTAGTGCAACTTTCAAGGATCCAAACTACCCAAATGATCGTTCCGCTCTATCGGTGAAACGTTTAACTCATCAGCCTCGCTATGCTGCCGGAAACGGCTGACACGCTGTAAGCCTTGGCTTACAAGGGTTGTACAGTTTTGCTGGTTTGTAGAGGGTAGCGCGCAGTCTGCGCGCGACACCCGCCTTACCGTTCGTCGGGTCGTTACCTGCCCATCACAATAATCAGACCATACGCGGCCATGCCCATGCCTTTTGCCACCCACTGCCCTGCCCCGGTGCTGCCATGAGCACCTTCCGCGCCTTGCGCAACAGCTACAACTACCGCCTGTGGGCCGCGGGCGCGCTGGTGTCGAACATCGGCACCTGGATGCAGCGCACCGCCCAGGACTGGATCGTGCTGACCCAGCTCACCGACCACCAGGCCACCGCCGTGGGCATCACCATGGCGCTGCAGTTCGGCCCGCAGGCGCTGTTGATGCCGCTGACCGGCTACGCGGCGGACCACTTCGAGCGGCGCAAGCTGTTGATGCTCACCCAGGGCTGCATGGGCCTGTTGGCACTGTGCCTGGGCGTGCTGGCGCTGGGTGGCTGGCTGGCGTTGTGGCAGGTGTACCTGCTGGCGGGGCTACAGGGCTGCGTGGCGGCGTTCGATGCGCCAGCGCGGCAAACCTTCGTCGGCGAGATGGTCGGCGACGCCGACCTGGCCAACGCGGTGGCGCTCAATTCCGCTTCGTTCAACAGCGGCCGGCTGCTCGGCCCCGCGGCGGCGGGGTGGGTGATCGCCGGGGTCGGCACCGGCTGGGCGTTGCTGGTCAACGCGCTGTCGTTCGCCGCGGTGCTGCTGGCGCTGGCGCGCTTGCGCAGCGCTGAGCTGCACGGCGGCCGTGCCCCGCGCGGGCGCAAGGGGTTGGCCGATGGGCTGCGCTACGTGGCGGCCCGGCCGGCGCTGAAAACCGTGCTGCTGATGCTGTTCCTGGTCGGCACCTTTGGCCTGAACTTCCCGATCTATATCTCCACCATGGCGGTGGGGGTGTTCCATGCCAGCGCCGATGAGTTCGGCCTGCTCACCTCGGCGATGGCCATCGGTTCGGTCAGCGGCGCGCTGCTCGCCGCGCGCCGCGCCGAGGCCCGCTTGCCTCGGTTGGTGCTGGCGGCGTTGGTGTTCGGCGTGGGCTGCGGGTTGGCCGCGGTGGCGCCGCGCTACGGGGTGTTCGCGGTGCTGCTGGTGCTGTGCGGGGTGTGCGCGCAAACCTTCACCACCGGCTGCAATGCG
Source organism: Pseudomonas sp. NPDC007930 (assembly GCF_042958985.1). NCBI lineage: Bacteria > Pseudomonadati > Pseudomonadota > Gammaproteobacteria > Pseudomonadales > Pseudomonadaceae > Pseudomonas > Pseudomonas sp. NPDC007930. Next base: position 17,425 of record NZ_JBIBKC010000014.1, read on the forward strand.
CTGATACAGCTCGGCACCGAGGCCGGCATGCGCGGGCGGGTGATGGCGCTGTACCTGTGCGTGGCGCTGGGCGGCACGCCGCTGGGCGCGCCGCTGGTGGGCTGGGTGGTCGACCACGGCGGGCCGCGCTGGGGCATGGCGGTCGGCGCCCTGGCCGGGCTGCTCGGCGCAGCGGTAGGGGCGCTGTACTTGCTGCGGCTCAGGCGCCCGGTGCGGTGAATACCCGCTGCCCACCCTCAGGCAGGTAGGCGACCACACTGCCCGGCGCCGGGCCCTCGGGCCAAGGCTGGGCACCGAAGTTGGCGACCAGCCGGGTGCCGTCGGCAAAGCGCACCTGCTGCACCTCGCCGGCGCGGTCGAGCCAGCGGAAGTCCACCAGCGCCTGGTGGGCGAGGCGTTGGTGCAGCGGCCGGAAGAACCCATCCAGCGCCTGCAGGTACGGCAGCCGCTGCGCCGCGGTGGCGGCGCTGAGGTTGAGCAACGGCGGTACGTTGTACAACTGCGCCAGCAGCTCACGGGTGGCCTGTACCTCGGGGAACTTGAGGGTGTCGAGCGTCCAGTGGTCGGTGGTGATCAGGCTGTCGTGGTAGGCCGCTTGGAACAACGGCAGGCGCGACGCCGGGTTGAAGTACAGCGCCCGGTATTCGGCCTTGAGCCGGGCAGGCTTGAAGAACACCGCCGGTTGCCCCTCGGGCCACCATTGGCCGAGAAAATACGGCGAATTGCGCTGCTGGCGCATCTGCGGGTCGCGCCAGCCAAAGCCGGAGGTTTGCATGCCGTGGGCAAACGCCGCGGTCGCGTTGGCCACCGCGCCGCCCACTTCAGAGCCCACCGGCAGGCGCTGCTCGGTGGCAACCCAGGCCATGCTCGCCAGGCGGTTGGCGGCGTCCTGGCGTTGGCTGGTGGGCTTGGCCGGGTCAAAGTCGTTGAACAGCATGCCGGTGGCGGCCACGTCGAGAAACCAGCTGTTGAACGGTGCCCCGGCCAGCAGCCGCGGCACCCGCTCGCGCAGCACCGGCTGCACGCAGGCGCTGTTGGTGTACACCCCCTCGCCGCCAAAGCCCTTGCGCCGGCCGCCGCCCTCGAGGTGCACGCCGCACTCGCGGTACACGCGCTCGCCCATTTGCGCGGTCAGCCAGCTTTGCCGGTGGTTGCCGGCGGGCAAGGCGGTGTCGTAAGAATCGTACGGGGCGATCAGGTAGCCGGCGTGCACCGCCGCGGCCACCGCCTCGGGCGCGGCCAGGCCTTGTGTCCATTGCGGCAAACCCAGCCATAGCCGCGGCAGCCCGGCCTGTTGCAGCGCGGCCAGGGCCTGGGGCCAGCCGCCGCCCCACAGGTACAGGTGCGAGGCGCCCAGCAGCCGGCCGCCCTCCTCGACCGCCGCCAGCTTGGCGCGCAGCGGCACCCACTCGCCCCGTTGCTGCAGCCAGGCGCGCCAGGCCTTGGCCGGTGCCAGCAGGTCTTGCTCGCTGAGCACGATGCGCACCTCGTAGCGGCGTTCGGCCTCGAGCGGGGTAAAACGATGGCTGACCGCCAGGCCGATGCCCGCTTCGGTCACCTCGAAGGCCAGTTGGTTGTCATAAGGCGTGGCCAGCAGCCAACTGAGGCTGTGGCGGCCGTTTTCGCGGCCGAAGGCTGGCAGGCTGAGGTCTTCGGTAGGGCTGAGCTGCTGGTGCTCGGTGGCCAGGGCATGGCGCCAGGCGGCGTCTTCGGCGCGGATGTAATGGCCCTCTTTGAGCGGCAGCAGCAGCCCGTCGGTGCTGGGCGGCAGGCGCGGCCAGGTGAGCTCGCCGGGGGCGCCCGCCTCGAAGGACACGGCCAGTACCGGGCCGTCGAGGCGTACCTGCACGCCCAAGGGCCCGTGGCGCCAGCGCGCCAGGTTGGCGTGGTGCTCGAGGCCCTGCACCGGCGCCAGCGGGCCGGCAGCGGACAGCACCCGCTCGCCGCCGCCGGCGGGGCGGGCGACCATGGCCAGGGTGGCGGGGTTTACGCTAATACGCCAATCGGCGTTTTCCAGGGTCAGGCCCTGGGCCCAGGGGCTGAGCAGGCACACACAGAAGAGCAGACAGCGAGGCATGGAAGCACTCCTTGCGAACAGGGCCGGTAGGGTCCTGTTTTTCTCGGAATACTCCTAGCGCAAAACGGTTGCCGAACATTACCCGGCCAGCACCGCGCCGGCCGGCGCCGGGGTGGCCGCGTGTACCCGGTCAAGCCCGATCAGGGTGATGATCAACAGTAACGGCAGCAGCAAGGCTTTGAAGATGCGCATGGGCGTGGCCTCCCCAGGGGTGCTTCGTCAAAGGCCAAGCGTAGCAGAGGGGGCGGTGGGGGCTGTTCTGGATGCGACATCGGTTGCGGGCCTATCGCTGCTGTCAGTTCAACCCTTCCCACCCCCCGCCCAGCGCCACCATCAGGTTCACACTGGCGACCAGCCGGCTCTGCAGCAGGTTGAGCACGCTGCGCTCGTTGCTCAAGGCGGTGGCCTGGGTGGTGACCACGTCGAGGTAGCCGATCAGCCCCGCGCGGTACTGGTTGTTGGTCAGGCGCAGGGACTCGCGCGCCGCGGCCAGCGCTTGGTCGCGCACCACGGCTTCGTCCTGGTAGGTTTTCAGTTGGGCGAGGTAGTCCTCCACCTCGCGCAGGCCATCAAGCACGGTTTGCCGGTACTGGGCCACGGTCTGGTCGTAGATGGCGATGTTACGCTCCACTTCAGCGCTGCGTTGGCCGGCGTCGAACAGGGTCATGGCCAGGCTCGGGCCCACCGACCAATAGCGGTTCGGCAGGCTGATCCAGTTGGAGAAGCTGCTCGAGCTGTAGCCCCCGGCCATGCTCAGCGAGAGGTCGGGGTAGTACGCCGCCTTGGCCACGCCGATGCCGGCGTTGGCGGCCATCACCGAACGCTCGGCGGCGGCGATGTCGGGGCGCCGTTCCAGCAACTGCGACGGCAGGCCCACCGGCACCCTGGGCAGCGCCGGGATGCTCTGGGCCTCGGCCAGGCTGAAGTCCGCCGGGGCCTTGCCCATCAGCACGGCGATGGCGTTCTCGAACTGGGCGCGCTGCCAGGCCAGGTCGATCAGGTCGGCCTGGGTGGTTTTCAGCTGGGTTTGCGCCTGGGCCACCGCGTCGGGGCCGGAGATCCCCGCGCGGTACTGGTTCTGGGTCAGCGTCAGCGAGCGCTGGTAGGCGTCTACGGTGGCCTGCAGCAGGCGCTTTTGCTGGTCGAGCACGCGCAGTTGCAAATAGTTTTGCACCAGTTGCGACTGCAACGACAAGCGCATGTTGGCCCAGTCGGCCAGGCTCGCCTGGGCGCTGCCCTGGTTGGCCTCCAGGGTGCGGCGCAGGCGGCCCCAAAGGTCGAGCTCCCAGCTCACCCCCAGTTGCGCGTTATAGGTATCGCGGATGCCACTGCTCGCCGAGCTCAGGCTCGAGCCACTGCTGCCGGTGCCCTGGGCCGCGCGGTTCTTGCTGGCCGAGAGGTCGAGGCTGGGGAACAGCGCGCCGCGGCTGCTGCGCACCAGCGCCTGGGCTTGGCGGTACTGGGCTTCGTACTGGGCGACGGTCTGGTTGGAGCGGTTCAGTTCATCGACCAGGCCATTGAGCTGGGCGTCGCCGTACACCGCCCACCAGGCGCCCTTGGCCTGGGCGTCGGCCGGTTGCGCGGCGGTCCAGCCTTCGGCTTGCTTGAACTGCGCCGGGGTGGCCATGCTCGGGCGCTGGTAATCCGGCCCCACCGCACAGGCGCTGAGCCACAACGCGGCGGCCAGGGGAGCAAGGCAAAACAGGTGTGGGCGGTTCATAGCGGGGTGTCCAGAGCGGCATCGGTGCGTACGCCGCGCCAGCGGTTGAAGCGGTGGCGTACGCGGTCCAGGGAAAGGTAAACCACCGGTGTGGTGTACAGCGTCAACAGTTGGCTGAGCAGCAGCCCGCCGATGATCGCCACCCCCAGCGGCGTGCGCATCTCGGCGCCATCGCCGCGGCTGAGCAACAGCGGCAGCGCGCCGAGGATCGCCGCCAGGGTGGTCATCAGGATCGGCCGCAGGCGCAGCAGGCAGGCCTGGCGGATCGATTCGAACGGCGGCAGGCGCTGCTCGCGTTCAAGCTGCAGGGCCAGGTCGATCATCATGATGGCGTTTTTCTTCACCACGCCGATCAACAGGAACAAGCCCAGCAGTGAGATCAAGCTGAACTCGCCGCCGGTGAGGTAGATCGCCAACAAGGCACCCACCCCCGCCGAGGGCAGCGTAGAGAGAATGGTCAGCGGGTGGATGTAGCTTTCGTAGAGGATGCCCAGCACCAGGTACACCAGCACCAGCGCGCCGAGGATCATCCACGGCTGGCCCTTTTGCGCCTCGAGGAAGGCGTTGGCGTTGCCGCCACTCTTGACGATCAGCCCGTCGGGCAGGCCCAACGCCGCCAGTTCGCGCTCGATCGCCAGGGTTGCCTGGTCGATGGTGGCGCCGGGGGCGAGGTCGAAGGCGATGTTCTCCGAGGCGAACTGGCCGTCGTGGCTGACGCTGTCGTCGGCCAGGCTGTTGCGGTAATGGGCGATGGTCGACAGCGGCACCCGCGCGCCGCTGCTGGTGATCACGTGGATCTGCTCGAGGGTGACTGGGTCCCAGGCGTACTGGGGGTTGATCTCCATCACCACCTGGTACTGGTTCAGCGCCTCGTAGATGGTCGACACCTGGCGCTGGCTGTAGGCGTTGTTGAGCACGCTCATCACCGTGCTCATGTCGATGCCCAGGCGCTTGGCGGTGTCGCGGTCGACCTCCAGCGTGACCTGGGCGGCGCCGCGGCCTTCGCGGGCGTCGATCGAGGTGATTTCCTTCACCCCGTGGAACCCGGCCACCACCTTCGGGTACCAGGCGCGCAGGGTGGCGAGGTCATCGCTTTGCACGGTGTAGGAATACTGCGAGGCGTTGTTGTCGCGGGCGCCGCCAAATTGCAGGTCTTGGTCGGCGAACAGGAACAACCGCCCGCCAGGGATCTTCGGCGCGTTCTTGTTGATCCGCTGGATCACCTCCTGGGCCGACACACCGCGCTCTTTCAGCGGTTTCAGGCGCACCAGCACGGTGGCGTTGTTGGTGCCGTTGTTGCCGCCCAGGGTGGCGGCCACGCTGGCCACCGCCGGGTCGGCGAGGATGGCGTCGCGGTACTGGTGCATCTTCGGTTGCATCACCGTGAACGACAGCCCGTCGTCACCCCGGATAAACCCCATCAGTTGGCCGGTGTCCTGCTGCGGCATGAAGGTTTTCGGCACCACCACGTACAGCGCGATGTTCACCCCGATGGTGATGAACAAGCTCAGCAGCGTGAGCCGTGGGTGGCGCAGCACCCAGCCCAGCGAGCGGTCGTACACGCCGATCATCCAGCCGTTGGCGCGGTCGCTGTAGTGCTGCAGGCGGCTGCGCTGGGTGGGGTCGTGGGGTTTGAGCCAGCGCGCGCAGAGCATCGGCGTGAGGGTCAATGACACCCCCAGCGAGACCACGATGGCCGCCGCCAGGGTGATGGAAAACTCGCGGAACAGGTTGGAGACGATCCCGCCCATGAACAGGATCGACAAGAACACCGCCACCAGCGAGGCGTTCATCGACAGCAGCGTGAAGCCCACCTCGCGGGCACCGCGGTAGGCGGCCTCGACCGGCGGCACGCCATCGTCGATGTGCCGGGCGATGTTCTCCAGCACCACGATGGCGTCGTCGACCACCAGGCCGGTGGCGAGGATCAACGCCATCAGCGACAGGTTGTTCAGCGAGAAGCCGTACAGGTACATCAGCGCGAAGGTGCCGATCAGCGACACCGGCACTGCCAGCGTGGGAATCAACGAGGCCCGCGCGCTGGCCAGGAACAGGTACACCACCAGCACCACCAGCACCACGGCGATCAGCAGGGTCATCTCGGCTTCGTGCAGGGTGGCCTTGATCACCGTGGTGCGGTCCATCGCCACGGTCAGGGTGGCGCTGGCCGGCATCAACGACTCGAGCACCGGCAACTGCTCGCGAATCGCCCGGGTGGTTTCGATGATGTTGGCCCCGGCCTGGCGGTTGATCACCAGCAGCACGGCATCCTGCTTGTTGAAAAAGCCGCTGTTGTAGCGGTCTTCCACCGCGTCGCTGACCTTGGCCACGTCGCTCAGGCGCAAGATGGCGCCGTCGCGGGCGCGGATGATCAACGGCCGGTAGTCCACGGCCTTTTCCAACTGGTCGCTGGCCTGCACCTGCCAACTGCGCTCGGCATCTTCGACAAAGCCCTTGGGCCGGCGCACGTTGGCATTGGTGATCGCCGTGCGCACGTCGTCGAGGGCGATGCCGTACTGGTCGAGCAGGCGCGGCTCCAGCTCGATGCGCACCGCTGGCAGCGAGCTGCCACCGATCTGCACCTCGCCGACGCCGTTCACCTGCGACAGGCTTTGCGAAAGGATGGTCGAGGCGAGGTCGTACAGCTGGCCTTTTTGCAACACCTGGCTGGTCAGCGCCAGCACCATGATCGGTGCCTGGGACGGGTTGATCTTCTTGTAGGTGGGCAGGCTTTTCATGCCGCTGGGCAGCAGCGCCCGCGAGGCGTTGATCGCCGCCTGCACGTCGCGGGCGGCGCCGTTGATGTCGCGGCCTTGCTCGAACTGCAAGATCACCCGCGTCGAGCCCTGGCTGGAGCGGCTGTTCATGCTGGTGACCCCGGCGATGCTGCCGAACGAGCGCTCCAGCGGCGTGGCCACGGTCGAGGCCATCACCTCCGGGCTGGCCCCGGCCAGGTTGGCGCTGACCACGATCACCGGGAAGTCCATCTGCGGCAACGGCGCCACCGGCAACAGGCCGAAGCTGACGCCGCCGAGCAGCATCACCGCCAGGCTCAGCAGCAGGGTGGCGACCGGGCGGCGGATGAACGGGGCGGAGAGGTTCACCGGGGGGAGCTCCAAGCGTTCAGCCGCAAGCCACAAGCAGGCCAGGCCTCAGTTGCTGATCGCAAGCCACCCGCAAAAACCGGTAAAGCCAACGCCACAGGCGCCACCACTGTTTGCTTGCAGCTTGCAGCTGAAAACTTGCGGCTGGCCCCCCCAATCATCCTTCGGCCCCTTGCGCGCCCACCCGCCGGTACCGGCGTGATAACCGATCAAACGCCAGGTAAATCACCGGCGTGGTGAACAGCGTCAGCACCTGGCTGACCGCCAGCCCACCGACCATCACCAGGCCCAGTGGCTGGCGCAGTTCGGCGCCGGAGCCGCTGGCGAACATCAGTGGCAGCGCGCCGAACAGCGCCGCCAGGGTGGTCATCAGGATCGGCCGGAAGCGCAGCAAGGCCGCCTCGCGGATCGCCTCCGCCGGGGCCAGGCCGCGGCTGCGTTCGGCATCGAGAGCGAAGTCGATCATCATGATGGCGTTTTTCTTGACGATACCGATCAGCAGGATGATGCCGATGATGCCGATCATCCCCAGGTCGTTGCCCGACAACAGCAGCGCCAGCAACGCCCCCACCGCCGCCGAGGGCAGCGTGGAGAGGATGGTCACCGGGTGCACGTAGCTCTCGTAGAGCACGCCGAGCACGATGTACATGGTCACCACCGCCGCCAGGATCAGCAACAGGGTGCTCGACAGCGACGCCTGGAACGCCTCGGCGGCGCCCTGGAAGGCGGTTTGCACCCCCAGCGGCATGCCGATCGCTTGCTGGGTTTGCTCGATCACCTTCACCGCCTCGCCCAGGGCCACGCCGGGGGCGAGGTTGAACGACATCATCACCGCCGGGAACTGGCCGATGTGGGCGATCGCCAGCTGCGCCTGGCGCTGTTCGATGCGCGCCAGGCTGCTCAGGCGCACCTGGCCCCCACCCTCGCTGCTGGTCACGGTGGTGCCCGTGCTGCTGGCGGCGTTGGCGGTGTTGTTGGTGTTACCGCTGCCAGTGGTGTTGGTGCCGGCGCTGCTGTTGGTCGCCGAGGCCTTCACATACAACTGCTCGAGGGCCTCGGGGCCGATGCTGCCGCCGTCGGCGGACTGCAACACCACCCGGTACTGGCTGGCCTGGGTGTAGATGGTCGAGATCTGCCGCTGGCCGAAGGCGTCGTACAGCGCGTTGGTGATGTCGGCAACGTTGACCCCCAGGCGCTTGGCGCTGTCGCGGTCGATGTCGAGGTACACCTGCAGGCCTTTGTCTTGCAGGTCGCTGGCCACGTCGCGCAGTTCCGGGCGCTGGCGCAGGGCATCGACCAGCTTGCCGCTCCATTCGCTCAACAGGTCGGCATCCGGCGACGACAAACTGAACTGGTACTGGGTGCGGCTGACCCGGTCTTCGATGGTCAGGTCTTGCACCGGCTGCATGAACAGGCGCATGCCCACCAAGCCGTCGACCTGCGGTTGCAGGCGGGCGATCACCTCGCTGGCGCTGGCATCGCGCTGGCTCAGCGGCTTGAGGTTGATCTGCAAGCGGCCGCTGTTGAGGGTGGCGTTGTCGCCGTCTACGCCAATGTACGACGACAAGCTCTCAACCGCCGGGTCTTGCAGGATGATATCCGCCAACTGCTGCTGGCGTTGGCTCATGGCCTTGAACGAGATGGCCTGCGGCCCTTCGGAAATCCCCTGGATGAACCCGGTGTCCTGCACCGGGAAGAACCCCTTGGGCACCGCCAGGTACAGCACCACGGTCAGGCCGAGGGTGAGCACTGCAACGATCAGGGTCAGGCCCTGATGGCCAAGCACCCAGCCCAGGCCGCGGTCATAGCGGGCCACCAGCCAGTCGACCCAGGCGCCACTGGCGCGGTAGAAGCGCCCTTGCTGCTCGGGCGGCGGCTCACGCTTGAGCAAGCGCGCGCACATCATCGGCGTGAGGGTCAGCGACACCACCAGCGAAATCAGAATGGCCACCGCCAAGGTGATGGCGAACTCGCGGAACAAGCGCCCGACCACGTCGGCCATGAACAGCAGCGGGATCAGCACGGCGATCAGCGAGAAGGTCAGCGACACCAACGTGAAGCCGATCTGCTGGGCGCCCTTGAGCGCGGCCTGCAGCGGGGTTTCGCCCTCCTCGATGTGGCGGGCGATGTTCTCCAGCATCACGATGGCGTCGTCGACCACGAAGCCGGTGGCGATGGTCATGGCCATCAGCGTGAGGTTGTTGATCGAGAACCCGGCCAGGTACATCACCGCGAAGGTGCCCACCAGCGACAGCGGCACGGCGATCGAGGGGATGAGCGTGGCGCTGGCGCGGCGCAGGAACACGAAGGTGACCAGCACCACCAGGGCGATGGCGAACAGCAACTCGACCTGCACGTCGTGCACCGAGGCGCGGATGGTCTGGGTGCGGTCGGCGAGCACGCTGACGTCGAGCCCGGCCGGCATGTTCTCGGTCAGCCCGGGCAGCGCTTGCTTGATCCGGTCGACCACCTCGATCACGTTGGCGCCGGGCTGGCGCTGGATGTTGATCAGCACCGCCTGCTGGCGGTTAGCCCAGGCGGCCAGGCGTTCGTTCTCGGCGCCGTCGGTGATTTGCGCCACGTCCTTCAGGCGCAGCGGCGCGCCGTTCTGGTAGGCGAGGATCAGGTTGCCGTACTCGGCGGGCGAGCGCAGTTGGTCGTTGGCGTCGAGCATCGACACCCGGGTGGGGCCGTCGAAGTTGCCCTTGGGCTGGTTGACGTTGGAGTTGCCGATCAGCGTGCGCACGTCGGCCAGGTTCAGGCCGTTGGCCGCCAGCGCCTGCGGGTTGACCTTGATCCGCACCGCCTGGCGCTGGCCGCCGGCCAGGGTCACCATGCCCACCCCGCCGATCTGCGAAAGCTTCTGCGCCATGCGCGTTTCGACCAGGTCGTTGAGCTTGGGCAGCGGCAGGGTTTTCGAGCTCACCGCCACGGTGAGCACCGGGGTGTCGGCGGGGTTGACCTTGTTGTATACCGGCGGCGCCGGCAAGTCGCTGGGCAGCAGGTTGTTGGCGGCGTTGATCGCCGCTTGCACTTCCTGCTCGGCCACGTCCATCGACAACGCCAGGCTGAAGCGCAGGGTGATCACCGAGGCACCGCCGGAGCTGGTCGAGGCCATCTGATCAAGCCCGGGCATCTGCCCGAACTGGCGTTCCAGCGGCGCGGTCACCGCGCTGGTCATCACCTGCGGGCTGGCGCCGGGGTACAGGGTCATCACCCGGATGGTCGGGTAGTCGACCTGCGGCAGCGCCGACACCGGCATCAGCTTGTAGCCGATCAACCCGGCCAGCACGATCGCCAGCATCGTCAGGGTGGTGGCGACCGGGCGCAGGATGAACAAGCGAGAAATGTTCATGCCCCCGGCTTGCCCGCGCGCTTGCCGGTCGCCGACGGCGTGTCCTGGCCCTGCAGGTGCTCACCGGGGGTACTCGGCACCACCTGCTGCGGGTCGCTGACCACCTCTACGCGGCTGCCGTCACGCAGCCGGTCGGTGCCTTCGAGCACTACCCGGTCGCCCTGGGCCAGGCCTTGTTCGACCACCGTCGAGCTGCCGTCGCTGGCGCCCAGCTTGAGCTGGCGCACCTTGACCTTGTCGGCGCCGTCGAGCACATACACGAACGAGCCATCGCTGCCGTACTGCACCGCCGCGGTCGGCACCAGCACCACCTGGCGCAGGGTGTCGACCAGCAGGCGCACGTTGACGAACTGATTGGGGAACAGGCTTTCGCTCTTGTTCTCGAAGGCGGCCTTGAACTTCAGGGTGCCGGTGGTGGTGTCGATCTGGTTGTCCGGGCTTTGCAGGGTGCCGCTGGCCTGCAGCTTGACGTCGCCACGGTCCCAGGCTTCGACCGCCAGCCGGGCGCCATTGCGGTAGCGCTCGAGCACCGGGTCGAGCTGGGTTTCAGGCAAGGTGAAGGTCACGCTGATCGGCTGCATCTGGGTGACCACCGCCACCGCGGTGCTGTCGTTGGCGGCCAGCAGGTTGCCGCCGTCGAGCTGGCGCAGGCCCACGCGGCCGGCGATCGGCGAGCGGATGTCGGTGAAGTCGAGGTTCAGCCGGGCGTCGTTGACCGCTGCCTGGTTGGTCTTGATGGTGCCTTCGTACTGGGCCACCAGCGACTGTTGGGTGTCGAGGGTTTGCCGGGCAATGCTGTCTTGGGCGAACAGCTCCTGGTAACGCTTGAGGTCGATCTGGGCGTTCTTGAGCAATGCCTGGTTGGTCGCCAGGGTGCCTTCGGCCTGCTGCAGGGCGATGCGGTAGCTGCGCGGGTCGATCTGCGCCAGCAGGTCGCCGGCCTTGACCGCCTGGCCTTCGCGGAAGGCCACCTTGACCAGCTCGCCGGCGACCCGGGTGCGCACGTTCACCGTGTTCAGCGCGGTCACCGTGCCGAGGGCCTTGTAGTACAGCGGGAAGTCGCCCACCGTCACGCTGGCCACCCGCACCGGGGTGGCCGCATCGCTGCCGCCGAAACCGGGGCGCATCGGGTTGCCACCGGCCCGCCGGGCATGGGTGGCGGCCTGGCCAGTGCTGGCGGCAGGCGCGCTGGCGCGTTGCTGGCTCCAATACCACCAAGCGGCAGCGGCGAGAATGGCGATGACCAGAATGGCGAGCAGCCAACGGCGGGTAGAGCGGGAACCAGACGATTGCATGGGGGGAACAGCCCTTCTATGTAACAGCTTCCTTTCAGGAGGCTGAACGATAAGCACAACCGGCGAATTAGCAAAGTGCCTTTACGGGTCTTTTACCTAACACCGTGGGTTTTGGCCCGCCGAACGCCCTGGCGCGCGGGGTTTGGCCACAAGGGGCGTTGTTGTACAGCAGCAATGAAACGGGATGATGACTGTAACTGTACAAGCGCTTTAGGGCCCATCGCCCGGCACAGCCGGCCTCCCACCAGATTCGTATAAGCCATTGATTTACTGGGCAACACAGAACCCGTGGGAGGCCGGCTGTGCCGGGCGATAGGCCCTGAAGCTCATGCACACAATCAGCAGAGCTGACATGTTCATGCCCTCCACGAGGCCATGAAGCTACTTAAGTGAACAGCGTTACGGCACAGCCGGGCGATGGGCCCCCAAGCCAGACACAAAAAAACCGCCCCTGTCACCAGCGGCGGTTTTTTTGTAAGCAATTACATATTCACTTCAGCACAGCCAGCGCCGCGGCGTAGTCCGGCTCTTGCTTGATTTCCGGCACCAGTTCGGCGTGCAGCACGGTGTCGTTTTCGTCGAGCACCACCACCGCGCGGGCGGTCAAGCCGGCGATCGGGCCGCTGGCGATGGCCACGCCATAGGCTTCGTGGAAGTCACGGCCACGGAAGGTCGAAAGGTTTTCGACGTTTTCCAGGCCTTCGGCGCCGCAGAAGCGCTTCTGGGCGAACGGCAGGTCGGCCGAGATGCACAGCACCACGGTGTTGGCCACATCATTGGCCTGGGCATTGAACTTGCGCACCGAGGTGGCGCAGGTGGGGGTGTCGATGCTCGGGAAGATGTTCAGCACTTTGCGCTTGCCGGCGTAGTCGGCCAGGGTTTTGTCGGCCAGGTCGCCGCCTGCCAGGGAGAACGCCGGCGCCTTGGCGCCTGGCTGCGGGAACGCGCCCTTGACTTCGATCGGGTTGCCGCCTTGGGTGACTTGAGCCATGGAAATCGTCCTTATTCGGTGGGGTGAAAGCGCTGAGTTAACCACGAAACCGCGGCCGCCACCAAGCGCCGGCACCGCTGGGCAGTTAGCCTGAACCCCGCGCGGGCCGGCGTTTTCGAAACCTCACACTTCACCGCCCAGAGGCCCACCCCATGCCGCTGCACGCCGTTGCCCGCCTCCATGACCTGCCCGAGGGCCAGGGCTGCCCCGCCCAGGCGGGCGAGCACCATTGGTTGCTGGTGCGCCAGGGCCGCCAGGTCGACGCCTTCCAGGCCGACTGCCCCCACGCCGGCGCGCCACTGGCCGGTGGCGCGGTGTGCGCTGGCAAGCTGATCTGCCCGTGGCACAAGGCGGTGTTCGACCTGCACAGCGGCCAGCTGTGCGAGTTGCCCGCGCTGGACGCGCTCAAGCGCTACCGGGTGCGCCTGGACGGCGAGCGGGTGTGGGTCGATGACCAACCGTTGCCCAGCGCGCCGCGGCCACGGGCCAAGGCCGACCGCCGCACCTTCGCCATTATCGGTGCCGGCGCCGCGGGCACCGCCGCGGCACTGGCGCTGCGGGAAAACGGCTTCGCCGGGCGCATCCTGATGCTCGACGCCCAGGCCGAACCGGCCTACGACCGCACCGCCCTGAGCAAATTCGTGCTCGCCGGGCAGATGGCCGCCGCCGACACCCCGCCGCTGCGCGACCCGGCCTTCTATGACCAACAGCGTATCGAGCGCCTGCACACCGCGGTGGCGCGCCTCGACCACCCGGCCCGGCGCCTGGAGCTGGCCGACGGCACCACCCTGCCCTACAGCGCCGTGCTGCTGGCCACTGGCGGGGTGCCGAAGCGCCTCGGCGTGCCCGGTGAGGGCCTGGCCAACGTGTACGCCCTGCGCTCGCGGGAAGACGCCCGGCAGTTGTTCGAGCACACCCGCCCAGGTACCCGCATCGTGGTGGTCGGCAGTGGCTTCATCGGCCTTGAGGCCGCCAGTGCCTTGCGTGAGCGCGGCATGGTGGTGAGCGTGATCAGCCGCCGCCAGGTGCCCTTCGCCGCGCAGTTTGGCGATGCCGTGGGCCGGCGCCTGCTGGAGCTGCACCAGGCCCACGGGGTGAGCTTCCACCGCGCCAGGGTGCTGCGCTTCGAGGGTGAGCGGGAGGTGCACGGCGTGGCCCTGGATAACGGCGAGCAACTGCCGGCCGAAGCGGTGCTGGTGGCCGCGGGGGTGACCCCGGCCACCGAGCTGCTCGGCGCCGAGTACCTGGACCCGCACCAGGCGGTGCGGGTGGATGCGCAACTGCGCGCGGCCGAGGGGCTGTGGGCGGCGGGCGACATCGCCAGCTTCCCGCTGGCCGGCGAGCCGACCCGGGTGGAGCATTGGCGGATGGCCGAGCAGCACGGCCGGCTGGCCGCGGCGAACATGCTCGGCGCCCGCCAGCCCTACGACGGGGTGCCGTACTTCTGGACCTACCATTTCGGCCAACGGGTCGACTACCTCGGCCATGCCCAGGCCTGGGAAGAGGAACACACCCTCGGCGACCTGGCCGGCATGGCCTTTCTACAACTGCTGTGCCGCGGCGGGCAGGTCAAGGCGGTGGTCGGTTGCAACCGCGAGGCCGCCTGCGCCTGGCTGGCCGAACGCCTCAAGCAACCGCTGGGGCTGAGCGAAGCGCTACGCCGGCTGGCTCACTGAGCCGCCAGAAACGCCTCGGCCGCGTCGAGAAACGCTTTGGGCTGGTCGGCCATGATGAAGTGGTAGCTGTTGGCCACGCGTACCCGCTTCAGCCCCACCAACCCCTGGTACTGGCTGGCCCACAGCGCATCCACCTCATCGGCCGGGCGCCCAGCGTCGGCATACAGCGCGGTCACCGGCAGGTGCATCGCGCTCAGCCCCGGGCGCAGGTCGGTGAGCATGGTTTCTTTCAGCGCCGCGGCCAGGGCCTGGCGGTCCGAGGCCAGCGCCCACTGCACGATCCGCGCCTGGGTCGCCGGCGCCAGGGCCAGGCGCTGGGCGACCATCAACTGGCGCTGCTGGAAGGTGGCGGCATCGAGGCTGAGCATCTCTTGCGCCGCGCGCTCGGCGGCCGGGCGCGCGTCTTCCACAGTGTGCGCGCCAAACAGCGCGCTGTAGAACGGCAAGGTGTCGACCGTCATCACCCGCCCGGCGTCATCCGGGTAGGCCTGGGCGAGCATCAGCGCGCACAGCCCGCCCATGGAGTGGCCGATGATTGCCGGGTGGTCGAGGTGCTGCGCCTTTATATAATGCGCTAGTTCCTCGACCACCGGCTGCAGGAACGGCCCGTTGCCGTTGGCCCAGGGCTCGCCGGCAAAACCGGCCAACTGCACCAGGTGCAGCCGGTAGCGGCCCTGCAGGGCTTCGGCCACACCGCTCCACACCTCCCGGGCGCTGGCCAGCCCGGGGATGAGGATCACGTCCGGGCCGTTGCCGACCACCTGCACGCTCAGCCGCGACGACTGAAACGGCGGCTCATCGGCCGCCACCGGGCCGGCCAACAGCCCCAGCCACACCATCAAGATACCCAGCACCGCCCGCATGGCTGCCCCACAGCTGATTGAAAGCGCGCAGCATAGCGGCGGGGCCGGCGTTTGTCTGCGCGGGCAATGGCCCATAGATGGCTTCGATCAGCCCATCGGAACAAGCGATTAGACGCTATCACTACCCTCCATTACCTTGGCATGCAGTCAAGGACGCGGATTGTCGCAGGCCACAGCAGGACGCTCGCCCGGAACCCCCAGGGCCTGCATTGCTCTGATTAGCCAGCCTTCGAGAATTTCATGTCCCTCAACACCCCTGTACACATCGCCGCCCTCGCCATCGACACCGGGGTGGCCAAAGCCCGCTTGCCCGCCCGCACCCTGCTCACGCTGGGGTTCCTGGCCGGCGCGTTCATCGCCCTGGGCTTTTTGCTCGATATTCACGTCAGCACGATGATCCCGCCGGCCTGGGCATCGCTGGGCAACCTGCTCGGCGCCGCGGTGTTCCCGTTGGGGTTGATCCTGGTGGTGCTGGCCGGCGGCGAACTGCTCACCGGCAACATGATGACCCTGCCCATGGCGCTGTTCGCCCGCCGCATCGGCGTGCTGGCATTGCTGCGCAACTGGGCCTGGGTGAGCGCCGCCAACCTGCTCGGCGCCGTGTTCGTGGCCTGGTGCTTCGGCCACCTGCTGGGGCTGACCGAGGGGCCGTACCTGGCCAAGACCGTGGCCATCGCCCAGGCCAAGGCCAGCGCCGGCTGGCTGCAGGCGTTCATTTCCGGCATCGGCTGCAATTGGCTGGTGTGCCTGGCGGTGTGGCTGGCCTATGCCAGCAAGGACGTGCCCGGCAAGATCCTCGGCATGTGGTTCCCGGTGATGGCCTTCGTGGCGATTGGTTTCCAGCACGTGGTGGCGAACATGTTCATCCTCCCGGCGGCGATCTTCGCCGGCGCGCTGGACTGGGCCAGCTGCCTGGCCAACCTGGTGCCGGTTTACCTCGGTAACGCTTTGGGAGGTGCCGTTTTTGTTGGCCTGGCGTACTCTGTTGCCTATACCGCGCCGCAACCCGTTGCGGCCGCCACCCAACCTAGCGAGGCCTGAATGCCCTTGCCCACGCTGACCGACAGTTTCGCCCGCACGGTAGACTACCTGCGGATTTCGGTCACCGACCGCTGTGATTTCCGCTGCGTGTACTGCATGGCCGAAACCATGCAGTTCCTGCCGCGCCAGCGCGTGCTCACCCTTGAGGAAATCCACAGCGTCGCGCGCGCCTTCGTCGCCCTCGGCACCCGCAAGATCCGCCTCACCGGCGGCGAGCCGCTGGTGCGCAAGGGCGTGGTCGAGCTGTGCCGCAACATCGCCGCCCTGCCCGGCCTGCAAGAGCTGTGCATGACCAGCAACGGCTCGCAACTGGGCCGCCTCGCCGCGCCGCTGTTCGACGCCGGCTTGAACCGCCTGAACATCAGCCTCGACAGCCTCAGGCCCGAACGTTTTCGCGAACTCACCCGCACCGGCGAGCTGGCCACGGTCATCGCAGGCATCGACGCCGCCCGCGCCGCCGGCTTCACCCACACCAAGCTCAACTGCGTGGTCATGAAGGGCCGCAACGACGACGAAGTGATCGACCTGGTGCAATTCGCCATCGACCGCGAGCTCGACATCAGCTTTATCGAAGAAATGCCCCTGGGCACCATCACCGAACACAGCCGCGCCGAAGCGTTCTTCTCCAGCGAACAAGTGCGCGAGCGCCTCGCCGAGCGTTTTACCCTGCTGCCTTCCACTGCCAGCACCCAGGGCCCGTCGCGCTACTGGCGGCTGGCCGAGGCGCCGAACATCCGCGTGGGCTTCATCTCACCCCACAGCCACAACTTCTGCGCCACCTGCAACCGCGTGCGGCTCACCGTCGAAGGGCGCTTGTTGCTGTGCCTGGGCAACGAGCATTCGGCAGACTTGAAAGCCGTGCTGCGGGCGAACCCGGGGCAGCCAGAGAAGCTCGAAAAAGCCATTGTCGCGGCCATGGGGCTGAAGCCGTGGCGGCATGATTTCCGCCTGGATGATGAGGTGCAGGTGGTGCGGTTCATGAATATGACGGGGGGGTAGTGGCGGGTCTCTTCAAGTGGTTTTATTGAGCGCATGAGCTTCAGGGCCCTTCGCCCGGCACAGCCGGCCTCCCACGGGGTCTGTGTTGCCTAGTAAATCAGGTACTTACATAAAACTGGTGGGAGGCCGGCTGTGCCGGGCGAAGGGCCCTGAAGCTCATGCACAGAATCAACTGAGCTCACAGATTGATCCTTTCCTTAAAGCCGTGAAATTGCTTAAGTGAACAGCACTCCGGCTGTGCCGGGCGATGGCCCGGCCTGGCCACTCAGTGCCCGCCCCCTAGCGCCTTTCTCATCTTCTGGGTAATCACCTGCCGCACCTTGCCGTACCCCGCCCAAGGGTCATCCTTTTCCACCTCGGCCAAGCGCTCGCCGATGTTGCCCACGTGCCAACGCGTCGCGCGCTTGAGGCCAGGCACTTCCTCGCGCCTGACCGGCACCGACACCGGTAACCCCTCCCGCGCGCGGGCGCCGTAGGCGCAGGCGGTGGTGGCGCCTTCGCCGTTGCGCAGGTAGTCGATGAAGATCTTGCCCACGCGGTGCTTCGGCCCCGAGGTGGCGGTGAAGCGTTCGGGCATCAGCGCGGCCATGTGTTGTACCAGGGCCTGGGTGAAGGCCTTGACGCTGGCCCAGTCATCCTTGCGCCGCAGCGGCACGACGATGTGCATGCCCTTGCCACCGCTGGTTTTCAGAAAGCTTTTGAGCCCCAGTTGGTCCAGCGCCACCAGCACCAGTTCGGTGGCCTCGGCCATGGCCTTCCAGGGCAGCGCCGGGTCCGGGTCGAGGTCGAGCACGAAGCGGTCGGGGTGGCGGCCATCGCGGCCGCTGGCGTTCCAGCTGTGAAATTCCACAGTGCCCATCTGCACCGCGCCGATCAGCGCCTGCGGCGTGCCGACCACCATCGTTGGCTGGCGGGAGAACGCTGTGCCCAGTGCCTTGAGGCCGGGGATGTGCAGGTGTTCGGGGTTTTTCTGGAAGAACAGCTCGCCGCCGATGCCTTCCGGTGCCCGTACCAACGCCACCGGGCGCTTGGCCAGGTGCGGCAGCAGCCACGGCGCCACCTGGATGTAGTACTGCGCCAGGGCCAGTTTGGTGGTGCCGCTGCTGGCGTCGATCACGCGCTCGGGGTGAGTGATGCGCAGCTGTTCCGGCGCGCTGGCGCCGGCGGCTTGGCTGGGTGCGCGTGGCGCAGCCTGGCGCGGGGTTTCGGCGTGGATCGCCTTGGCCGGTTTGTCTTCCCGCAGGCCATGGAACACTGCGTGGCGCACCGCGCCTTCGCGGGTCATTTCAGCGTAGGCCACCTCCGCCAGCAGGTGCGGGGTAAGCCAGTGCACCCCGCGCGCTTCGGCGCCGCGCGGGGGGTTGGCCAGGGCCGGGCGGGTTTTGCGCCGCAGCGGCTCAAGCTGCTTGAGAATACGCCCCAGGGTTTGCTCGGAGAACCCCGTGCCGACCTTGCCGGCGTAGCGCAACGCGCCGCTGCCGGCATCGTGCAGGCCCAGCAGCAGCGCGCCAAAGCCGCTGCGGCTGCCCTTGGGGTCGGTGTAGCCGAGCACCACGAATTCCTGCCGGTGTTGGCATTTGAGCTTGATCCAGTCCTGGCTGCGATTGCCGTGGTACAGGCTGCCGGCGCGCTTGCCGATCAGCCCTTCCATGCGCATCTGGCAGGCGCTGCCGAGCAACTGCTCGGCGTCTTCGGCAAAGTCTTCGCTGTAGCGCAGCCATGGGCTGGCATGGCCCTTGAGCACGGCGGCAAGGGCCGCGCGGCGTTGTTCCAGCGGTACGCCGGTCAGGTCCTGGCCGTTCAGGTGCGGCGCGTCGAACAGGTAGTAGAGGATGTCGCCACTGCGCTCGGCGTCGAAGGCGTTCTGCAAGGCCTGGAAGTCTGGCAGGCCGTCTGGGTTGGCGACGATCACCTCGCCATCGAGCCAGGCGCTGGCCAGGCCCAGGGCCTCCACGGCCTTGGCCTGTTCCGGCAGGCGCGCGGTCCAGTCGTGGCCGTTGCGGGTGAACAGGCGCGCCTTGCCGCCCTCGAGGCGGGCCAGAATGCGGTAGCCGTCGAATTTGATCTCATAGCGCCAATCACCACGGGGTGGGCTGCCGACCAGAGTGGCCAGTTGCGGCTTGAGGCTGGCCGGCAAGGCGGCCTCGCGGGCGCCTTCCAGCGCGGTGCTGGCCTTGGCCTTGCGCGGCTTGGCCGGGGCTTTGGCTGCAGGCTTGGCCACGGGCTTTTTACCCGCGCGGGCCTTGGGCAGCAGGCGGCGCTCACTGAGCACGCTGTCGGGGCGCTCGGTGAGGATGTCGTATTCAGCGTGGGGGCGGGCTTGGTCGTCGTGGCTTTTGATCAGGAACCATTGCTCCTTTTTGCCGGCCATGCGGGTTTTCACCAGGTTCCAGCTGCCGGCCAGCTTCTCGCCTTGCAGGCGAAACTTCAGCTTGCCCTTGGCGTAGGCCTCATGGGGCTCGCCCTCGGGCTCCCAGATGCCACGGTCCCAGACGATCACTTCGCCGGCGCCGTAATGGCCTTCGGGGATGTGCCCTTCGAAGCTGGCGTAGTCCAGCGGGTGGTCTTCTACGTGAATGGCCAGGCGTTTGTCTGCTGGGTCCAGCGAGGGGCCCTTGGGCACCGCCCAGCTCTTCAGGGTGCCATCCAGCTCAAGGCGAAAGTCGTAATGCAGGTGGCTGGCGTCGTGCTTCTGAATGCAGAACTGCAACGCCTGGCCGGCGCCCTTGCGCTGCCGCCCGCCGCGGGGTTCGGGGGTGTGCTCGAAGCGGCGCTTGCGTTGGTAATCCTGTAGCGCGTCAGTCATGGCCGGGGCCTCGTGTTCAACCGATACAGGGTTGAATGGCCCGCCGCGCTTCAAGTTCCGCAGCGGCGCCGACAGGTGGCCGGGCACGCCGATGGAACGAACCGCCGCCAGCGCTGGCCCAAAACCAAGACCCCGCCAGTGCCCGCCAGAGGCACGGCGCTTAACCGCATGCCTGCTTGGAGTGCCTCCAATGCCCACCCGCAAGCCAGATTTCGACCCGGCACAGCCCCCGTTGTTGCCCGTTTCGCGCCGCTCGGTGCTGCAAGCCATCGGCATCAGCGGCACCGCCGCGGCGCTCGGCAACGGCCTCGCCCAAGCCGCCCCGGCACCCGGCCAGGCGCCGGCCTACCAAGAGCCCGGCGCGCAAGCGCTGACCTTCACCGTCAACGGCCAGCAGCAAACCTTGAATGTCGACCCGCGCACCACCCTGCTCGACGCCCTGCGCGAGCGGCTGCAACTGACCGGCACGAAAAAAGGCTGCGACCACGGCCAGTGCGGCGCCTGCACGGTGCACGTGAATGGCCGCCGGGTGAACGCCTGCCTGAGCCTGGCGCTGATGCACGAGGGTGACGCCATCACCACCGTCGAAGGCCTCGGCAGCCCCGAGCAACTGCACCCGATGCAGGCGGCGTTCGTCGAGCACGATGCCTACCAGTGCGGTTATTGCACCAGCGGGCAGATCATGTCGGCGGTGGCCCTGGCCAACGAGCCCCATGGCCGCAGCGATGGCGAAATCAAAGAGGCCATGAGCGGCAACATCTGCCGCTGCGGCGCCTACTCGCACATCCTCGCGGCGATCAAAACCGCCCAGGCCTGAACGGAGCACTGCCATGCAACCCTTTGCCTTCAACCGCGCCGCCGACGTGGCCCAGGCCGTGAAGCTCGGCGGCGCGGCCAGCACGCGCTTCATCGCCGGCGGTACCACCCTGACCGACCTGATGAAGCTGGGCGTGGAACACCCCAGCCAGGTGATCGACATCAACCGCCTGCCCTTGGCGCAGGTCGACACCACCCCCAGCGGCGGCCTGAAGATCGGCGCCCTGGTGCGCAACAGCGACCTGGCCTGGCACCTGAGCGTGAAGCAGCACTACCCGGTGCTCAGCCAAGCGCTGCTGGCCGGCGCCTCGGGCCAGCTGCGCAACATGGCCACCACCGGCGGCAACCTGCTGCAGCGCACCCGCTGCATGTACTTTCGCGACAACCTCAGCCCGTGCAACAAGCGCGAGCCGGGCAGCGGTTGCGCGGCCATCGGCGGCGCCAACCGCACCCTGGCGGTGTTTGGCGCCAGCGAGCAGTGCATCGCCACCAACCCGTCAGACATGAACGTGGCTTTGATGGCCCTGGAAGCCCAGGTGCACATCCAGGGCGCCAGCGGCGCGCGGGTGGTGCCGATCCATGAGTTCTTCCTGCTGCCGGGCAGCACGCCCCAGGTAGAAACGGTGCTCAAGCCGGGCGAGCTGATTACCCATGTGGAACTGCCGGCGCCTGTCGCCGATGCCCACTCCGGCTACCTGAAGCTGCGCGACCGCGCCTCTTATGAATTTGCCCTGGCCTCAGCGGCAGTGCTGCTGCGGGTCAGGAACGGGCGCGTCGAGCAGGCGCGCGTGGCCCTGGGCGGCGTGGGTACCGTGCCCTGGCGCTCGCCGGCCGCCGAGCAGGCGCTGGTGGGCGCGCCGGCCTCGCCCGCCACCTGGCAGGCCGCCGCCGAAGCCGCCGTGCGCGGGGCGAAGGCGCAAAGTGAAAACGGCTTCAAGATCGAACTGGCC
Organism: Pseudomonas sp. NPDC007930; assembly: GCF_042958985.1. NCBI lineage: Bacteria > Pseudomonadati > Pseudomonadota > Gammaproteobacteria > Pseudomonadales > Pseudomonadaceae > Pseudomonas > Pseudomonas sp. NPDC007930. Next base: position 39,118 of record NZ_JBIBKC010000014.1, read on the forward strand.
AAGCGCTGCGTCGCCCACCAATTGGCCACCGTGGCCGCCCTGGCCTGAACAGGAGAACCCCCATGGCTCAAGCCACCAGCGTGACCGTGATCGGCCAAGGCGTGCCGCGCGTAGAAGGCCCGAAAAAAGTCAGCGGGCGCGCGCTGTACAGCTCGGACCATCACTTCCCCGGGCTGCTCTATGCGGTGCCGGTGACCGCCACCATCGCCCGCGGCCAGGTGACCGGCCTCGATACCACCGCTGCGCTGAACATGCCCGGCGTGGTGCAGGTGTTCCACCCCGGCAACTTCAGCGGCAAGCTGTTCCGCAAGCAGGCCAGCAAGGGCAAGACCGACGAAGCCCGCCCACCGTTGGCAGACAACAACGTGAGTTATTACGGGCAATACATCGCCCTGGTGGTCGCCCATACCTATGAGCAGGCGGTGGCCGCCGCCGCCGCGGTCAAGGCCACCTACCACAGCGAAACGCCGAACGTGCGCATGGGCCTGAGCGCGGAAGAAAAAACCTCCGTCGACACCGAACGTGGCGATGTAGAGGCCGCCTTCGCCCAAGCCCCGGTGAAGGTCGACCACACCTACACCACCCCGGTGCAAACCCATAACCCGATCGAACTGCACGCCAGCGTGGCCCTGTGGGACGGCCGGCAGTTCACCCTGTTCGAAACCAGCCAGGCGATCATGAACCACCAGATGGTCATGGCGCAGATGCTCGGTGTGCAGCCGCAGCAGGTGCGGGTGATCACCGAGTACCTCGGCTCGGGGTTTGGCGGCAAGCTCTGGCCCTGGACCCACGCCACCCTCGCCGCCGCCACCGCGCGCGAGCTCAATGCACCGATCAAGCTGGTGGTCGACCGGCGGATGATGTTCCAGAGCGTTGGCCACCGCACCAACACCCAGCAACGCATCCGCCTGGGCGCCAGTGCCGACGGCCAGTTGCAGTGCGTGGGCCATGACTACCTGTTCCACAACGCCCGGCTCGACACCTACAAAGAGAACTGCGGCGAAGCCACCGGCTTTTTGTACCGCACCGATAACCTGCGCGCGGCCTGGTCGTTCGCCCGCCGCGACATCGCCCCACCCACCTCGATGCGTGGCCCTGGGGCGGTGCCGGGGTTGTACGCGCTGGAAGCCGGGATGAACGAGCTGGCGCTGGCGCTGAACATCGACCCGCTGCAACTGCGGCTGATGAACCAGCCCGAACATGATCAAAGCCTGAACCTGCCGTTTTCCTCGCGGCACCTGACCGAGTGCCTGCAGGTGGGCGCCGAGCGCTTTGGCTGGAGCCGCCGTGACCCGCGGCCAGGCGCGATGAAAAACGCAGCCGGCGAAGTGCTCGGCTGGGGCATGGCCGCCTGCTCATGGATGGCCAAGGCGCTGCCGGCCAAGGCCACCGTGCAGCTCACCGCCAAAGGCCGCGCGCGGGTGCTGTGCGGCACCCAGGACATCGGCACCGGCACCTACACCGTGGTGGCGCAGATGGTCGCCGCGTTGACCGGCCTGCCGCTGGCGCGCATCGACGTGATCCTCGGCGACTCCAGCCTGCCGCCGGGGCCGATGTCGGGCGGCTCGATGGCCACCGGCTCACTGGTGCCGGCGGTGCAGCAGGCGACTGAACAGGCGATCAGCGAGGCGCTGGCGGCGGCCATCGAGCACCACCCGGCGTTTGCCGGGCGCACCCCCGAGGATTTGGAATTCGGCGAAGCCGGCGTGGCGCTCAAGGGCCAGGCCGGCAGCGCGGTCGACCTGCCCACGCTGCTGGCCAGCGCGCAGATGGACCACGTCAGCGGTGACGGCGAAGGCGCCGGCAGCGCGGAAGCGGCGAAGGAATACTCCCAGCACTCCTACGGCGCGCATTTTGTCGAGGTGCTCTGGCAACCGGAAATCGCCCGCCTGCGAGTGGGCCGGGTGGTCACGGTGATCGACGCCGGCAAGGTGATCAACACCCAGACTGGGCGCAACCAGATCGAAGGCGCGATCATCATGGGCGTGGGCATGGCGCTGTTCGAAGACACCGAGTACGACCCGCGCAGTGGGGCACCGCTGAACAGCAACCTGGCCGACTACATCATGACCACCCACGCCGACGCGCCCGAGGTCGACATCACCTTCCTCGACTACCCGGACATGACCCTCAACCCGCTCGGCGCCCGCGGTATCGGCGAAATCGGCCTGGCCGGGATCGCCGCGGCGATCACCGACGCGGTGCGCCATGCAACCGGGGTGGTGGTGCGTGACCTGCCGGTGCGGATCGAGGATTTGTTGGTGGCGTGACCTGAAGGGCCCTTCGCCCGGCACAGCCGGCCTCCCACCAGATTTGTGTAACCCATTGATTTTAGGAGCAACACAGACCCCGTGGGAGGCCGGCTGTGCCGGGCGATGGGCCAGTCAGATCATGCACAAAATCAGCAGAGCTCACAGATTGATCTCTTCCGTAAAGCCGTGAAATTGCTTAAATGAACAGCATTACGGCACAGCCGGAGTGCCGGGCGAAGGGCCCTAAGGCTCAACCGTAAACCACCTCGACGCCCAACCCACCGAGCATGTTCCAGTACTCGGGGTAGGTCTTGCCCACGCAGGCGGGGTCCTGGATGGCGATGCCCGCCACCTTCAGCCCGGCCAGGGCAAAGCACATGGCCATGCGGTGGTCGGAATGGGTGTCGATGCTGCACGAAGCGGTGGTTCCGGCCAGGGCCGGGGCGGCGTGCACGATCAAGTCGTCGCCCTCGACCGTGGCCAGCCCCGGGCGGATGGCGTTGAGGCCGTCGTACAAGGCCTGCACCCGGTCGCACTCCTTCACCCGCAGGTTGGCCAGCTGGGTGAAGCGCACCGGGGTTTGGTTGAAGGCCGCGACCACCGCCAGGGTGGGGATGGCGTCTTGCATCTGCGAGCCGTCAATCTCGCCCTGCATGTGCGGGAATTGCGCGATGAACTGCTGGGCGCGGGCGTCGGGCTGGGTGAAGGCCGCGTTGGCCACGCCCAGGTCGATGCTGCCGCCGGTGAGCACTTCGGCGCCCCACAGGTAGGTGGCGGCCGAGGCGTCCGGTTCGATCAGGTAGTCGGTGGCTACATAGCCGGTGGGCTGCACGCGCCAGGTCACCTCATCGAGCATCTCGACCTGGGCGCCAAAGGCACGCATGCCGGCCAGGGTCAGGTCGACATAACCCCGGGCGCCGATGTCCTTGCCGGTGAGGGCCACGTCGATCGGCGCATCGCCACAGGCGGCGAGCATCAACAGCGCGCTCACATACTGGCTGGACAACCCACCGTCGATCTCGAAGCGCCGCGCCGTGAGGGTGCCGCTGCCGTTGACCCGCACCGGCGGGCAGCCGGTGGCGCTGCTGACCTGCACGCCGCCGGCGCGCAGCGCCTCGAGCAGCGGGCCGATCGGGCGCTTTTGCATGTAATGGTCGCCGTCGAGCAGCACCTCGCCGGCCACCGTGCTCACCGCCGCGGTGAGAAAGCGCACGGCGGTGCCGGCGTTACCCAGAAACAACGGCTCGGCCGGCGCTTGCAGGCGGCCGCTGCTGGTGACCACGAAGGTGGTGGCGTCGGGCTCATCGACCGTGACGCCCATCAGCCGCAAGGCGTTGGACATATGCCGGGTGTCGTCGCTCTTCAGCGCGCCGCTGAGGCGGCTGGTGCCCTTGGCCAGGGCGGCCAGCAACAGCGCGCGGTTGGTGATCGACTTCGAGCCCGGTGGCGCCACCCGGCCCTGCAAGGCCCGGGCAGGCGGAACGACGGTGACGGTGGCGGGCGCGCTCATGAACGGTTCTCCAGAAAACATAGGCTGCGGGCGAAAGGCGCTAATGATGCCACACTTGGCCGGCGCTGTATCAGGCCGCCGGCGCCCAGCGGCGCAGCAATTGCGGGCCGAACACGTTCACCAGCAAGCCGACCATCACCAGCAGCCCGCCCCACCACTGCAGCGGCGCCAAACGCTCGCCGAGCAGCAACGCGGCACTGGCCAGGCCAACCACCGGCACCAGCAACGAAAACGGCGCCACCTTGCCCGCCGGGTAACGCGACAGCAGCCGGCTCCACAGCCCATAGCCGAGCATGCTCGCCACCACCGCCAGGTACACCAGCGCCAGGATCGACGACCCACTGATGTTCAACAGCGCCTGGGCGATCCGCTCGGGGCCGTCGAAGTACCAGGCCAACGCCATGAACGGCAGCGGCGGGACGATCGCGCCCCAGATCACCAGGCCCATCAGGTTCACGCTGCCAAAGCGCCGGGTGAGCACGTTGCCCATCGCCCACGAGGCGCCACCGCACAGGGTGAGCACAATGGCCAGCAGCGGCACGCCCTGGCCGTCACCATGCTGCAGGCCGATCAGCGCCAGGCCGCCGGCGGCGATCAGCAAGCCCAGCACGCTGGCCGGGCGCAGGCGCTCACCGAGAAACGCCGCGGCGAAGAACAAGGTGAAGAACGCCTGCGACTGCAGCACCAGCGAGGCCAGCCCCGGCGGCATGCCGTGGGCCATGGCCTCGAACAGAAAGGCGAACTGGCCCAGCGAGATGGTCGCGCCGTAGGCGATCAGCCAGCGCCAGGGCAGCGCCGGGCGGCGCACGAAGAACACTGCGGGGAAGGCCACCAGGGCAAAGCGCAGCGCCCCCAGCAACATCGGCGGCAGGCCGTCCAGGCCGACTTTGATCACCACGAAATTCAGCCCCCAGGCCACGATCACCACCAACGCCAACAGCAAGTCCCGCGGTGCCATGCAATCTCCTTCGCACGCTTTGTATAACGCTTGTATTAGCCAGGCCGGCGTTTGGTCGGGTGGGCGAAACCTCTGTAGCGGGCGCCCTGTCGACTCTTCAGGCCGGTCACGAGGGGTGAATGTTACGGGTTGTAACCGCGTACCGCCATGCGTCGTATAACCTTATTCCATCTGCGAGGACCGCTCATGATCGGTGTCGTGATACCCGCCCACAACGAGGAACGTTGCCTGGAACGCTGCCTGCAAAGCGTATTGGCGGCCGCCGAACACCCGCTGCTGGCCGCTGAAACGGTGCGGGTGATGGTGGTGCTGGACAGCTGCGATGACGGCTCGGCGGCCATCTGCCAGCACTACTCGGTGCAGTGCCTCGAGGTGCACGCGCGCAGCGTGGGGGTGGCCCGCGCCGCCGGGGCCCATGCGCTGATCGAGGCCGGCGCGCGCTGGCTGGCCTGCACCGACGCCGACAGCACGGTGCCCGTCGACTGGCTGGCCGCGCAACTGGCGCACCAGGCCGACGCGGTGTGCGGGGTGGTCGAAGTCGACGACTGGAGCCCACACCACCTGCAGGTACGCGCGCGCTACGAGGCCAGTTACCGCGACGAAGACGGCCACAGCCATATCCACGGCGCCAACCTCGGCGTGACCAGCGCCGCTTACCTGCTGGCCGGCGGCTTCCCGGCACTGGCCTGCCACGAAGACGTGCACCTGGTGCGGGCGCTGGAAGCGGTGGGCGCGCGCATCGCCTGGAGCCGCTCGGTGCGGGTGCGCACCAGTGCCCGGCTGGACTTCCGCGCCCAGGGCGGCTTCGGCAGCTACCTGCAAACCCTGGGGGAACCGGCGTGAACGTGATCACCCTGGTCAAAGGCCGCCAGGCGCAACTGCTGAACCTGATCCAGGGCCTGGAGCAGTCGCTGCTCGCCCCGGAGGCGCTGTGGGTGGTGCACATGAACGAGCCGGCGAAGATCTGGAGCAGTGCGCGCTTCCCCATCTACACCCGCCAGGTCGAGGGCGAAGGCGGTGCCTTGCCGCTGGCCGCGGCGCGCAACCAGGCGTTGTTGATCGACCCGCATGCCGCCTGGGTATTCCTCGACGTGGACTGCATCCCTGACCCGCACCTGATGGGCCAGTACCGCGATGCCTTGGTGGTACACCCCGAAGCGCTGCACCTGGGCCAGGTGATGTACTTGCCCGAAGGCGCCGCCAACGGCCTGTGGACGCCCCAGGCGCTGCTCAGCGTGGCGGCGCTGCATCCGCTCGCCGTGCACCGCCCGGGCCCCGGCCTGCCGGTGCCTTACCCGTTGTTCTGGTCACTGAATTTTGCCTGCATGGGCGCGCTGATGGCGCGCATCGGCGGGTTCGACCCGGCCTACCTCGGCTATGGCGGCGAAGACACGGACTTTTCCTTCCGCGCCCGCGAGCAGCAGGTGCCGCTGCTCGATTGCGCGGCAGTGGCGATGCACCAGTTTCATCCCAGTTACGACCCGCCCTTGAACCACTTCGAGGCGATCGTGGCCAATTCCCGGCTGTTCTACGCGCGCTGGGGCAGTTGGCCGATGGAAGGCTGGCTCGGGGCGTTCGCCAACCTGGGGCTGGTGGAATGGGGCAGCAGCACGCTGGAGGTGCTGCGGCCGCCAAGTGCCGCGGAGGTGGAAGGGGCGTTGGTGAGTTGGCCGGGGTGACAGGGTTTACCGGCCTCTCGCCCGGCGCAGCCGGAGTGCCGGGCGAAGGGCCCTGAAGCCTGGCGATCAGCCCGCCAAGCCTACGTACACGTTCTGCACATCGTCGTGGCCGTCGATGGCGTCGAGGAAGGCTTCGACCTCGGCCAGCTTGTCGGCATCGCCCAGGGTGACCGGGTTTTTCGGGGTGTAGCCGATTTTCGCCGAGGTCACGGTAAAGCCCTGCTCCGGCAGCGCCTTTTGCACCGCGTCAACGTCGGTGGTGTCGGTGATGAACAGCGTGGCGCCGTCTTCGGCGGGTTCGAAATCCTGGGCGCCGGCTTCGATGGCGGCCAGTTCCGGGTCGGCGTCGGCGTTATCCGGCGTGGCTTCGATCAAGCCGACGTGGTTGAAGTCCCACGACACCGAGCCTTCGGCGCCCAATTGGCCCTTGCGAAACAGCACGCGGATTTCCGCCACGGTGCGGTTCACGTTGTCGGTCAGGCATTCGACGATCAACGGCACCTGGTGCGGGGCGAAGCCTTCGTACTTGACCAGGGTGAACTGCACCACTTCACCGGAAAGGCCCGCGCCCTTCTTGATCGCCCGCTCCAGGGTGTCGCGCGGCATCGAGGCCTTCTTGGCCTGCTCGACCACCAGGCGCAGGCGCGAGTTCATGTCTGGGTCAGCGCCACCGCGCGCGGCGATCTGCAGCTCCTTGGCCAGCTTGCCGAAAATACGCCCCTTGGCGTTGGCCGCGGCTTCTCTGTGTTTAGCTTTCCATTGTGCGCCCATAACTCTCTTTCTCTACTGTCACTGAACTCGTGCGCCGGCCCAGGTGGCCCGCGCGGTGGCGAAAGTCTAGCGCCCGCCGGCCAACTCGAACAGGGTGCGGATCAGCTTGTGGTCGCGCTGGCGCGCCTGGCAGGCCAGTACATGGGTTTGCTCCAGGCCCTCGCCGGCCAGCGGCACCGTGCACAAGCGCGGGTCCGGGCTGGTTTCACCGGAGAACACCAGGCCCAGCCCGAGCCCGGCGGCGACTGCCTCGCCGACCGCCTCGCGGCTGCCCAGGGTCATCCATTCCAGCGGTTTGACCGCCGCCTGCTGGCAGGCCTGCTCGAAGGTCAGGCGGGTCAGCGAGCCGGCCTCGCGCAGCACCATGCCCTGCCCTTCGAGTTGGGCCAGGCGCACCGAGGCGCGGCCAGCCCAGGGGTGCCCGAGGGGCAGCAACAGCAGCAGCCGCGACACCGCCAGGGCTTGCAGGTGCAGGCCGTTACGGGCCTGGGCGGCGGTGGTCACGGCCACGTCTACCTGCTCGCTGAGCAACGCCTCAAGAGCATCGCGGGCATTGCCCAGGCGCAATTGCACCACCACCGCCGGGTGGTGCTCGCGCAGCCGCGCCACCAGCGGCATCACCTGCTGCGGGCTGTCGGCGGCAATCGCCAACTGGCCGCTGAGCACCTGGCGGCGTGACTCCAGCCAGGTTTCGGCCTGCCCGGCGAGGGCGAACAGCCGCGCCGTGAGGGCGGCCAATTGCTCGCCGTCGGCGGTGAGGCTGACCTTGCGCGCGCCACGGCGCAGCAACAGCACCTGGTAGTGCTCCTCTAGCGCCTTGACGTGGCCGGTGACCGCCGGCTGGCTGATGCACAGGCGCTCGGCGGCGCGGGTAAAGCTGCCCTCGCGGGCCACCGCGTCGAACGCGCGAAGTTGAAACAGGTTCACCCGCGCCCCTCGCACGCCGCCAGCCGCGCCGCCGCGGCGCCATAACGGCGGCTGCAGAGCAGGCCCACGGCGCCCATCGCCAGGCAGTACAGCAGGCACACCCAGGGGCTCCAGGGCACCAGCGCGAGCAGCGCCAATGGGGTGATGCTCGCCCACAGGGCGTAGGCAAGGTTGTAGGTCAGGGAAATACCCGACACCCGAATGCGCGCCGGGAACAGCGACACCATCAACGACGGCACCACCCCGACCACGCCGCAGCACAGCCCGGCCACGGCGTACGCCAGCCCGTGCCAGCCCCAGCCGTTGATCAGGCTGGCATAGAGCACGCCGATGCCCACTGGCAGCAGCAGGCTGTACAGCCCCAGCGCGCGCCAGGCGCCGATGCGATCGACCAGCAGGCCGGCCAGCACACAGCCCAGGTTGAGGAACACGATGCCAACACTGCTCAGGGCGAAGGCCTGGCTGGCCGGCAAGCCAAAGCGCTGTTGCATCAGGGTGGGCGTGAGCACCACCAGCACCACCACGGCGCTGGTCAGCACGCAGGTGAGCAACGCCGCCGGCAGCAGCGCCGGGCGGTGGGCGCGCAACACTTCGGCCAGAGGCAACTCAGGGGCTGCCTCGCGGCGTTGGCGCAGGGCGACGAAAATCGGGGTTTCGGCCAGGTACCGGCGCAGCCACACGCCGAACAGGCCAAACACCCCGCCGAGCAGGAACGGCAGGCGCCAGCCGTACTCGAGCAACTGCTCGGGGCTGAAGGCGCGAGCCACCGCCGCGGCCACCAGCGCGCCGATCAGGTAGCCAAAGGTCAGCCCGGCCTGGAGAAACCCCAGCGCATAGCCACGGCGCTCGGCCGGTACGTGCTCGGCCACGAACACCCAGGCACTCGGCACCTCTCCCCCCACCGCGGCGCCCTGCAGGATGCGCAACCCCAGCAGCACCAGCGGTGCGGCGTAGCCGATCTCGGCATAGGTGGGCATCGCCCCGATCAGCAGGCACGGCAGCGCCATCATCAGGATGCTCAGGCTGAACACCTTCTTGCGCCCAAGGCGGTCGGCGAAGTGCGCCATGAGAATCCCGCCCAGCGGCCGCGCCAGGTAGCCGGTGACGAAAATCCCGAAGCTTTGCAGCAGCCGCAGCCATTCGGGCATGTGCGGCGGGAAGAACAGCTGGCTGAGGGTGACGGCGAAAAACACGAAGATGATGAAGTCGTAGATTTCCAGCGCGCCACCCAGGGCGGCCAGGCCCAGGGTTTTATGGTCGGCCCGCGACAAGGTCAGCGGGCGGGAAGAACTGGCAGTCATAGGCTAGGCTCGCACGGGCGCCTCGGGGCGCCACTTGAAAGGCCCGCCAGCATAGCAAAGCTAGGCAGCCGGGCGTGGGCCGCTGCATTATGCACGTACGTACCAACAACACCACAGGAGTACCACCGATGCCCGCTGCCGATACCCTTGCCCAATGGCTCGAAGACGAACGCCAGGCCCGCCAGCGCCTGGGCGCGCCCGGTGTGGTACCGGCCGATGCCGCGTTGCAGATGAGCCCCGTGCAGTTCTTTCAAGGGATCGCCGACGGCGAGTTGCCCTGCCCGCCGATCGGGGTGTTGATGGACTTCGTGCCCATCGGTTGGGGCGAAGGCGAGTTCACCTTCCAGGGCACGCCCGATGAGCGCCACCACAACCCCATGGGCGGCACCCACGGCGGCTACGCGGCGACCCTGCTCGACTCGTGCATGGGCTGCGCCATTCACACCCACCTGGCCCAGGGCCAGGGCTATACCACACTAGACCTACGCGTCAGCTACGTGCGCGGGCTGGCCAGCGCCAAAGGGCCGGTGCGGGCGATCGGCACCGTGGTGCACGTGGGCCGCTCCACCGCGCTGGCCGAGGGCCGTATCGTCGACGCCGAAGGCCGCCTGTACGCCACCGGGACCACCACCTGCCTGATCCTCACGCCCAAGGGTTCAAGCTAAAACAACCAACGGTTGCTAAAGCTACAACCGAAACGCACATACCGAGGGAACCGCCGGGGGCGTACGCTTACGCCCTTGCCGTGTATCGAACCTTTTTCGTTTCTGGAGCACCGCCCATGGACAGCGGCCTGGGCTTCGGCCCTTTTACCCTGTACCCCACCCGCCACGAACTGCACCACCTCGGCCAGCCGGTGAGCATCGGCAGCCGGGCGCTGGCGATCCTCATCACCCTGGCCGAGCAGGCCGGGCGGATGGTCGACAAGCGCGACTTGATCGCCCGCGCCTGGCCACGCCTGGCCATCGAAGAATGCAACCTGCGCAGCCAGGTGGCGGCCCTGCGCAAGCTGTTCAAGGCGCTGGACCCTGGCAGCGATGGCTATATCGTGACGGTGCCGCGCCAAGGCTACGTGCTGGCCGCCAGCCCGGTGCCGGCCCAAGAACCCTGCGCCGACGCCGACCGGCTGCTGGCCCATCTGGGCCGCCACGACCTGGTCACCCTGTGCGGCCCGGAAGGCGCTGGCAAAACCCGCCTGGCGCGCTGCCTGGTCGAGGCCCACAGCCAGCGTTTCGCCGATGGCGTGTACTTCATCGAGGCCGACCGCCACAGCCAATACCAAGACCTCGCGAGTTTCTTCTCCTGCAACCGCCTGGCCCGGCCAGACCACCCCTGCCCGGCCCACGTCAGCCAACTGGCGGCGCGCCAGGCGCTGCTGGTGTTCGACAGCCCCGAGGCGTTCATCGAGCCGCTGCGGGCGCTGATCGCCGGTTTGCCGGCCCGGGGGCGCCGGCTCAAGGTGCTGGTGACCTGCCGCCAGCCGCTGGGCCTGGCGGGCGAGGCGGTGGTGGCCCTGGCCGCGGCGCACGCCGCCGCGCCGTGCGACCTCGAGCGCTGGCGGCTGCCGGCGTGCGCGGCTTAGCCGAAGCGCTCCAGCAAAAACGCCACCACACTGCGCACCGCCACCGAGCGCCAACGCGCCTGGGGGTACACCACCCCCAGCGGCCGCTGCGGCTCCTGGCCTTCGAACAGCCGTGCCAGCGCCCCGCTGGCGACGTCCCCACGCAGCAAAAAGGCCGGCTGCAGGATGATCCCCAAACCCTGCAACGCCGCCTCGCGCAGCGCCGGGCCGCTGTTGATCTGCAAGCGCCCGCGGGCCATCGGCGGCGCCTCGCCGAACTGTTTGGCCCAGTGCGCCAGGGCGTGCGGGTCCATGCCCAGGCATTCATGCCCCGCCAGCTCGGCCAGGCGCCGCGGCGTGCCGTGGCGGCTGAGGTACGCCGGCGCCGCGCAGCACCACATCTGGTAAGGCGCCAGTGGCCGGGCCACCAGCGATGAGTCCGCCAGGGTGCCGATGCGCACCGCCACATCAATGCCCTCCTCGACCAGGTCCTGCACGCGGTCGCTGAGCACCAGGTCCAGGCTTACCTGGGGGTAATGGGCCAGGTACTCACCGAGCAGCGGCGCCAGCGCGTAGGTACCGAACGACAACGGCGCCGCCACCCGCAGCGGGCCAGCGGGCGCGAGGCGCTGGCTCTCGGCCTGGCGCTCGGTGTCGGCGACCAGGTCGAGGATGTCGCGGCAACGGGCGTAATAGCCTTCGCCAAAGGCCGTGAGGCGTTGGCGCCGGGTGGTGCGCACCAGCAATTGCAGGCCCAGGCGCTGCTCCAGCGCGCGCAGGTGGTTGCCGGCCATGCTCGCTGAAATACCATGGGCCTGGGCCGCGGCGGCCAGGCTGCCGTGGTCGACCACGCGAACAAATACCCGCATGCTTTCGAGCAGGTCCATTGCGCACTCCTGTTGCTTAATCCCCACAGTTATTTGGTCTTTATCTCATGCTGATGGCGGATCAAGCTAGCTCGGCAACGTTCAAGGGCCGTTCGCCCCACCCAACAGGAGCCTCCGATGGACCTACAACTCAAAGGCCGCAGCGCATTGATCACCGGCGCCAGCACCGGCATCGGTGCCGGGATCGCCCGGGCACTGGCCGCCGAAGGCGTGCAACTGGCAATCACCGCCCGCCGCGGCGAGCATCTCGAACGCCTCGCCGAAGGCATCGCCGCCGCCGGCCACCCACGCCCGCTGGTGATCCCGGCAGACCTCACCCGCGCCGAGGCGATCCTGCGCCTGGCGGAGCAGGCCGAGCAGCAACTGGGCCAGGTCGACATTCTGGTCAACACCGCCGGCGGCTCGCGGCCGATGCCGGTCGATGCCAGCGAAGAGGCTTGGGAAGAGGCGCTGCTGTTGAACTTCAGCGCCACCCGGCGCATGACCCAGGCCGTGCTGGGCGGCATGCGCGCGCGGCGCTGGGGCCGGGTGATCAACTTCAGCGGCAGCATGGAACCGCGCGAGGTGAACGGCGCCGGGGCGGCCAAGGCGGCGGTGCAGTTCTGGGCCAAAGGCCTGGCCAGCCAGTTGGCGGCCGAGGGCATCACGGTGAACACCATTGCCCCGGGGCGGATCAACTCCGAGCAGATCCTCGAAAAACTCCACCCCACCCCTGAGGCGCGCGCGGCGTTTATCGCCCGGCATGTGCCGATCGGCTACTTTGGCGAGCCGGAAGACGTTGCCCACCTGGTGGCGTTCCTGGCCTCACCGCGGGCGCGCTACCTCACCGGCGAGGTGATCGCCGTAGACGGCGGCATGCACACCTACGCTCACTGACGCTTCGGCGGCGGCGTGGGGGTGACGGGCGCGGGCGCGGCGCGGCGGATGTTCTCGCCGTTGCCGATGCCGCGGTTTTCCACGGTCGGCGCGCGGGTGGGCGGCAGCGCGCTGCGCGGCACGCCCGGCGGCGGCGCGGTGCCTTGGCGGCTGTTCGGGTTGGCGTTGCGGATCGGGCTGTTGTAGGGGTTGTTGGCGTCGGCGGCATACAGCGGCGTGGCCAACACCCACAGCAGTACGGGCAGGTAGCGCAGGCGAGGCATCGTGGCTCCGTGAACAGGGCTTCACCCTACAGCCTAGACGATGGCGAACTGGCGCCCCCTGGCGCCGGTCCGATGCAGTACCCCAAGCCCCTGGAGCCTGTGCATGAAAACCCTCTGGGTACTGCTCGCCAGCCTGTGCCTGGCCAGTTGCGCGCTGTTTCGCCCGGCAGACCCGGTCAGCGTGACCCTGGCCGGCATCGACCCCCTGCCCGGCCAGGACCTCGAAGTGCGCATGGCGCTGCGCCTGCGCGTGCAAAACCCGAATGACACGAGCATCGACTACAACGGCATCGCCCTGAACCTGGAAGTGAACGGCCACCTGCTCGCCTCCGGAGTGAGCGACGCCCAAGGCAGCGTGGGCCGTTACGGCGAGGCGTTGATCAGCGTACCGGTGAGCGTGTCGGCGTTCTCGGTGTTGCGCCAGGCGGTAGGCCTGGCCGATGGCGCGCCGGCGCGGGTGCCCTATGTGCTGCGCGGCAAACTGGGCCGGGGGCCGCTGCCGGCGGCGCGCTTCGAGGAGCGCGGCAGCCTGGATACCGCCAATTGGGGCGCGGCGTACTGACTACTTGGCGGCCGCCATCAGCTTGTTCACCTCGATGCGCACCATGTTGGCGAATTCTGGCGGGGCCATCTGTTCCAACTCGGCGCGCACCCACTCGGCCCACTTGCCCTTGCGCCGCGGCTTCTCGCCGATCAGCCGGGCGGCCTCGCCCTTGGCCTTGCCGATGTTGGCTTTCCAGTTGTCGAAGTGCCGGGCCTTTTCTTCCTCGATGGCCTGGCGTTCTTCAAAGGTTTTACTGGCCAGATTGAAACTCATGGGGATCACCTGCTATCAAGACGCCGCGCAGTGTAAACCAAAACTGCAACTTTTCCGGCCCGGCATGACTCCATTGGCCATGCCACCCGGCATTTATCTGAACAAGGAGTGACCCCATGCCCCGCAAGCCTTCCGCGGCCTCGATCGACGACCAAATCAAGGATCAGGCTTTCAGTGAGCTGACCGCGCTGATCGAAGAATCGGAAAAACTGCTCAAAGACAGCGCTGCATTGGTGGGCGATGAAGCCGAGACCCTGCGCGAGCAGGTCACGCTGAAGCTGCGCAAGGCCCGTGAATCCATGGACGGTGCCCGCAGCAAGGCGGAACCGGCACTGGAGGCGGCCCAGGACTACATCGGCAGCCACCCGCTGCAGACCGTGGCCATCGCCGCCGGCCTGGGCCTGGTGGTCGGCCTACTGCTGGGCAAACGCTAAACCGCCTGCCCCGCCCATTGCCGCAGTTGCGCCAGCACCTCGGCCTTGAGCGGGATGCCTTCGGCGGCGGCCCGCGCGCGATTGCGCTGGCGCCGCTCGCCGGGCATGCGCTCCACCCCCGCTTCGCGCATGTGCGCCACCAGGGTTTGCGCCCGTTCGGCGAACGGCACACCGGCCGCCTTGGCCGGGTCGATGACGATGATCAACTGCCCGGTCCAGGGCGTTTGCGCCCCAGGGTGCTGGGACCAATCGAAGCCGAACGAAAAATGCCCGCCGGTCAGCGCCGCTGACAACAACTCGACCATCATCGACAACGCCGAGCCCTTGTGCCCGCCAAACGGCAGCAGCGCGCCGCCATCGAGCACCGCCGCCGGGTCGCAGGTGGGCTGGCCATGGCGGTCAACGCCGCTGCCCGGCGGCAGGCTGTGGCCTTCGCGGGCGGCGATCTGCACGTCGCCATGGGCCAGGGCGCTGGTGGCCAGGTCGAACACGATCGGCGCGCCGCCGGCACAGGGCGCGGCGAACGCCACCGGGTTAGTGCCGAACACCGGCTTGCTGGCGCCATGGGGCACCACGCAGGTCATGCTGTTGACCACGCTCAGGGCCACCAGGCCTTCTTCGGCGAAGGGTTCGACATCAGGCCAGAGCGCGGCGAAGTGGTGCGAGTTACGGATCGCCAGCACGGCAATCCCGGCGGCGCGGGCCTTGGCCACCAGCAGCGGGCGCGCCGCGTGCAGCGCCGGCTGGGCAAAACCACCGGCGGCATCGGCGGCGACGTAGCCGCTGGCGACATCCTCCACCACGGGCACCGCGGTGCCACTGACCCAGCCACTGGCCAGGCTCGACAGGTAACCCTTGATGCGAAACACCCCGTGGCTGTGGGCGCCGTCCCGCTCGGCGGTGGCGCAGTTGGTGGCCAGCACGCTGGCCACCTCCGGGGTGACCCCATGGCGGACGAAAATCCCCTGCAACAGGGCAACCAGGTCGGTGTAGGCAATGGGCATCGGCAACTCCGGAACGGTGGGCGAAGGCGCTCATTTAGGCCATTGCACAGGCCAGGCTGTCAACGCGGCGGCGGCATGACAAAGAATTTACCTATGAAAGTTCAGGTTTTTGCCGGCTCGTACGTCCTATCTAGTAAGCGCACCGCGAGCAGGCCGGCCAGCGGCCCACGAATTCAAGGAGAAACCATGCACGATGCCCACCCGCAACTCCCCCGCGCCCAGCCACGGCCCCGGGCGGGCCAGGCCCACGAGGCCAGCGCCCCGGCCAGCAACGAGCAGATCAAAGGCATGCTCAGGCAGTTTGGCCTGCGCACCAGCCTGATCCGCCTGAAGGTGATCGATGCCTTGCTGCAAGCCGAGCGTGACGGCCGCGCCATCGGCATGCGCGGGGTGCATGCGCGGCTGGCCGAGCAGGCGATCCCGCTGGCCTTCCTGAGCGTGCGCGAAGTGCTCAAGCGCCTGGCCCAAGAGGGCTTGGTCAGCCTTGCGCCAGACAAAACCTACCGGCTCGAAGCGGCGGTGTTGAGCTACTTCGAGCAGGACTGAGCGGTTACGGCCGCACCTTGCGCCGCAGGATGCCGTTGAGCACCACCACCGCCAGCGCCACGCCGATGGCGATGTACTTGTAGACCTGCTCGGTGATCACGTTATGGGTTTGCAGCCAGGTCAGGCCCAGCATGATGGCCAGCACGGCCACGGCGATGAGGATGGAATACTTCAAGCGTTGTTTTTGCGTCATGGGGCGTCCACGGTGGTGCGATGTATCGGGAATGTATCGATACCGATGCCAGGCTGTTACCCGAATGCCAGGACGAGCCGGCAGCGGTGCGGTCAGATAGTACAGCGGTTGCCCATCTTCGGGGAGCCGTTTCATTGATCGAGGATTTGTTACGATGCTTCGTCGAATCACCTGGCTGATTCCCCTGATGTTGGTGTCGCTGCTCAGCGGCTGCTGGATTTTCATGCCTCCGCCCGGTGGCGGCGGTGGCCATGGCGGTGGTGGTGGCCACGGCGGCGGCCCCGGTGGCGGTGGCCCGGGCGGCGGTGGTGGCCCGGGCTTCAGCCAACAGCGCTAAAACAGCCGGGCGTGGCTGGCCAGGGAGGCCCTTCCCTTTTCCCCAGCACGCCCTTTGCGGTGATCCTGCGCGGCCTTTTCGGCCCGCCAGGGTCGCCTCATGCAATGGATGCCCTCGGCGCTCCCCCAGCGCCTGCGCGGGCAGGCCAATAGGCTTGTGCCAAGCCCTCTACCGCTGAGCGAAGCCCACCTGGCACTGATCGAGCCGTGCTTGCGGGAAGAAATTTCCTACGTTCCAGCCGCCTGATTCCTGCACGCACCCGGCGTTGACCGCCCTGCTGGCCGCCGCTGCCCCGCGGGCACAATCGCCCGGCCAACGTGCTTCAGAACGAGGAAAACGCTCATGGACGTGAACACACTCAAGCGCATCGACATCTCGCAATTGCCGCAGTCGTTGCAACTGCTGATCGACTGCATCGGGGTCGAGCAGGCCTACCGCCTGACCTGCCTGTTCGGCGGCTGCCCCAAGTACATCCCCAAGCACGCCGAGCGGACCCGGCTCGCCCAACTGATCCCTGCCGACACCCTCAAGGCGCTGATCCAGCGCTTTGCCGGTGCCGCGGTGGAGATTCCCAAACCCGACCACTTCTTCCGGCAACTGCGTAACCAGCAAATCCAGGAAGAATCCGACCTGGGCCTGTCCCGCACGGAACTGGCCAAGAAATACGGCCTGAGCCTGCGCCAGATCGGCAACATCCGCCGCCTGGAAGCCTGACGCCGCCAGGGGGGGGGCTTAGAAGTCCCGCTTGTAGAACAGGTCCAGCGAGCTGGCCAAGCCACTGGCCACCTCCACGTACAGCCGGCGTGTGAGCAGGTAACGCAGGGCGATGGTGTTGGCCGGCTCGAACACCCCCACCCCATAGCGCACCTGCAGCTTCTCCGAAAGGTTGCCACTGGCGACCACGTTGGTCTTGTTGCCGCTGCCCTGGGTGTCGAGCTGGAAATCCTGGATGCCCAGGTTCTTCGCCAGCTCGCCAGCGGTACCGGCGCCGCCCATCAGGCCCAGGCCCAGGGCCGCCTGGGCGAGCAGGTCGTTGTCTTCGCCGCTGGTGCTCAGTGGCCGCCCCAGCACCAAGTACGAGAGCGCCTGTTCCTGGCTCATCGCCGGCTCCGAGAACACCTCGCTCTGCGGTTGCTCCACGCTGCCAGACAAACGAATGCCGGCAATGATGTCGTCGGTCTGGCGGATCGCTTCTACATCCAGGTAAGGCTGGTCGATCGGCCCGGCGAACATCACCCGCGCGCGGCGCAGCGTCAGGCGCTGGCCGTAGGCGCGGTAGCGGCCGTCACGCAGCACCAGTTCGCCGCGGGTGTCGAGGTTATCGCCGATGTGCACATGCCCGGCCAGGCCGGCCTGCAGGCCGAAGCCATCGAAGGTGAGTGTGTCTTGCCCCACCTCTACGTCGATATCCATCGCCATCGCCAACGCCTGGCCGCCCTGGGCCGGGGCCTGGCCGACGATCACCGTGTCATCGGACACCTTCACCGTTGACGGCGGCAGTTGCCGCACGGTGATCGCCCCGCGCGGCACGTTCACCTTACCGGCCACCGCCAGGCGCTCGCCTTGCAGGGTCAGGTGCAGGTCGGGCTCCACTTCCAGGTTGGCGTAGGGCTCGACCGCCACTGGCAAGCGCTGGCCACGGACGTTCACATCCACCGCCAGGCCGCTGGCCCAGTCGAGGTGCCCGGCAATCTGCCCGGCGCCGTGTTCGCCGCTGTTCCACTGGCCGCCGAGCTGCACCCGCTGGCCTTCGATGTTGGCGGTCAGTTGCAACTGGCGCACGCTGGTGGGCAGGCCGTCGCCGGCCACCTCACCGCCGAGCAGGCGCAACTGCCCACTCACCTGCGGCGCCTCAAGGCTACCGCTCAGGCGGCCGCTGCCTTCGAGGTGGCCCTTGAGGGTTTCGACCATGGGCAAGAACGGCCGCGCCACCGCCAGGTCCAGCCCCTGCAATTGAAACTGCCCGCTGAGCGGCTTGCCGGCGGCCATGGGGTCGAGGCTGGCGGTCAGTTGCAGGGTGCCGAGCTGTTGGCCGTCGAAGCTCAGTTGGCTGTCGACCCGCCGTGGGCTGAGCCGGCTGGCCAGGCGCAACGCACGGTAAGGGAATTCGACCCACTGCTGCTGGTTGCGCACGCGCAAGGTGCCAGCGCCCGCCTCTACCGTGACCTGGCCATTGGGCCCGGCAGCGGGCAGGTCGAGGGCAACGTCGGCGTTGAGCGCCCCCTGCCAGGCGAAGTCGGCCGGCAGCCAGGGCTGCAAGCTAGCAAGCGGAAAGGCTTTGAGGTGGTAGCGCAGGCGCGGTTCGGGGGCCAGGCGTTGGTCTTCACCACACAGGCTGGCGTTGCCAGCGCGCCAGCAGTGGGCGCCGAAGTCCACTTCGCCAGTGGCCAGCCGCTGCAGCCGCGCGGGGGCCTGCAACTGCCAGGCCTGGCCGCCGCCACGGATCAGCCCGCGGGCCAGCCGGCCCTTCCAGTCGCCGTTGTTCAAGGTGCCATCCAGGCCGAGGTCGACCAGCAGGTTGGGGCCGTCGAGCTTAAGCTCGAGCGCTTGTTGGCGGCGGTCGCCACGGCCCTGGGCGGTGAGCGTGCCGAAGCCGTTGTCGCCGCTGCTGAGGCCGCTGGCGCTGAGGTTCAACTGGCCGCGCTGGGCGGCGTCGAGGCTGGCGTCGAGCACCAGCGCTTGCACCCGCGAGGTTTGCCAGGCCAATTGGCTGCCGCGCAGGCGCAGTTGGCCCTGGGGCGCTTGCACGCTGCCGGCGAGGTCCAACTGGCCCGTGGCCTGGCCTTGCAGGCCCGGCCACAGTTGGCCCAGGCGCGGCAGCGCCAGTTGCAGTTGGCCCTTGAGGGTGTTGTTCAATTCGCCCTGGCCCTGCACGCGGTTGGCGCCCAGGCGCAGGTCGAGGGCCGCCAGCTTCCACTGCTGGCCTTGGCCGGCGCCCTCAAGCTGGAACAGCGCCGGCTGCCCGCGCAACTGGCCGTTGAGGTCGAGCCGGGCCTGTGCCGCCAGCGCGCCATCGCGCCACTGGCCTTGGCTGTTCAGGCTGCCGGCCAGGCGCCCAGGCAACTCCGCGGCCCAATAGGCAGGGTCGAGCCGGGCCAGCTCAAGGGCGGCCTGCCAGCTCACGCCATCGGCGAAACCGACCCGCACTTGCCCGCTGGCCTCGCCCTGGCCGGCCTTGAGCTGCAGCTGCGGCAGGAACACTTCGCGCAGGTCACCGCTGATCGGCGTGACCAGGGTGAAGGGGCCGGCCGGGCCCTTGAAGGCGCCGTCGAGGTTGCCCAGGTACTTGCCGTCGCGGTAGCTGAGCTGGGCCTTCAGCCGCTCGGCACTGACCGCCGGCGGCTGCGCCACCGGGTACAGCCGCTGCCAGGGAAATGCCTGCCAGTCGAGGTTGACCTCGGCGGCCAGGCCCTGAGCCCAGTCGAGGCTGCCCTCGACCGCCAGGCGCTGGCCCGGCCCGGCTTGCAGGGCGAGCGAGGCGATGCGCGCGCCACCGGCGCTGACCTGCCCGGCCAGCAGCAGGGGAATATCGCCGCCCTCGGCGGCCAGTTGGGTGCTGCCTTGCACCGCGTAACCCTGTTGCAGGTCGCCGTTGGCGGCCAGGTGCAGGGCCTTGAGTTGCAGCGTAGGCGGCAGCTCCGGGCTGGCGCGGAACAACGGGCTGTCGATGCTCAGTTGCGCCGGCAGGTGCTCGGCCAAGGGCTGCACCCGGCCCTTCACGGCGGCCTCGAGGTAGCCCTGGCTATTGCCGCTCAAGGCCAGCTCGCCCTGCAGCTCACCCTCGGCCTGCAACGCCAACTGCCAGGGCTGGCCATTGACCGCCGGCAACTGCAGTTGGGCCTGGGCCTTCAGCGGCCAGGCGCCTTGGGGCGCGAGGTGGCCGGCGAGGTCCAGCGCCAGGTCGTCGCGGCGCGCGTGCAGGGCGCGGATGTCGATGCCTGCCGCGCCCCAGCCGGCGGCCAGGCGCAGGTCGGCGGCGACCTCGCTGCCGCCGTACAGCAGGCTGCCGACGCTGGCTTCATCGAGTTCGATGGCCAGCGGCAGCGCCAGCGCCGGCAAGCGCAGCGGGCCGCTGGCGGCCGCTGTGCTGCCATCGCCGGGAAAATCCAGGCTGACCCGCGTGGCCTGCAGCTGCTCGACGCACAGCGTTAGCCGCCACAGGCAAGCCGGCGCCCAGGCCAGGCGCGGTTGCTCGGCTTCCAGCCAGTCTGGGCCCTGCTGCCAACGCAGCCGCTCGGCTTGCCAGTGCCCACCCAGGCGCCCGCTGAAACCTTCAACGGCCAGCCCCGGCACCTGGCCCAACAACCAGCGCCCGCCGCCCGCGGTGCCGAGCAGGGTGTAGAGGGCAGCGGCAATCAGCAGCAGGCCGCCAGCCAAGGCCAAGGCGGCCCACTTGAGGGTACGTTTCACAGCTCCGGCCCCATGGAAAAGTGCAAGCGGATGCCACCGTCGTCGTCCAGCGCGTGGGCCAGGTCAACGCGGATCGGCCCCACCGGCGAGACCCAGCGGATGCCCATGCCGACGCCGGTCTTCAGGCTCGGCAGGTCAAGGGTGTTGAAGGCATTGCCTTGGTCGACGAAGGTTGCCCAGCGCCATTTCTCGGCAAACTGGTATTGGTACTCCAGGCTGCCGGCGACCATGTAGCGCCCGCCCACATGGTCGCCATCGCTGTTCTCCGGCGACAGCGACTGGTAATCGTAGCCGCGTACGCTCTGGTCACCCCCGGCGAAAAACCGCAGCGACGGCGGGATGGCCTTGTAGCCGTTGGTGAAACTGCCGCCGACTTCGATGCGGCCCAGAAAACGATGGTTGCCCCACAGGGTTTTCAGGCCTTTGAGGGTGATGTCGCTGCGCACCAGGTTGGCATCGGACAACCAGCCCTGCTTGGCGCCCTGCACCTGGAAGCCAATGCGGTAGCCATTGTGCGGGTCCACCCGGTTGTCGCTGTCGAGGTAGTCATAGGCGATGCCGGGCATGACCAGATTAGACAGGCCCGTGTCATCGCCCAGGCGGTATTCTTCGCGCTGCCATTTCAAGGAGATCACCCGGGTCCAGCCGCTGGGCAGCTTGCTGTGCCACTCCGGGCCCACGGTGAGCAGTTTGCTCAGCGAGTCGGTGTCGGCGATTTCTTCGTACTGGTAACCGGCGGCGTAGCGCAGCTTGTCGGTCAATGGTGGGTCCAGCGGTACGTCGTACCACAGCCCGACGTTTTGCCGTGGGGCCGACAGTTCCATTTCAGCGCCATAACTGTGGCCCTGGGGGTTGGCCCAGTGGCGGGTCCAGTTGGCCTTGGCCCGTGGGCCCACATCGGTGGAGAACCCACCGCCCACGCCCAGGGTGCGCGGGGTGCGGTTGTCGACCCGCACCTGCACCGGCACCACCTGGCCCTGGGCGGCCTGGGGCGCGGCGTCTACCCGCACGTTTTCGAAGTAGCCGCTGCCTTGCAGGTCGCGGTTGAGGGTGGCGATCAGGTCGGAATCGTAAGGGGTGCCGGCCTTGAACGGCACCATGCGTTGCAGCAGCGAAGGTTCGAGGATGCTGTCGCCACTGAAGCGCACCTCGCCCAGCACGTAGCGCGGGCCGCTGTCGTAGACCAGGTGGATGTCGGCCACGCCGGCGCGGGGGTCGACCACCAGGCGCTGGTCGGTAAAGTGCCCGGCAAAAAAACCATAGCGCGCGGCCTGGTTGAGGATCAGCCGCTTGGCGTCGTCGTAGCGCCCGTGGTTGAGCACCGCGCCCGGCGCCAAGGCCTTGCTGGCCGGCACCCGAAAGGCCCGCAACTGCGCCGCGGGCCCGGTCACGCGGACCTCGACCGTGCGCAGCCGCACCGGCTCGCCGGCCTGCACGCGCAGGTTCAGGGCCGGGGTTTTACCCCCGGCCACCGCGCTGCTGACCTGCGCCTGGTAGTAACCCAGCGCTTCGGCGGCCTTTTGCGCTTGCTGCTCGGCGCCCACGCTGAAACGCTCGAGCGCCGGTACATCGCGGTCCCCGAGGGCACCGATGTAGTTCTCGATATTGGTTTTCAGGGCCGCGTTGGGCGGCTCTACCGATACCCGCAGTTCGCTCTGCGCGTGGGCCAGGGCCCCGACCAGCAGGCCGAGGACGCCACTGATGACTCGTCCTTTATCCTTCATGGCGCGGATCCTAACATGCCTGCGTTGCGCTTTGCCGCCCGGCGCACTGGCCGAGGGCCGGCAGCTTCGCTACGATGAGTGCTTTTGCACAAGGCCCGCGCCATGAAAATCGTCTCGTTCAACATCAACGGCCTGCGCGCCCGCCCGCACCAGTTGGCGGCGCTGATCGAACGCCATCAGCCCGACGTGATCGGCCTGCAGGAAACCAAAGTCGCGGACGAGCAGTTCCCCCTGGCCGACGTCGAGGCCCTGGGTTACCACGTGCATTACCACGGGCAAAAAGGCCATTACGGCGTGGCGCTGATGTCGCGCAAAGCACCGCTGGCGATCCACAAGGGCTTCGCCGGCGATGAAGAAGACGCCCAACGGCGTTTCATCCATGGCAGCTTCGAAGACCACAACGGCCAGCCAGTGACCATCATGAATGGCTACTTCCCCCAGGGCGAAAGCCGTGACCACCCCACCAAGTTCCCGGCCAAGCAGCGCTTCTACCAAGACCTGCAGCAGTTGCTGGAGAGCACCCACCAGCCCGAACAGCCGCTGGTGATCATGGGCGACATGAATATCTCGCCGGAAGACTGCGACATCGGCATCGGCCCGGACAACATGAAGCGCTGGTTGAAAACCGGCAAATGCAGCTTCCTGCCCGAAGAGCGCGAATGGATGGCGCGGCTCAAGGGCTGGGGCATGGTCGACACCTTCCGCCACCTGCACCCGGAGGTGAACGATCGCTTCAGTTGGTTCGACTACCGCAGCCGCGGCTTTGAAGACACCCCCAAGCGCGGCCTGCGTATCGACCTGATCATGGCTTCCAGCGGCCTGCTGCCGCGGGTACGCGCCGCCGGCGTGGACTACGACCTGCGCGGCATGGAAAAGCCCAGTGACCACGCGCCGATCTGGCTCGAGCTGGGCTGAGCCGCGGTCACATAACTGTCACGCTAGCGTCTTAATGTGCGGGCATCGCCAAAGGTGCCCCCATGCCAGCCATCCCGCGCACGCTGCTGCTGTTCGCCTGCCTCACCGCCCTGATGGCGCCCACCGCCCACGCGGAAAACACCCCGGTGCTGCGCGTACAGGGCTCCAACACCCTCGGCGCGCAACTGATCCCCGCCCTGTTGCGGGCGATGCTGGAGCAACGCGGCCTGGCCAATGTGCGCGTGCAAGCGCAAGCCGCCGCCAACGAACGCTCCGTACTGGCCGACACCGCGCCGGGGCGCAGCCTGCGCTTCGAAGTCGACGCCCACGGCAGCAGCACCGGCTTCAGTGCGCTGCAGGCCGGGCAGGCTGACCTGGCCGCCGCCTCGCGGCCGATCAACGCCCAGGAGCAACAGGCGCTGCAGGCGCTGGGCGACATGACCAGCGCCCAGGCCGAACACGTGATCGGCATCGACGGCGTGGCGGTGATCGTGCACCCGAGCAACCCCCTGCGCGCGCTCAGCCTGGCGCAACTGGCCGGGGTGTTCAGCGGCCAGTACCAGCGCTGGGAGCAACTGGGCGCCGGCAACGGGCCGATCCACCTGTACGCCCGGGATGACCAGTCCGGCACCTGGGAAACCTTTCGCGAGCGAGTATTGCTGCCGCACCACGCCACCCTGGCGGCCACCGCCGCGCGGCTCGAATCCAGCGAGGCGCTGAGCCAGCAGGTGAGCCAGGACCCGGCCGCGATCGGTTTCATCGGCCTGCCCTATGTGTTGCAAGCGCGGGCATTGGCGATTGGCGACGGCGCCGCCGAACCGATCCTGCCGGCGGCGGACGTGATCGCCACCGAGGATTACCCCCTGGCGCGGCGGGTGTACTTCTACCTGCCGCCGGCCAGCGCCAACCCATGGGCCAAGGCGCTGCTGGACTTCACCCAAAGCGCTGGCGGGCAGAGCATCGTCGCCGCCCAGGGCTTTGTGGCGCAAACCGTGCGGGCGATGGCAGTGCGCGCCAACCCTGGCATGCCACCGGCCTACCGCGAGCTGGCCCGGCGCGGGCAACGGCTGACAGTGAACTTCCGTTTCGCCCAGGGCAGCGCCACCCTCGACAACAAGGCCATGGCCGACGTCGAACGGGTGCTGGCGTTCTTGCAGGCCCACGACCAGCTCCAGGGCCACGCTACCCTGGTCGGCTTTGGCGACCCCAAGGGCGAACCGGAACGCGCCGCGCTGCTGTCGCGCTTGCGCGCCATGACGGTACGCCGTGAGCTGGCCAAGCGCGGCGTGGTGATCGACCGGGTGCTGGGCCTGGGTGACGAGCTACCGGTGGCCGACAATGCCGATGAACAGGGCCGGCTGCACAACCGGCGGGTAGAAGTGTGGGTTTATTGACCCACGGCCCTTGCCGCCCTCGCAGCGTGCGTGCTAGAGCCCCAGAGAGTGTTACCGCAGGCTTCACACCCGCCCCTGGAAACGGGTAACAGGGAAACAAAAATGCGACAGTCTGTCGCACACCTGTACCAGCATAAACTATATCTTATTGATTTATATGGATTTTTAAAAACTGGCACGGCATCTGCTTTATCTCTGGCACAACAAGAATAAAAACAAGCGGCACCCATAAAAACAACATGACCGGCTCTGGCATAACAAGAACAAACGAGGCAGAGGCGAAGCCAACAGATTTTTTTGAAGCAGATGTACCTTGACGGGGTAGGTCGCCCCGGGCCGAACACAGAACAACAAAACTGCCCCGAGGCAGCACGGTAAGGCTCACGTCACGGTAAGGTAGATCAGCGGTCAAAAAAATACGTTTGCTCTTGGCCCCGACTGGGGGCTTGGCCGACAGGCCGAACGGACAGCGCGATAACAATAACTCCAGCACTGGCCGCCATAATAATAAGAGCACACGCAATGCCCAATTTGAGGGGAGCTTCGGCTCCCCTCAGTGCATTTCGCCTTCCAGAAAATCCACGATCGCCGCCACCACCACCCCGCGCACCTCGCAATCTGGCCCTACCGGCAAGGTTGGCCACATCGCATTGAGTGGCCGCAGGTACAAGGCTTCGCCCTCGCGCGCCCATTGGCGGCAGAGCAGGCCGTGCCCTGGCCCCGCCCACACCAGCACCAGGTTACCGACGGCGTGCTCACGGCCAGGGTCTACCAGCAGCCACATGCCCGCCGCCAGCGACCAGCCGCTGGGCGAGGTCATGGCATCACCGACCACCGGCAACCAATAGGCCTCGCCGCGCGCGCGGTAATTGCTGAACAGCCACCGCCGCGAGCTGGGTTCGGCGCCTTCAGCGGCTTGCCGCCAGGTGAGGCAGGGGTAGCGAAAGCCCTCCCCGGGCAAGGCGCCGGTGGGCAAGGACGCAGCGTAAAGGGGGCGTTCTTCCTGTACCCGGAGCACGTTGGCCGAACGCAATTGCGGCATGCCCAAGGCTTTGAGCACGCGGTTCTGCACCTCGAGGCTGGGCGTGGCGCGCTCCCTGAGCCACTGGCTGACCGAGCTCTGGCTGGCGCCGATGCGGTCGGCCAGTTCGCATTGAGTCACGCGCTGCACG
Organism: Pseudomonas sp. NPDC007930; assembly: GCF_042958985.1. Classification (NCBI taxonomy): domain Bacteria; kingdom Pseudomonadati; phylum Pseudomonadota; class Gammaproteobacteria; order Pseudomonadales; family Pseudomonadaceae; genus Pseudomonas; species Pseudomonas sp. NPDC007930. Next base: position 65,049 of record NZ_JBIBKC010000014.1, read on the forward strand.
CGCATTTGTTGCCTAACGACGCTGATCCATGTATCCATGGCGGGCACGATACGCTGGCCACCGGGTGCGGCGAAACATATCAAGCAATATTACAGACAAGGACACAATTGTCTTAAGCGATATGATGGCGGCCCGTACCCCTTGCACAGGCCAGCCCCATGCTCGCTACGCTACCCTCCTCCCAGCTGTTCCTGGTCAACCCAGGCGTGACCACGGCCCAGGCGTTGAGCGAGGCCAGCCACCTGCTGGCCTGTGCGTCGGCCAGCGCCCATGAGGCCGCCGAGCGGCACAGTGGCGCCGAGCGCTTCGCCGAACTGGCAGTGGTGCATCTGGTCGAGATGGCCAAGGCGTTGGTGGATACCGCGCTGGAAAACCAGCACCACGCAGAACGCGCCATGCCGTAACCAAAAACGACATGGCGAAGAAAAAGGATTGACTAACAAATGATAACGATTATTATTGCTCGTGCTGGTTGCAAGGCCAGCGCGATAACCTGAGACCTTTGGTCGGGTTTCAGATTATCTCCTCATCAGGCTAATCACGGTTATTAACCCGGCTTTTTGCCGGGTTTTTTTTTGCGGGCTTCATCAGGCTAAATGAAGGGGGTCGCTTAATGGCGCGCATCATAGCAAAGCGCTATTCGGTGGGCCAAGGCCTGCCCTGCCCTGGATTCACATTTTTTTCACGTATTGCGGATCAGCGATTGAATATCAGTTGAGAATGCTTCTCGGTTAGGCTACGCTCCCAGTCAGAACAGTGCAGCAGGAGCTCACCATGATGGCCCGTTCTATCCTGACATCTGACCGTTGGCTTTCACCGGCCCTTACCGCGGCGCCCGAAACCCCTCTGGACAAAGCCCTTGCACGCCTGCCCCGGCGCTGCCGGCAGGCATTCCTGCTCAGCCGCCTCGACGAATGCCCCTATGCACGCATCAGCCACCAGTTGGGCATGCCGGTGGAGCGCGTGGAGCACGCGCTGATCGAAGTGCTCGAAGGCACCCGTGGCGAGGCCGGTTCGCGCGAGGCGGTGCAATGGTACGTGCGCCTGCAAAGCCCGAGCATGACCGCCAGCGCACGAATCGATTTCCGCCGCTGGCTCGACGCCGCGCCTGAGCACCTGCAGGCCTTTCACCACACCGAACTGCACTGGCGCAGCCTGTTCGGCGCGGCCCAAACAATGGCCGCCCGCGAGCAGAGCCTGCGCGGCCTGCGTAAAACCTCCTGGCGCCATTGCCTGGCGGGCCTGCTCACGGTGCTGGTACTGGGCCTGCTCGCCCTGCCCTGAGCACGCCGGCGGCGGCCGGTGTACAGTAACGGTTCTGTCAAACAAGAGAGCCGTTTATGCCCATCGCCATCGGCGCCGCCTTCGACAGCGGTAACATCCAGGTCATCGACGCCAGCAGCCCAGGCGCCATCCGCCTGGCCCTGCGCCCCGACCGGCAAAGCCCCCACTACCAATGGTTTCATTTCGAAGCCAGCGGCCTGGACGCGGGGCAGCTCTACACCTTTCACCTGGAAAACGCCGGCGGCTCGTCCTACCCGCGGGCCTGGGCGGGTTATAACGCTGTGGCCAGCGAAGACGGCCAGCAGTGGTTCCGTGTACCCAGCTGGTATGCCGGCGGCACCCTGAGCTTCAGCGTGGAGGCCCGCGGCCCGAGCCTGCGCTTTGCCTATTTCGAACCCTACAGCCGTGAGCGGCATGCCGCGCTGGTCGCCCGCGCCCAGGCCGGCGGGCTGAGCCTGGTTGCCCAAGGCCAGAGCGTAGAGGGCCAGCCGCTCGAGTTGCTGCGGGCCGGCGACGGCGCCGCGCACAAGCGCAAGCTGTGGCTGATTGCCCAGCAACACCCTGGCGAACACATGGCCGAGTGGTTCATGGAAGGGGTGATCGACGCCCTGCTGGCCGGCGGCCCAGCCATCGCTGCGCTGCTCGAGCAGGCCAGCGTGTACCTGATCCCGCACATGAACCCCGACGGCAGCCTGCACGGCCACCTGCGCACCAACGCCCACGGCAAGGACCTCAACCGCGCCTGGCAACTGCAAGACCCGGCGCATACCCCGGAGGTGCGCTTTGCCCTGGAGCAGATGCAGGCCATCGGCGTGGATGCCTTCATCGACGTGCACGGCGATGAAGAAATCCCCTACGTGTTCACCGCCGCCTGCGAGGGCAACCCGGGCTACACCCCGCGCATCGCGGGGCTGGAGCAACAGTTCCGGGATGCATTGTGCGCGCAGACCGCCGACTTCCAACAGCTGCACGGCTACCCGCGCAGCGCCCCGGGGCGGGCGAACATGGCGCTGGCCTGCAATGCCGTGGGCCAGCGTTTCGACTGCCTGGCGCTGACCCTCGAAATGCCCTTCAAGGACCACGACGCCAACCCGGCGCCGCGCACCGGCTGGAACGGCGCGCGCTCGGCGCAACTGGGCAAGGATGTGTTGGCGGTGCTGGGTGGGATGGTGGAGCAGTTACGGGGGTGAGGGCTGTACCGGCCCCTCGCGCGGCACAGCCGCCCTCCCACGGGATCTGCGCCGGGCAAGGGGGCCGGTGAAGCTTACTTGGGCCCGACCATACTGCGCAGCACCCCATCCCGGCGAATCAGGCCGTGATACAAGGCCGCCGCCAAGTGCACCAGCACGGTCAGGAACAGCAGGTACGCCAAGTACCCATGGGCCCGGCGCAACAGCGCGAAGGTGCTGGCGTCGGCCGGCAGCAAGGCGGGCAGGCGCAGGCTCTCGCTGAGCATCACCGGGTCGCCGGCGGCGCTGATCATCGCCCAGCCAAGCACCGGCAGCAGCAACATCAAGCCGTACAGCAGCCAGTGCGAGGCCTTCGCCGCCAGCGCCTGGGGCTTGGCCAGGTCCGCCGGCAACGGCGGCTGGCGGGTACCCAGGCGCACCGCCAGGCGCAGCAGCGCCAAGGCGAGGATCGCAATACCCAGCGGCTTGTGCAGGTGCAGCAGCCACTCATGGCGCTCTGACACCGACGCCACCATACCCGCGCCAATGAATAACATCGCCAGTAACAACACCGCCATCAGCCAGTGCAGCCAACGCGCCAGGGGTACGAAATACTCGGGGGTGCGGTTCATCATTTAGCCTCCGGGTGGGCGTGCAGCGCATCGACTTCGCCCGTGCGGCGCAGGTAGGAATCGGCATAAGCCGCCGAACGTGCCGCCAACAAGGGGTCGGCCGAGGCCTGAATGCCGTCGGGCAACACGGTCGGGTCGTAGTTGATGTCGCGGCAAGGGCCGCTGTCCTGGGCCAGGGCGGTATCCAGCACCAGGGTACCGGCCGCCACGTTGCGGCGTTCCGCCGGCCACGGCTTGCTGGCGTCGTCGACCGGGTCGCCGGCGGCGGCGAAGGTCATCTCCAGGCGCCAGCGCAAGGGCCCGGCCGCCAGGCGTTGCGAGAGGTCCTGGGCCAGGTAGTCGGCGCCCTCGCCCTGGCTGGCGGCCGCCGCGGCGTTGTCGGGCAGCACGTGCCAGCGCACCGCCTGGCGTTCGCCATCGGCACCTACGAGGTAAAACGCATTGAGGCCGTCGTAACGCTCGGTGGCAAAGCTCGCCGAAGGGTGGGCGGTCTTGACCCAGGCCAGGAACGGCGCGGTTTCCGGGTGGCTGGCGAAGAACGCCTGCATGTTCGCCGGGTTGGGTTTTTTCGTCGAAGGGTCCGGTGCGCCAGCCTTGAGCATGGCGAAGAACGCCTGCGGGGTGCCCACTGGGAACACCGGCATGCTGTTCATGCCGGTGCGCCACTGCTGGCCGTCGGCCTGGGTGAAGCGCAGCGCGAAGCTGCGGATCGGCACGCTGCCGTCGGGCGCGTAAGGGTTGCCGCTGGGCAACGCGAAGCGCCCCACCACTGGGGTGCGGCCTTCCTTGAACAGCGCCGCGCGGGAGTCGTTCTGCAGTTGGCCGCTGCTTTCGAAGTAACCGGTCACGCACACGCCCTTGGCGTGGTTGCGGCGGTAGCCGGGGTAGGTGCCGTTGTTGGTTTGCAGGGTGTCGACCAGCCGCGCGGGGGTCAGCCGCGCCGGGTCGAGCCAGCCGTGCACGTAGGCCATCGCCGCGGCCAGCACGACCACCGGTACGGCGATCAGGCCCAGGCGCAGAGCGAGCGCCCGTGGGGGCAAGGGTTCGGTCATGGAGCGTCCTCATCATCAGCGTTATCGATCTTTGCGGGTTGGGACGCCTGCGCGGCGCCGCCTATTCCATGGCGGCTGAAAGTTTTTGCCCAAGGGAATATTCTGGGGGCTGAAGCGTCTGGCAAGTTCAAGGGGTGCCCATGAACGACTTTGACGACCAATTGCGAGAACTGCTGCCGCGCCTTCGGCGCTTTGCCCTCTCGCTGACCCGCGACCCGAGCAGCGCCGATGACCTGGTCCAGGCCACGCTGGAGCGCGCCATCACTCACCTGGCGAGCAAACGCTCGGAAGGCGACCTGCGCGCCTGGTTGTTTTCCATCCTCTACCGCCGCTTCGTGGACCAGCACCGCAGCGCCCGCCGTTATGCGCGCATGCTCGAACTGTTCGGCCGGGGCGGCGACGATGACCAACAGCCCTCTACCGAGCGCAGCGTGCTGGCCCAGCACAGCCTGGGCGCCTTTGAGCGCCTGAGCGGCGAACAACGCGCCTTGTTGCTGGCGGTTACAGTAGAGGGCATGAGCTACAAGGAAGTGGCGCAGATGCTCGATGTACCGATGGGAACGGTGATGTCCCGCTTGTCTCGCGCGCGCCAGGCGTTGCGCGACCTGTGTGAAGGCGAAATCACCGCGCCGCGTTTACGGATATTGAAATGATCAACCTGCCACCCAACGACCATGACCTCAACGCCTGGCTCGACGACCGCCTCGAGCCCGCCGACCGCCAGCGCCTTGATGCCTGGCTGGCCCAGCACCCCGAACACAGCCGCCGGCTGCGCGCGCAACTGGCCGACGCCCAGCAACTGCGCGCGGCCATGAGCGGCACGCTGAGCCGCCCGGCCAACCCGGCACTGGACCCTACCGCCCTGCGCCAGCGCTTGCGCCAACGCCGCCAGCGCCACCTGGCGCGCGCGGCCAGCCTGGTGCTGGCGGTGGCCATGGGCACCCTCGGCGGCTGGCAATTGCGCGGCTGGCATGCCAGCGCGGGCTTCGAGCCGATGGGCGATGCAGTGCAAGCCTACCGGCTGTTCGCCCAACAGGGGATGATGCCGGCCGACCTGAAAATAACCGACCGCGGCGCCCTGCAAAGTTGGCTCGACCGCTGGTTCAGCAGTGCCCAGCGCCTGCCTGACCTGACCCAGGCGGGCTTCGAGCCGTTGGGCGCGCGGTTGCTGAGCACCGACCAGGGCGCGGCGGTGATGGTGGTGTACCAGAATGCCCAGGGCGAGAAGGTGAGCTTTTACATTCGCCCACCTGGGCCCAACCACAAGATGCTGCCCCCCGGCAGCCGCCAGGACGGCGAACTGCAGGCGGAGTATTGGTCCGGGCCGGGGTTCAACTACGCCGTGGTCGGCCCCAGCGGGCCCACCATGGCGCAACTGCGCCGCGCGCTGCTGTAAGCGGCGCGCGGCTCAGCCGGCGGCTTCGGCACCCTCGAACCAGGCGAGTTTCTCGCGCAGGGTCACCACTTCGCCAACGATCACCAGCGTGGGCGCGTGCACCTCATGGCGTGCCACCAGCGCGGGCAGGTCTGCCAGGGTGCCGGTGAACACCCGCTGCGCCGCGGTGGTGCCCTGCTGGATCAACGCCGCCGGGGTACTGGCCGCGCGGCCATGGCGGATCAACCCTTCACAGATGATCGGCAAGCCCACCAGGCCCATGTAGAACACCAGGGTTTGCGCCGGGGCCACCAGGTCGGCCCAGGGCAGGTCGCTGGAGCCGTCTTTCAAATGCCCGGTGATGAAACGCACCGACTGCGCGTAGTCGCGATGGGTCAGCGGGATGCCGGCGTAAGCCGCGCAACCACTGGCGGCGGTGATGCCCGGCACCACCTGGAAGGGGATGCCATGGGCGGCGAGCTCTTCGATCTCTTCGCCGCCACGGCCGAAGATGAACGGGTCACCACCCTTCAGCCTGACCACCCGCTTGCCCTGCTGGGCGAGGTTGACCAGCAGTTGGTTGATCTGCTCTTGAGGCACGGCGTGCTCGGCGCGGCGCTTGCCCACGTAGATGCGCTCGGCGTCGCGCCGGCACAGGTCGATGATGGCCGGGGCGACCAGGCGGTCGTAGAGCACTACATCGGCTTGCTGCATCAGGCGCAAGGCGCGGAAGGTGAGCAAGTCTGGGTCCCCCGGCCCGGCACCGACCAGGTACACCTCACCGGGTGCCTGGGGTGGCGCGCCATCCACGCGGGCCTGCAGCAAGCGCTCGGCCTCGCTGCCCTGCCCCGCCAGTTGGCGGTCAGCCACCGGGCCCTGGAAGACTTCTTCCCAGAAGGCCCGGCGCTGGTTGGTATTGGGGTACAACTGTTTGACCTTGTCGCGAAACTTCGCCGCCAAGCCGGCCAGCTCACCGTAACGCGGGGGGATCCACGCCTCGAGCCGCGCGCGGATCAGCCGCGCCAGCACGGGCGCGTCGCCGCCACTGGACACCGCCACCACCAGCGGCGAGCGGTCGACAATGGCCGGGAAGATCACCGAGCACAGCGCCGGCGCGTCGACCACGTTCACCGGCACGCCACGCCGGTGCGCCTCGGCCGAGACCTGGGCGTTGAGCGCGGCGTCGTCGGTGGCGGCGATCACCAGTTGGCAACCGTCCTGGTCGCTGTCGTGGTAGCCGCGCACCTCGGCGTGGCCGCCATGGGCGGCCAGCAATTCGCTGAGCTGGCCATCGATGGCCGGTGCCACCACCCGCAGGCGGGCCCCGGCATCGACCAGCAGGCGCGATTTGCGCAGCGCGATCTCACCCCCACCGACCACCAGCACCTGGCGCCCGTTGAGGGTATGAAACAGCGGCAGGTACTTCATTCAGCCGATAACCTCGACGCCGCCCATGTAGGGCTTGAGCACGGCTGGCACGCGGATGCTGCCGTCGGCCTGCTGGTAGTTCTCGAGCACCGCCACCAGCGTGCGGCCCACCGCCAGGCCGGAGCCGTTGAGGGTGTGCAGCAGCTCCGGCTTGCCGGTTTCCGGGTTGCGCCAGCGCGCCTGCATGCGCCGCGCCTGGAAGTCGCCGGTGTTCGAGCAGCTGGAGATTTCGCGGTATTTGTCCTGGCTGGGCACCCACACTTCGAGGTCGTAGGTTTTCACCGCGCTGAAGCCCATGTCGCCGGTGCACAGCGCCAGCACCCGGTACGGCAGTTCCAGGGCCTGCAGCACGCGCTCGGCGTAGCCGGTCAGTTGCTCCAGGGCTTCCATGGACTTGGCCGGCTCGACCACCAGCACCATCTCGACCTTGTCGAACTGGTGCTGGCGGATCATCCCGCGGGTGTCGCGGCCCGACGCGCCGGCCTCACTGCGAAAGCATGGGGTGTGCGCGCAGAACTTCAGCGGCAGCTCGCGGGCATCGAGGATGCGATCGGCCGCCAGGTTGGTCAGGGTGACTTCCGAGGTGGGGATCAGGTACAGATCAGCCTCGCCATCGCGGGTGATCTTGAACAGGTCTTCCTCGAACTTCGGCAACTGGCCAGTGCCCTGCAGGGTGGGCGCCTGCACCAGGTACGGGGTGTAGCACTCCTCGAAGCCATGCTCGCGGGTGTGCAGGTCGATCATGAACTGCGCCAGGGCGCGGTGCAGCCGGGCGATCGGCCCGCGCAGCACGGCAAAGCGGGCGCCAGAGAGCTTGGCGGCGGTTTCGAAATCCAGCTTGCCGGTTTTCTCGCCCAGGGCGACGTGGTCCTGGATCGGGAAGTCGAACGCCGGCGGGGTGCCCCAGCGGCGCACTTCGACGTTGCCGTCTTCATCGGCGCCCACCGGCACCGACTCGTGGGGCAGGTTGGGAATGCCGAGCATGATCGCGTCGAGCTCGCCCTGGATCTGCTCCAGCTCGGCCTTGGCGTTAGTCAGCTCCTGGCCCATGTGCTCGACCTCGGCCATCAGCGGGGCGATGTCTTCGCCGCGGCTTTTGGCCTGGCCGATGGTCTTGGAGCGGGCGTTACGTTCGGCCTGCAGCTGCTCGGTGCGGGTTTGCACGGTTTTGCGCTGCGCTTCCAGGGCTTCGAGGCGGGCGACGTCCAGGGCATAGCCCCGGGTCGCCAGGCGGTCGGCCACGTCCTGCAATTGGCCACGTAACAGTTTCGAATCGAGCATGTCGGTCTCTCGTGTGTTCAATAAACGGGGCTGGGCTCAGGGCTTGCGCCGCTGCCGCGGGCTGGCGCGGTCCAGGGCGGCCAGGTGGCTGAGCTTTTCCCGTATTTTCAGTTCCAGGCCCCTCGGCACGGGCTGATAGTACTGCCGCGGCTCGAGGTTTTCCGGAAAATAATCTTCGCCGGCGGCATAGGCGTCCGGCTCATCGTGAGCGTACCGATATTCTTCGCCGTAGCCCAGTTGCTTCATCAATTTGGTCGGCGCGTTGCGCAGGTGCAACGGCACCTCTTGCGAGCCCTGCTCGGCGGCATCGCGCATGGCCGCCTTGAAAGCGCTGTACACCGCGTTGCTTTTCGGCGCGCAGGCGATGTACACGATCGCCTGGGCCACCGCCAGCTCGCCTTCGGGGCTGCCCAGGCGCTCTTGCACGTCCCAGGCCGACAGGCACAGGCTCAGCGCCCGTGGGTCGGCGTTGCCGATGTCTTCGCTGGCCATGCGCACCACCCGCCGGGCGATGTACAGCGGGTCGCAGCCGCCGTCGAGCATGCGCGCGTACCAGTACAGCGCGCCGTCGGGGTTGGAGCCGCGCACGGACTTGTGCAGCGCGGAAATCTGGTCGTAAAACGCTTCGCCGCCCTTGTCGAAGCGCCGGCGGGTATCGCCGAGCAGGCTTTGCAGGTCGCTGGCGCTGATCTCTTCGCCGTCTTCGGCGAGGTCGGCGGCGTTCTCCAGCAGGTTGAGCAGGCGCCGGCCATCGCCATCGGCGGCGGCCACCAGGATCGCGAAGGCATCGTCGCCCAGGCGCAACTGCCGTGGGCCAAGGCCGCGCTCCTCGTTCAGGGCGCGCTCGACCAAACGGCGCATGGCTGCCTCGTCGAGGCTTTTCAGCACGTACACCCGGGCCCGCGACAACAGCGCGTTGTTCAGCTCAAAGGAGGGGTTTTCAGTGGTGGCGCCGATGAAGATCAGCGTGCCGTCTTCCACATAGGGCAAGAAGGCATCTTGCTGGGACTTGTTGAAGCGGTGCACTTCGTCGACGAACAGAATCGTCCGCCGGCCATACTGGGCAGCCTGCTGGCGGGCGATTTCGACGGCCTGGCGGATTTCCTTGACCCCCGCCAGCACCGCCGACACCGTTTCGAAGTGCGCATCGGAGACTTTCGCCAGCAACTGCGCCAGGGTGGTTTTGCCGACCCCAGGCGGGCCCCAGAAGATCATCGAGTGCAGCGCGCCCTGCTCCAGCGCCTCGCGCAACGGCTTGCCGCGGGCCAGCAGGTGCTCCTGGCCGACGTACTCGTCGAGGTTGCTGGCGCGCAGCCGCGCCGCCAGTGGCTGGGCCACCGGCGCGGAGCCGAACAGGTCGCGGGCCAAGGGGGGTTATTCCTGGATCACGTCGGCACCCTTGGGGATGTCGAACTTGAACTTGCTCGCCGGGATCGCCTCGTTGGCCTTGATGCCGGTGAACAGCAGGTTGGTGCGCTGGCCCACGCTGTCGATCAGTTGCATGTCGTTCAGGGTGCCACGGCGGAACGACAGGCGCAGCGAGTCGAACAGGGTGTCTTTGGTTTTCGGCTTCAGGGTGAAGTCGATCACGTCACCGCTTTGCTTGGCGGTGATGTCGAAGCTCTGGCTGATCTTCGAGGTGTCGCCGGACAACAGCAGCGCTGGGGTCTGGGTCAGGCGCTGGTCGAGCTTCTTGATGGTCACTTGTTCCAGGTCAGGGTCCCACAGCGAGACCTTCTGGCCGTCGGAAACCATCAATTGCTCCTGGGGCGCGTCGGTGTGCCAGTAGAACAGCCCCGGGCGCTGCAACGACAGCTCGCCGCTGGTTTCCTGCAACTGGGTGCCGCCGGCATCGAGGGTGAGCTGGGAGAAGCGACCGGTGAGGGTCTGGGATTGCTCGAGCAGTTGGGTCAGAGACTTCACCGCCGCCTCATCGGCCTGGGCGGCAGTAGCGCCCAGGCCGATGGCAGCGACCAACAACAGGCGAATCAGGCGCATGGTAATCCTCTAGGTCAAGGCAAAAAAGGCCCCGCCGGCCAGCGGGGCCGGAAAGTCAGTCGCGCATCGGGCCCGGGGCGACCACGTCGCGCGAGCCGTTGCTGTTCATCGGGGTGACCACGCCGGCCATCTCCATCGCCTCGATCATCCGCGCGGCGCGGTTGTAGCCGATCTTCAGCTTGCGCTGCACCGACGAGATCGACGCCCGGCGGCTTTCGAGCACAAAGGCCACGGCTTCGTCGTAGAGCGGGTCGCTTTCGCTGTCGTCGCCATCGCCACCGCCGCCACCGCCGCCGTCGAAGCCGCTGCCGGCCTCTTCGACGCCATTGAGGATGTCGTCGTTGTAGTCCGGCGCGCCGCGCTGCTTCCAGGCCTCGACCACCCGGTGCACTTCGTCGTCGGAAACGAACGCGCCGTGCACGCGGATCGGCAGGCTGGTGCCCGGTGGCATGTAGAGCATGTCACCGTGGCCCAGCAGTTGCTCGGCGCCGCCCTGGTCGATGATGGTCCGCGAGTCGATCTTGCTCGACACCTGGAACGCCATGCGGGTGGGAATGTTGGCCTTGATCAGGCCGGTGATCACGTCAACCGACGGCCGCTGGGTGGCGAGGATCAGGTGGATACCCGCCGCCCGCGCCTTCTGGGCGATCCGCGCGATCAGCTCTTCGACCTTTTTACCGACGATCATCATCATGTCGGCGAATTCGTCGACCACCACTACGATGGTCGGCAGGGTGTTCAGCAGCGGCGCTTCGTCTTCCATGCTTTCACGGCGGTACAGCGGGTCGCTCAGCGGCGCGCCGGCCTCTTCGGCGTCTTTCACCTTGCGGTTGAAGCCGGCCAGGTTACGCACGCCCATGGCCGCCATCAGCTTGTAGCGCCGTTCCATCTCGGCCACGCTCCAGCGCAGGGCGTTGGCAGCGTCTTTCATGTCGGTGACCACCGGGCAGAGCAGGTGCGGGATGCCCTCGTAGATGGACAGCTCGAGCATTTTCGGGTCGATCATGATCATCCGCGCATCCTGCGGGGACGACTTGAACAGGATCGACAGGATCATCGCGTTGACCCCCACCGACTTACCCGAACCGGTGGTACCCGCCACCAGCAGGTGGGGCATGCGCGCCAGGTCGGTGATCATCGGCTTGCCGCCGATGTCGTGGCCCAGGGCCAGGGTGACCGGCGATTTGGCCTCGTCGTACTGGGTCGACAGCAACACCTCGGAGAACCGCACGATCTGCCGGTCTTCGTTGGGGATCTCGATACCCACGGTGGTTTTGCCGGGGATCACCTCGACCACCCGCACGCTCATCACCGCCAGCGAACGGGCGAGGTCCTTGGCGAGGTTGGCGATGCGGCTGACCTTCACGCCGGCGGCCGGCTGGATTTCGTAACGGGTGATCACCGGGCCCGGGTGGATGGAGTCCACCGTGACCTCGACGCCGAATTCCTTGAGCTTGATCTCGAGCAACTGGCCGATGCTGGCCAGCGATTCGGGGGAATACTGCACTTGCTTCTTTTCCGCGGCGTCGAGCAGCGACAGCGGCGGCAGGGTGCCTTCGAGCGAGGCGTCGAACAGCGTGACCTGTTTTTCCTGCTGGGCGCGCTTGCTTGGCTCGGCCGGGCGGCTTTCGGACAACGGCACGATCGGCGGGGTGTGCGGGCGCGGCGCGGCGGCTGGGGCCGGGGCGGCGGCGCGCGGCGCTACCGGCGCCGAGGTGGCCAGTGGCGCGGGTTCGTCTTCGTCTTCCCACGGCGGCAGGATCGGCTCGATGCGCGGCTCCTGGCGCGGCTCGAAACGTGGCGTGACCACCGGCGCCACCACTTTAGCGGCCGGGGCCACCACGGGCGCGGCCACTGGCGCCGGTTCGGCGGCGGAGAAGCTCGGCAGGTCGAAGTCAGGCTCGGGCGCTTCGAGCAGGCGGGCCACTCGCTTGGCCGGCTTGCGCTCCGGCGCCGAGGGCGCTTCGGCCATTCGCAACTGGGCGACCAACTGGCGGCGCTCGCCGCGCGCGGCCCACCAGCGGCCGAAGAAGCCGGTGAACAGCTCGAGCAGGTCGAGGGTGATCTTGCCGGTGATGTCCATCACCTTGAACCAGGACAGGTCGGTGAACACCGTGAGGCCGAACAGGAACAGCGCGATGAACAGCAAGGTGCTGCCCTGCACGTTCAGCGCGGCGCGGGCCAGGTCGCCGAGGCTTTCGCCCAGGGCGCCACCGGCCGAGGCCGGCAGGCCGCTGGCGGTATGGAAATGAATGTGCACCAGCGCCGCGCCCGACAGCACCAGAAATACCAGGCCGATCAGCCGCCAGGAGAACAACCAGCCGCTCCACTGCCAAGGCTGGTGGCGCTCGCGGAAGATCTGCCAGGTTTTGATCGCCAGCAGCAGCGGGAAAATGTAGGCGAAGTAGCCCAGCACCATGAACAGGATGTCGGCGGCGTAGGCCCCGGCGCGGCCGGCGGCGTTCTGCACCTGCAGCGCGTTGCTCGGGTGGCTGAAGCCCGGGTCGGCCTGGTCGTAGGTGAGCAGGGCCATCCACAGGTACAGGCACAGGGCGCCCATGGCGATCAACGCGCCTTCCTTCAGGCGGTAGTGCAACTGCAGGCGCCAGGCCGGCAGCGCATTGGGTGTAGCGGTCGACTTCTTCAAAACACGTACTTTCCTGCGCGCCGGGCGCGCTTGAAGGATGAAAACCTGCCGCGCCGTATTGTACGGCTTTGGGAGCGGCCTGCACACGGTGGCCAGGGCACCTGGCAGCACTGGCCAAAGGCCACCAACCCAGGGAAAGGTTACGGCACAGATTTGACCATGCATTGCCTTTGCTGACAAAGGGTTATAGCTACAAATTGCAAAAAGCCCTGAGCCGGCCGACCGTTGACCACCGCCAGCCCGCCGCGGTTCCGCCCGGCGCGGCAAAAGCCACGCGCCAAGGGCTCGACGGCGGGCGCCACAGCCGCAATACTGCGCCCTCCCCCAGCGCTTTACCGGACCGCCACATGCTCACCTGGCTCAACCGCAACGACCTGCACTTCCCGCCGATCGAGCGCGCCCTGCGCGAGCCGAACGGGTTGCTGGCCGCTGGCGGTGACCTCTCCCTCGAACGCCTGGTGCAGGCCTATCGCCAGGGTATTTTCCCTTGGTTCGAAGAGGGCCAGCCGATCCTCTGGTGGTCCCCAGACCCACGCACCGTGTTGCGCCCCGAGCAACTGCACGTGTCGCGCAGCCTGGCCAAGGTGTTGCGCCGGGGCGCGTTCGAGGTCACCTTCGACCAGCAGTTCGCCGCCGTGGTCAAGGCCTGCGCGGCGCCGCGCAGCTACGCCAACGGCACCTGGATCACCGGCAAGATGCAACAGGCCTACCTCGCCCTGCACGAGGCCGGCTACGCCCACTCGGTGGAGGTGTGGGAAGGCAGCGAGCTGGTCGGCGGGCTCTATGGCCTGGCGATGGGCCGGCTGTTTTTTGGCGAGTCGATGTTCAGCCGCCGCGACAACGCCTCGAAGGTCGGCTTCGCCACGCTGGTCCAGCACCTGGAACGTTCGGGCTTCGTGCTGATCGATTGCCAGATGCCGACCAACCACCTGCACAGCCTGGGCGCGGGGCCGATCAGCCGGGTAGAGTTCGCCGCGGCCCTGCGCGAACATGTCGACCAGCCGGCGCTGGCCGGCTGCTGGCAAAGCTAGGCGAGTGGCGTGGCCCTGGCTTACACTGAATTGAAAACGCATCGACCGAGGGTTGATCATGACTGAGTTGGCGCGCTTGAAGTTTTATGCCACTCAACCCCATTCGTGCAGCTATTTGCCCGAGGAACAGGCCACCACGCTGTTTCTCGACCCCAGCCAGCCGATGGACGCGAGCGTCTACGCCGACCTTTCCGAGATGGGGTTCCGGCGCAGCGGCGATCATCTGTACCGCCCGCACTGCCAGCGCTGCAATGCCTGCGTGCCGGCGCGCATCCCCGCGGCGGCGTTCATCCCCACCCGCGCGCAACGGCGCATCCTCAAGCGCAACGCCGACCTCGACGTGACCTGCTGCACCCCGCGCTTTACCGAAGAATACTTCGAGCTGTACCGCCGCTACATCGAACAGCGCCACGCCGACGGCGACATGTACCCGCCCAGCCGCGAGCAGTTCTCGACCTTCCTGGTGCGCGACCTGCCCTTCTGCCGGTTCTACGAGTTCCGCCTCGACGGCCGGCTGATGGCGCTGGCGGTGACCGACATCCTGCCCAACGGCCTGTCGGCGGTATACACCTTCTACGAGCCCGACGAAGAGCGCCGCAGCCTGGGGCGCTTCGCCATCCTCTGGCAGGTCGGCGAGGCCCTGCGCCAGGAGCTCGAGGCGGTGTACCTGGGGTACTGGATCAAGAACTGCAAGAAGATGAACTACAAGACCCAGTACCGGCCCATCGAGCTGCTGATCAACCAGCGCTGGGTCACATTGAACTGAAGTCCTTGGCGCGCGGTCAGTTTTTCGGCACAATACGCGCCACTTTTTGCTCGGCGTGAATGAGCCGGGCGACTTACTGGGACACCGAGGGTTTTACTGCATGTCGAAAGAAGACAGCTTCGAAATGGAAGGCACTGTCGTCGACACCCTGCCCAACACCATGTTTCGCGTGGAGTTGGAAAACGGGCACGTCGTAACCGCGCACATCTCCGGGAAGATGCGCAAGAACTACATCCGCATCCTGACCGGTGACAAGGTCCGGGTCGAACTGACCCCGTACGACCTCAGCAAAGGCCGCATCACCTACCGCGCCCGCTGACAGCATTCAAATGAAAAAACCCGGCACAGGCCGGGTTTTTTTGTTGGCTGGAACGGGCCCGGGTATCAGGCCAGTTCCGCCGCCACCTCATAGTCGAACACCAGCTCGCCGTCGCGCAGGTCGACGTGAACGGTGCCGCCATGCTCGGACAGGTCGCCGAACAGGATCTCTTCGGCCAGTGGCCGCTTGATCTTGTCCTGGATCAGCCGCGCCATCGGGCGGGCGCCCATTTGCGCGTCGTAACCCTTCTCCGCCAGCCAGCCACGGGCCGCGTCGGTAACGTCGAGCAGCACGCGTTTGTCTTCGAGCTGGGCCTGCAGTTCGGTGAGGAACTTGTCGACCACGCTCTTGATGACTTCGGTGCTGAGCCGGCCGAACTGGATGATGGTGTCCAGGCGGTTGCGGAACTCGGGCGTGAAGCTCTTCTTGATGACTTCCATGGCGTCGGAAGAGTGGTCCTGGTGGGTGAAGCCGATCGAGGCCCGCGCGGCGGTTTCAGCGCCGGCGTTGGTGGTCATGATCAGGATCACGTTGCGGAAGTCCGCCTTGCGCCCGTTGTTGTCGGTCAGGGTGCCGTGGTCCATCACCTGCAGCAGCAGGTTGAAGACTTCCGGGTGGGCCTTTTCGATTTCGTCGAGCAACAGCACGCAGTGCGGCTGCTTGGTGATCGCCTCGGTGAGCAAGCCACCCTGGTCGAAGCCGACATAGCCGGGTGGCGCGCCGATCAGCCGTGACACGGTGTGGCGCTCCATGTACTCAGACATATCGAAGCGCACCAGCTCGATGCCCATGGCCTTGGCCAGTTGCCGCGCGGCCTCGGTTTTACCCACGCCGGTGGGCCCGGCAAAGAGGAACGAGCCCACCGGCTTGTCAGGCGCCTTCAGGCCGGCGCGCGACAGCTTGATGGCCGTGGCGAGCGAGTCGATGGCGGCGTCCTGGCCGAACACCGTGAGCTTCAGGTCGCGCTCCAGGTTACGCAGCAGCTCCTTGTCGGAGGTGGTGACGTGTTTTGGCGGAATGCGCGCGATCTTAGCGATGATGTCTTCGACCTGCGGCACTTCGATGCGCTTCACGCGGCGCTCTGGCGGCTGCAGGCGCTGGTAGGCGCCGGCTTCGTCGATCACGTCGATGGCTTTGTCGGGCATGTGCCGGTCATTGATGTAGCGCGAGGCGAGTTCGGCGGCGGCGCGCAGGGCTTCGTCGCTGTACTCGATCTCATGGTGCTGCTCGAAGCGGCCCTTCAGCCCACGCAGGATGCCGATGGTGTCTTCGACCGACGGCTCGGTGACGTCAACCTTCTGGAAGCGCCGCGCGAGAGCCCGGTCCTTCTCGAAGATGCCGCGAAATTCCTGGAACGTGGTGGAACCGATGCAGCGGATTTCACCGCTGGAGAGCAGCGGCTTGAGCAGGTTGGAGGCGTCCATCACCCCGCCCGACGCCGCGCCGGCACCGATGATGGTGTGGATCTCGTCGATGAACAGAATGGCCTGCGGGCGCTTGCGCAGCTCACCGAGCAGCGCCTTGAAGCGCTTTTCGAAATCGCCGCGGTATTTGGTACCGGCCAGCAGCGCGCCGAGGTCGAGCGAGTAGACCACGCTGTTGGCGAGCAGGTCGGGCACTTGGCTGTCGACGATGCGCTTGGCCAGGCCTTCGGCGATGGCGGTTTTACCTACCCCGGCCTCGCCGACCAGCAACGGGTTGTTCTTGCGCCGGCGGGCGAGGATCTGCGCCACCCGTTCGACTTCGTTTTCGCGCCCTACCAGCGGGTCGATACGGCCCTGGCGGGCTTGCTCGTTCAGGTTGCTCGCGTAGGCATCCAGAGGATTGCCGGAGGAAGAAGCCTCACCACCCTCGTCGTCCTGCATTTCCTGTTCACCCTCGGAATGATCGCCGGCCCCGGGCACCTTGGAGATGCCGTGGGCGATGTAATTGACCACATCGATGCGTGCAACGCTTTGTTGCTTGAGCAGGAATACCGCTTGGCTTTCCTGTTCGCTGAAAATCGCGACCAGCACGTTGGCGCCGGTGACCTCACGCTTGCCCGAGCTCTGCACATGGAACACCGCACGCTGCAATACCCGCTGGAAGCCCAGGGTTGGCTGGGTTTCGCGGTCTTCGTCGTGAACGGGGATCAACGGCGTGGTGGAGTCAATGAACTCCTGCAGGTCGTGTTTGAGTTTGTCGAGGTTTGCGCCGCATGCCCGTAGCACGGTCGCGGCCGCCTCGTTGTCCAACAAGGCCAGCAGGAGGTGCTCGACGGTCATGAACTCATGACGCTTCGAGCGCGCTTCCTTGAAGGCCAGGTTGAGGGTGACTTCGAGCTCGCGGTTTAACATAGCTTCACCTCATACCCAAGTGGTCGGCTTTTAACCGTCCTTCTCGATTTCACAGAGTAGCGGATGCTGGCTTTCCCTGGCGTATTGATTGACCTGCGTGGCTTTCGTCTCGGCGATGTCGCGGGTATACAACCCGCAAACGGCACGCCCTTCGGTGTGGACGGTCAGCATGACCTTGGTCGCGAGCTCGCGATTGAGGTTGAAGAACGTTTCCAGCACCTCGACGACGAAGTCCATGGGGGTGTAGTCGTCGTTGAACAGCACAACCTTGTACATGGGCGGCGCCTGCAGCGCCGGCTTGGATTCCTGTACGGCCACACCCGCGGCATCATCCTCGTCGGGGAGCGGGCGATCCTGGTTTGATGTTAGTCGAATTCGGTTCGATGCATGCATGGGAAGACGGTTCATCGTTCAGCGAATTAAAGGTTAGGGTTTGGAGTTGTGTCGCGAGTGATACTCGGCCGCCGCATGACCTTGACTATCGGCAAAACGGTGTTACAAACAGTAGAACCCACATTGGGGAATAAAGGTCCGCGCCGTCAAATAAAATTTTTCGGCGCGCGGGCCAGGTGGATGATACCCCACAGAAGGGGTCCTTGCAGAGGGATATGGGTATGGCAATCGGCAAAGTCAAGTGGTTCAACAATGCCAAGGGCTACGGGTTCATCAACGAGGAAGGCAAGACCGAAGACCTCTTCGCGCACTACTCGGCCATCCAGATGGATGGCTACAAGACCCTGAAGGCCGGGCAACCCGTGAAGTTCGAAATCATTCAGGGGCCCAAGGGCTTGCACGCGGTGAACATCAACGCCGCCACCGAATCCGTTTCCAGCGTTCAGCCGGCCAGCACCACCGCCCACGCCTGATCGCCGAACACCGGTTTCATCCTGAAAACCGGCGTGCCGGTTTTCCAGTTACCTGCGGGGCAGCGTCCCGGCCACTGTAATCATTTCCCTCTTGCCTCCCCTCTGCGAACGCTCTGCACCTTTGGTCTTGATGCGCCCAGCGCAAGGTTTGATATACTCCGCCGGGTGACCGCCGGGTCATAATGTCGCAGTACCGTTTCGCCGGTATCGCCCGTTTCCGGCAAGTCATTTGTTTCAGAAGGTTTCGCCGTCACCACGGCGTGATCGCTTGACGCTCGACTGATGCACTCACCATCACCGCGGAGCCGTCTCGACTTCCGGCCGCGCCAGGGCCTTGCGCCCGGTGCTGGCCGCAAGCGCCTACCCTGCGCACTCGAGCCGCTTAGCATGCTCAGCAAAACAGAGAGTTAACCCGATATGCCCACCCGTTCGAAAATCATCTACACCTTCACCGACGAAGCGCCGGCCCTGGCCACCTATTCTCTCCTGCCGATCATCGAAGCCTTCACCGCGTGCGCGGGCATCGACGTCGAAACCCGTGACATCTCCCTGGCAGGGCGCATCCTGGCGAGCTTCCCCGAGCAGTTGGGCGACAAGCAGGTCGCCGACCACCTGGCCGAGCTGGGCCGGCTGGCCACCACGCCTGAAGCGAACATCATCAAGCTGCCGAACATCAGCGCCTCGGTCCCACAGCTGAAGGCGGCGATCAAGGAACTGCAAGCCCAGGGCTACAACGTTCCGGACTACCCCGACGCACCAGCCACCGACGCCGAGCACGACGCCCGCGCCCGCTACGACAAGGTCAAGGGCAGCGCGGTCAACCCGGTGTTGCGCGAAGGCAACTCCGACCGCCGCGCGCCGCTGTCGGTCAAGAACTACGCGCGCAAGCACCCGCACAAGATGGGCGCCTGGGCCGCTGATTCGAAGTCGCACGTGTCGCACATGAGCAACGGCGACTTCTACGGCAGCGAGCAGGCCGCGCTGATCGAAACCGACGGCAGCGTGAAGATCGAGCTGGTCGGCAAAGACGGCGGCAGCACCGTACTGAAAGAAAAAACCAAGGTCCTGGCCGGTGAGATCATCGACTCGGCGGTGCTGAGCAAGAACGCCCTGCGCGCGTTCATCGCCGCGCAGATCGAAGACGCCAAGGCCAAGGGCGTGCTGTTCTCGGTGCACCTGAAAGCCACCATGATGAAGGTCTCCGACCCGATCATGTTCGGCCAGATCGTCGAGGAGTTCTACGCCGAGGCGCTGACCAAGCACGCCGCCGCCCTCAAGCAGGCCGGTTTCAACGCCAACAACGGCATTGGCGACCTGTACGCCAGCATCCAGAAGCTGCCGGCTGACCAACGTGACGCCATCGAGGCCGACATCAAGGCCGTGTACGCCACCCGCCCGGCACTGGCGATGGTCAACTCCGACAAGGGCATCACCAACCTGCACGTGCCGAGCGACGTCATCGTCGACGCCTCGATGCCGGCGATGATCCGCGACTCGGGCCGCATGTGGAACGCCGCTGGCGAACTGCAAGACGCCAAGGCGATCATCCCCGACCGCTGCTACGCGACCATCTACCAGGCCGTGATCGAAGACTGCAAGCAGCACGGCGCCTTCGACCCGACCACCATGGGCAGCGTGCCGAACGTCGGCCTGATGGCGCAAAAAGCCGAAGAATACGGCTCCCACGACAAGACCTTCCAGATCGCCGCCGACGGCGTGGTCCGCGTAAGCGACAGCACTGGCAAGGTGCTGATGGAACAGAAGGTCGAGGCTGGCGACATCTTCCGCATGTGCCAGACCAAAGACGCGCCGATCCAGGACTGGGTCAAGCTGGCGGTCAACCGCTCGCGCCTGTCGAACACCCCGGCGGTGTTCTGGCTCGACCCGGCCCGCGCCCACGACGCCCAGGTGATCGCCAAGGTTGAAAAATACCTCAAGGACCACGACACCAGCGCCCTGGACATCCGCATCCTGCCACCGGTCGAGGCCATGGCCGTGTCGCTGGAGCGCATCCGCGCCGGCAAGGACACCATCTCGGTCACCGGTAACGTGCTGCGCGACTACCTGACCGACCTGTTCCCGATCATGGAACTGGGCACCAGCGCCAAGATGCTGTCGATCGTGCCGCTGATGAACGGCGGCGGCCTGTTCGAAACCGGCGCCGGCGGTTCGGCGCCGAAGCACGTGCAACAGTTGGTCGAAGAAAACTTCCTGCGCTGGGATTCGCTGGGTGAGTTCCTCGCCCTGGCCGCCTCGCTGGAGCACCTGGGCGAGCAGTACGCCAACCCGAAAGCCAAGGTATTGGCCGACGCGCTGGACAAAGCCACCGGCCAGTTCCTCGACAACAACAAGTCGCCGTCGCGCAAAGTCGGTGGTATCGACAACCGCGGCAGCCACTTCTACCTGGCCACCTACTGGGCCCAGGCCCTGGCCGCGCAAACCGCTGACGCCGAGATCGCCGCGCTGTTTGCGCCCCTGGCGAAAACCCTGGCCGACAACGAAGCGAAGATCGTTGACGAACTGGGCGCCGTTCAGGGCAAGCCGGTTGAAATCAACGGTTACTACTTCGCCGACCCGGAAGCCGCCAAGAAGGTCATGCGCCCAAGCGCGACCCTCAACGCCGCAATCGCTTCGCTGAAGTAAGCCGTTAGTGCTGAAAAGCCCCGGCTCGCCGGGGTTTTTTTTGCCCACCCAAAAGGAAAGCCCCATGACCTGGCAACCCCACATCACCGTCGCCACCCTGGTTCAGGATGGCGAGCGCTTTTTGTTCGTCGAGGAGCACAAGGCCGGCCGCGACGTGCTCAACCAGCCGGCGGGCCACCTGGAAGCCGGGGAAACCCTGCGCCAGGCGGCACTGCGGGAAACCCTCGAGGAAACCGCCTGGGAGGTCGAGCTCACCGGCGTGAGCGGCATCTACCTGTACACCGCCCCCAGCAACGGCGTGACCTACCAACGGGTGTGCTTCAGCGCCCGGCCGCTGCGCCACCACCCCGAGCAGGCGCTGGATACCGGCATCCTCCGCGCGCTGTGGCTGACCCGCGCAGAACTGGCCCAGGAGCCCAGCCGTTGGCGCAGTGAACTGGTGCTGCGCTGCGTCGATGACTACCTCGCCGGCGGCGGCTACCCGCTGGAGGTGGCGCGCGATTAGCCGCCGGGAGTTTTTCCTCGCCGGCCCTGACCTGTTAGAATCCGCGTCTTTTCCGCCCGAGCCAGTGCCACGCTTATGTCCGCCCTCCCCTCATCTCCCCAGAACACGCGCGTGATCGTCGGTATGTCCGGCGGCGTCGACTCTTCCGTGTCGGCCCTGTTGCTGCTTGAACAGGGTTACCAGGTCGAGGGCCTGTTCATGAAGAACTGGGAAGAAGACGACGGCACCGAGTACTGCACTGCCCGCGAAGACCTCGCCGACGCCCAGGCCGTGTGCGACCGCATCGGCATCACGCTGCACACCGCGAACTTTGCCGCCGAGTACTGGGACAACGTGTTCGAGCACTTTCTCGCCGAATACAAGGCCGGGCGCACGCCCAACCCAGACATCCTCTGCAACCGCGAAATCAAGTTCAAGGCGTTCCTCGACTACGCCCTGGGCCTGGGCGCCGACCTGATCGCCACCGGCCACTACGTGCGCCGCCGAGACCTGGCCGGCAGCGCCCAGTTGCTCAAGGGGCTGGACCCAAACAAGGACCAAAGCTACTTCCTGCACGCCGTGGGCGGCGAGCAGATCGCCCGCACGCTGTTCCCGGTCGGCGAGCTGGAAAAACCCCAGGTGCGCGCCATCGCCGAGCGCCACGGGCTGGCCACGGCGAAGAAAAAAGACTCCACCGGCATCTGCTTCATCGGCGAGCGGCGCTTCAGCGATTTTCTCAAGCAGTACCTGCCAGCCCAGCCGGGTGAGATCCACACCCCCAGCGGCGAGGTGATCGGCCAGCACCACGGGTTGATGTACCACACCATTGGCCAGCGCCAGGGCCTGGGCATCGGCGGCATGAAAGACGCCGGCGACGAGCCGTGGTACGTACTGGCCAAGGATGTCGCGCGCAACGTGCTGGTGGTCGGCCAAGGCAACGAGCACCCGATGCTGTTCGCCGGCGCCTTGCTGGCCAGTGACATCTTCTGGGTCAACCCGGTAGACGTCGGCACCCCGCGCCGCCTCACGGCCAAGGTGCGCTACCGCCAGGCCGACCAGCCGTGCACCCTGGAGCGCACCGCCAACGGCTACCGCGCGGTGTTCGACGAACCGCAGCGGGCGGTCACCCCAGGGCAGTCGGTGGTGTTCTACGACGGCGAAGTATGCCTGGGCGGCGGCGTGATCGAACACGCCGAACCCTATTCGAACAAGGAAACCGAGGCATGAGCGGCACCGTGCACGAGCAACTGATCGCCCTGGGCGGCGTGTTCCAGGCCGCGGTACTGGTCGACAAAGTCGCCAAGACCGGGCAGATCAGCGAAGCCGAGCTGGGCTGCCTGCTGGGCAGCCTGCTGGTGCGCGACCCGGGTAACACCCTGGAGGTGTTCGGCGGCAGCGACCAGTACCTGCGCGAGGGCTACGGCGCCATGGCCGGCGCCCTGGAGCGCGACCCCAAGGCGCTGCAGCGCGAGCCGCTGCGCTATGCCCTGTCGATGCTCGGCCTTGAGCGCCAGCTGGAAAAACGCGGCGAAATGCTCGAGCTGATCGGCCGCCGCCTGCCGCAGATCCAGTCCCAGGTCGAGCACTTCGGGCTGGTACACGAGAACGTGATCGCCGCCAGCGGCGCGCTTTACCAAGACACCCTCAGCACCCTGCGCCAGCGCATTCAGGTCAATGGCGACATGCGCCACCTGCAACAGCCCAGCAACGCCTCGAAGATCCGCGCCCTGCTGCTGGCCGGCATCCGCTGCGCGCGGCTGTGGCGCCAATTGGGTGGCAACCGCTGGCAGTTGCTGTTCGGCCGGCGCAAGCTGTTGCGTGAGGTATACGCCTTGCTGCGCAAGGAGGAGTAAGTTGGAAGGGGCAAGTGGCAAGCAGGGCGTGGGGGGCAGTTGCTTGCTGCTTGCTCTACCACTTGCTGCTTGCTCCTGACTACTTGCCACTTAACCACTTGCGACTTCCGGCCCCCACGGGGCCGGCCGATGTAGTACCATAGCCGCCTTTTTTGAAGCCCGACTGTCCGAGATTTTTCCATGCTGCTTTCTTCGCTCACTGCGGTTTCCCCCGTAGACGGCCGCTACGCCGGCAAGACCCAGGCCCTGCGCACCATTTTCAGCGAATACGGCCTGATCCGTTTCCGCGCGCTGGTTGAGGTACGCTGGCTGCAGCGCCTGGCCGCGCACCCGCAGGTGCCTGAAGTGGCGCCGTTCAGCGCGGGCGCCAACGCCCTGCTCGACGAACTCGCCAACGAGTTTTCGCTGGAGCACGCCGAGCGTGTGAAAGAGATCGAACGCACCACCAACCACGACGTCAAGGCCATCGAGTACCTGCTCAAGGAGCAGGCCGCCAAGCTGCCGGAACTGGCCGGCGTCAGTGAATTCATCCACTTCGCCTGCACCAGCGAAGACATCAACAACCTCAGCCACGCGCTGATGCTGCGCGAAGGTCGCGACAGCGTGCTGCTGCCGCTGATGCGCCAGATCGCCGGCGCGATCCGCGAGTTGGCGGTCCGCTTCGCCGACGTGCCAATGCTGTCGCGCACCCATGGCCAGCCGGCGTCGCCGACTACCCTGGGCAAGGAACTGGCCAACGTGGTCTACCGCCTCGAGCGGCAGATCGCCCAGGTCGCGGCCGTGCCACTGCTGGGCAAGATCAACGGCGCGGTGGGCAACTACAACGCCCACCTGTCGGCTTACCCGGACATCGACTGGGAGGCCAACGCCCGTGCCTTCATCGAGGGCGAGCTGGGCCTGGTGTTCAACCCCTACACCACGCAGATCGAACCGCACGACTACATCGCCGAGCTGTTTGACGCCATTGCCCGCTTCAACACCATCCTGGTCGACTTCGACCGTGACGTGTGGGGCTACATCTCGCTGGGCTACTTCAAGCAGCGCACCGTGGCCGGCGAAATCGGCTCCTCGACCATGCCGCACAAGGTCAACCCGATCGACTTCGAAAACTCCGAAGGCAACCTGGGCATCGCCAACGCGCTGTTCCAGCACCTGGCGAGCAAGCTGCCGATCTCGCGCTGGCAGCGCGACCTGACCGACTCCACCGTGCTGCGCAACCTGGGCGTGGGCTTTGCCCACAGCGTGATCGCCTACGAAGCCAGCCTCAAGGGCATCGGCAAACTGGAAATCAACGCCGCGCGCATCGCCGCCGACCTCGACGCCTGCTGGGAAGTGCTGGCCGAGCCGATCCAGACCGTGATGCGCCGCTACAACGTCGAAAACCCCTACGAGAAGCTCAAGGAGCTGACCCGCGGCAAGGGCATCAGCGCCGAGGTGCTGAAAACCTTCATCGACGAGCTGGACATCCCCGCCGCCGCGAAGGCCGAGCTGCAAAAGCTCACCCCTGCCAGCTACATTGGCAACGCCGCCGAGCAGGCCAAGCGCATCTAAGCCTGGCCCGCCCGAACACGCCCGGCTTAGGCCGGGCGTTTTTATTGCATAAACAAAAACTTATTTTTCAATGGCTTGCATATGAATCATGACACTCCTCTCGAACTGCTCGGCGGCCTGACCACTCGGCAATTCCTGCGTGACTACTGGCAGAAGAAGCCCCTGTTGATCCGCCAGGCCTTCGCCGACTTCCAGAACCCGCTGGAGCCCGATGAGCTCGCGGGCCTGGCCCTGGAAGACGAAGTGGAGTCGCGCATCGTCCTTGAGCACGGCGCCCACCCCTGGGAATTGCGCCGTGGCCCGTTCGCCGAAGACGCCTTCAGCAACCTGCCTGAGCGTGACTGGACGCTGCTGGTGCAAGCGGTGGACCAGTTCGTGCCAGAGGTGAACACCCTGCTGGAGCACTTTCGCTTCCTGCCGACCTGGCGCATCGACGATGTGATGGTCAGCTATGCCGCGCCGGGCGGTGGCGTTGGCCCGCACTTCGACAACTACGACGTGTTCCTGCTGCAAGGCCATGGCCGGCGCACCTGGAAGCTCGGCCAGATGTGCGACAGCGACAGCCCGCTGCTGGCCCATGCCGACCTGCGCATCCTGGCCGGCTTCGAAGAGAGCGACAGCTTCACCCTGGAGCCGGGCGACATGCTCTACCTGCCGCCGCGCCTGGCCCACTACGGCATCGCCGAAGACGAGTGCATGACCTACAGCGTGGGCTTCCGCGCCCCGAGCGCCAGTGAGGTACTGACCCACTTCACCGATTTTCTCGGCCAGTTCATCCCCGACGAAGAGCGCTACACCGACGCCGACCTGAGCCCCGCCGAAGACCCGAACCAACTGCAGCACGACGCCCTGGCGCGGCTGAAGGCGCTGATCGGCAAGCACATGAACGACGACCACCTGCTACTCACCTGGTTCGGCCAGTTCATGACCGAGCCGCGCTACCCCGAGCAAGTGGCCGGTGAAGCCCTGAGCGCCGACGAGCTGCTGCACGCCGTGGAAGACGGCGCCCTGCTGGTGCGCAACCCCAGCGCGCGGCTGGCCTGGGCCGAAATGGACGGCTATGTGACGCTGTTCGCCAGCGGCCAGAGCCGCCTGCTCGACCCAGCCCTGCGCGAGCTGCTCAAGCTGATTTGCGGCGCCGACGCGCTGCACAGCGAAAACCTCGGCCCGTGGATGGGCCAGGAAGAAGCAATGGTGTTATTGTGCCAGCTCATTGAACAAGGCAGCCTGGGGTTCGCCGACGATGAATGAGATCAGCGTGCGCGTGGCCGACTGGCACCGTGACTACCCTGACCTGCGCCGCATCCGCGAGGCAGTGTTCGTGGTCGAGCAAGCGGTGCCACCGGAACAGGAATGGGACGGCGACGACGAGCACGCGGTGCACTTTCTCGCTTGCGAAGGCGAGTTCGCCGTGGGCACAGCCCGCCTCACCCCCGACGGCCACATCGGCCGGGTGGCGGTGCTCAAAGACTGGCGCGGGCTGAGCATCGGCGAGGCGCTGCTGCAGGCGGCCATCGCCCAGGCCGCGCGCCAGGGCCTCGGCGAACTGAAGCTCACCGCCCAGGTGCAGGCCCGGGCGTTCTACGAGCGCCAGGGCTTCGAGGTGGTCAGCGACGAGTTCGTCGAGGCTGGCATTGCCCATGTCGACATGCTGCGGCGGGCGCGCCTGGCAGTGTAAAGGTTCAGCGGCCCATCGCCCGGCACAGCCGGAGTGCCGGACCACGGCCTCCCACCAGTTCTGTGTTGCCCCGTAAATCAAGTAGTTACACAAATCTGGTGGGAGGCCGGCTGTGCCGGGCGATGGGCCCTGAAGCTCATGCACAAAATTAGCAGAGCTCACAGATTGATCTCTTCCGTAAAGCCGTAAAATGGCTAAGTGAACAGCAGTACGGCACAGCCGGGCGAAGGGCCCTCGCGCCAGCCTTTGTACTTCAGTGCAGCGCATCCCATACTAAGGGGACCCCTACGCGGAGTTCCCAGCCATGCCGCTACGCCCCCTGCTCGCCGCCCTGGCCCTATGCCTTTGCACCCAGGCACAGGCCGCTACTCAGGTCCTCGACCTGCACTATCGCACCAGCGCCGACGTGCTACCGGTCGCCCAGCAAATGCTGGGGCGCGACGGTACGGTGCAGGCCTATGGCAACCAGTTGATCGTCAACGCCGACCCCAGCAAGATCGACGAACTCAGCGCCCTGCTCGAACGCATCGACCGCCCGGCGCGGCGGCTGTTGATCAGCGTCGACACCGCCGACAGCAACCACCAGGACGCCAGCGGCTACACCCTGAACAACGGCAACCAGGGCCGGGTGATCCGCTACGGCACCGCCAACCGCAGCGGCGGCGTGCAGCAGGTGCAGGCCACCGAAGGCACCCCGGCGTTGATTCAGGTCGGCCAGAGCGTGCCGATCACCAGCACCAGCAGCGACGGCTATGGCCGCTACCAGAGTGACACTCAGTACCGCAATGTCACCCGGGGCTACTACGTCACCGCCAGCGTGACCGGCGAGCAGGTGCACCTGGTGATCAACACCAACAACGACCGCGTCAGCCAGGAGCGCCCTGACGTGATCGACGTGCAGAGCACGGCCAACCAGGTGACCGGGCGCTTGGGCGAGTGGATCATCCTGGCCGGCAGCAACGCCAACAGCCAGGCCGAGCAGAACACGTGGGCCAAGCGTTATTCCACCGCCGGGCGGGACGACATAACACTGCGTGTCAAGGTTGACGCACTGGACTGAAAGCCCCGACCCACGGGCCTTTCAGTGACCCGCCAGTCATATTCGACGTTAGTTGTAGTGGCTGCATTTTCTCACTACAAAACGTTTGACGAGGCACCCTCCTCTAGGCATGATGGGCCCGTTCCCGCAGCCAACAGGCTGTAATGCGCCTGAAAAGCCACCTCAAACATCCCTCCGGGTGGCGCTTCACGGTTTTTATGTAGTTCCACACAAACGGACTACACAGCCGAGCCCACACCCGCCTCGGGCGCAACGAACACCCGGCACCCCATCCGTCCCTGGCTACGAGGTTTATCCAATGGCACACACTCGCGAACAACAAATAGCGGCCCTGGAGCAAGACTGGGCGAACAACCCACGGTGGAAAGGCATCTCCCGTACCTATAGCGCCGCCGATGTCGTCCGCCTGCGCGGTTCCGTACAACCTGAGCACACCCTGGCCCGGCTGGGCGCGGAGAAGCTCTGGAAGCTGGTCACCCAGGGCGCCAAGCCGTCGTTCCGCCCCGACAAAGACTTCGTCAACTGCATGGGCGCGCTCACTGGCGGCCAGGCGGTTCAGCAGGTCAAGGCCGGCATCCAGGCCATCTACCTGTCCGGCTGGCAGGTGGCGGCCGACAACAACTCGGCCGAGGCCATGTACCCCGACCAGTCGTTGTACCCGGTCGACTCGGTGCCCACGGTGGTCAAGCGGATCAACAACGCCTTTCGCCGCGCCGATCAGATCCAGTGGAAAGCCGGCAAAAACCCCGGTGATGCTGGCTATGTAGACTACTTCGCGCCGATCGTCGCCGACGCCGAGGCCGGTTTCGGTGGCGTGCTCAATGCCTACGAACTGATGCGCGCGATGATCGAAGCCGGCGCCGCCGGCGTGCACTTCGAAGACCAACTGGCCTCGGTGAAAAAATGCGGCCACATGGGCGGCAAGGTGCTGGTGCCCACACAAGAGGCGGTGCAAAAGCTGGTGGCCGCGCGCCTGGCGGCGGATGTCGCCGGCGTGCCGACGATCATCCTGGCGCGCACCGACGCCAACGCCGCCGACCTGATCACCTCGGACTGCGACCCGTACGACCAGCCGTTCGTCACCGGTGAGCGCACCCCGGAGGGCTTCTACCGGGTACGCGCCGGGCTCGACCAGGCCATCGCCCGCGGCCTGGCCTACGCGCCGTATGCCGACATGGTCTGGTGCGAAACCGCCAAGCCAGACCTCGCCGAAGCGCGGCGCTTTGCCGAGGCGATCAAAAAGGAGTACCCGGACCAGATCCTCTCCTACAACTGCTCGCCGTCGTTCAACTGGAAGAAAAACCTCGACGACGCCACCATCGCCAAATTCCAGCGCGAGCTGTCGGCGATGGGCTACAAGCACCAGTTCATCACCCTGGCGGGCATCCACAACATGTGGCACGGCATGTTCAACCTGGCGTATGACTACGCGCGCAACGACATGACCGCCTACGTCAAGCTGCAGGAGCAGGAGTTCGCCGACGCCCAGCGCGGCTACACCTTCGTCGCCCACCAGCAGGAAGTGGGCACGGGTTACTTCGATGACATGACCACGGTGATTCAGGGTGGGGCGTCGTCGGTGACCGCGCTGAAAGGCTCGACCGAAGAAGAGCAATTCCACTGAGCACCGCCCCGGCCCGGCGCAGCCCCCTGCGCCGGGCCGGGTTTTGTTGATCCAGGTCCATACCCACCCGCCCGGCCTCGGGTAAAAAGCCGCTCGAATGGCAGACTTAGCAACCCTCTCCTATAGTTTGATCAAGCCGCTGCCATTCAAACAACAATGATCCGCAGATGCTATTCATTATCATTTGAAGTTAGCGATTTTTGTCGTTACTTCTTCTGCGAAACATAGTTGAACGAAACAGCGGTAATCCCCGCAGCGCACGGCCTGCGGGGGTTATAGGCGTGCACTATGTGAGCGATGCGGGAAATTAATTTGAAGGTGCAAATTTACTTAGCGCCGCTTTGCCCATAAAATCGCGCCGAGCCTTGGCTGCGGCATACTGTCGCTGCGGCAACTTTACACAATCACAGAGTTCTACAGCTTGCACTGCCCGCTCTGTTAAGGATTACAGCATGACCCATTCAGCAGGATTCCTGGCCCACAACTGGGGCTTTGCCATCTTCCTCCTGGGGGTCGCAGGCCTCTGCGCCTTCATGCTCGGCCTCTCCAGCCTGCTCGGCAGCAAGGCCTGGGGCCGCGCCAAGAACGATCCGTTCGAGTCCGGCATGCTGCCGGTGGGCAGTGCCCGCCTGCGTTTGTCCGCCAAATTTTATCTGGTCGCGATGCTTTTCGTGATTTTCGATATCGAAGCCCTGTTCCTCTTCGCCTGGTCCGTCTCGGTCCGTGAGAGCGGGTGGGCCGGCTTCGCCGAAGCTTTCATATTCATAGCAATTCTGTTGGCGGGTCTTGTCTACCTGTGGCGAGTGGGGGCTCTCGATTGGGCGCCCGAAGGTCGCCGTAAGCGGCAGGCGAAGCTGAAACAATGAGGCTTTGGCAATGCAATACAACCTTACGCGTATCGATCCGGATGCTCCGAACGAGCAATATCCCATCGGTCAACGGGAGACCGTTACCGACCCGCTAGAAGACCAGGTCCACAAAAACGTCTTCATGGGCAAGCTCTCAGACGTGCTCAGTGGCGCGGTCAACTGGGGGCGTAAAAACTCCCTGTGGCCGTACAACTTCGGCCTTTCGTGCTGCTACGTCGAAATGACCACGGCCTTCACGGCGCCCCACGACATCGCCCGCTTCGGCGCGGAAGTGATCCGGGCCTCGCCGCGCCAGGCCGACTTCATGGTCGTGGCGGGTACCTGCTTCATCAAGATGGCGCCGATCATCCAGCGCCTGTATGAGCAGATGCTCGAACCGAAGTGGGTCATCTCCATGGGCTCGTGCGCCAACTCCGGTGGCATGTACGACATCTACTCGGTCGTGCAGGGCGTGGATAAATTCCTCCCTGTCGACGTGTACGTGCCCGGCTGCCCTCCTCGCCCCGAGGCATTCCTGCAAGGCTTGATGCTGCTGCAGGAATCCATCGGCCAGGAGCGCCGCCCGCTGTCCTGGGTGGTGGGGGATCAAGGCATCTACCGTGCCGACATGCCCTCGCAACGGGAACAACGCCGCGACCAACGTATCGCGGTCACCCACCTGCGCAGCCCCGACGAAGTCTGAGCCACCGCCAGACGGCGCGCCTGACCGTGCGCGCCCGGCAAACGGGTTTCATTCTTTGACGTTGACCGAAAGCGACCGAGACCATGACAACAGCGGACACCGCTCTGTACATCCCGCCCTACAAGGCTGACGACCAGGATGTGGTCGTCGAATTGAACAACCGTTTTGGCCCTGATGCCTTTACCGCCCAGCCGACCCGCACCGGCATGCCGGTGCTGTGGGTGGCCCGCGCCAAGCTCAAGGAAGTCCTGGGCTTCTTGCGCAACGTGGCCAAGCCCTACTCGATGCTGTACGACCTGCACGGCGTCGACGAGCGCCTGCGCACCCAGCGCCGCGGCCTGCCAAGCGCTGACTTCACCGTGTTCTATCACCTGCTCTCGGTGGAGCGTAACAGCGACGTGATGATCAAGGTGGCCTTGAACGAAGGCGACCTCAACGTGCCCAGCGTCACCTCCATCTGGCCGAACGCCTCGTGGTACGAGCGTGAAGTCTGGGACATGTTCGGCATTCACTTCGAAGGCCACCCGCACCTCACCCGCATCCTCATGCCGCCGACCTGGGAAGGCCACCCGCTGCGCAAGGACTACCCTGCCCGCGCCACCGAGTTCGACCCGTACAGCCTGACCCTGGCCAAGCAGGAGCTCGAGGAAGAAGCCGCGCGCTTCAACCCCGAAGCCTGGGGCATGAAGCGCCACGGCGCCAACGAGGACTACATGTTCCTCAACCTGGGCCCAAACCACCCGTCGGCCCACGGCGCGTTCCGCATCATCCTGCAGCTCGACGGCGAAGAGATCATCGACTGCGTACCCGACATCGGCTACCACCACCGTGGCGCCGAGAAAATGGCCGAGCGCCAGTCGTGGCACAGCTTCATCCCCTACACCGACCGCATCGACTACCTCGGCGGGGTGATGAACAACCTGCCGTACGTACTGGCAGTGGAAAAGCTGGCCGGCATCAAGGTGCCGCAGAAGGTCGACACCATCCGCGTGATGCTCGCCGAATTCTTCCGCATCACCAGCCACCTGCTGTTCCTCGGTACCTACATCCAGGACGTCGGCGCCATGACCCCGGTGTTCTTCACTTTCACCGACCGGCAAAAAGCCTACACGGTGATCGAGGCGATCACCGGCTTCCGCCTGCACCCGGCCTGGTACCGCATTGGCGGCGTTGCCCACGACCTGCCGCGCGGCTGGGACAAACTGGTGAAGGACTTCGTCGAATGGCTGCCCAAGCGCCTCGACGAGTACGAAAAAGCCGCCCTGCAGAACAGCATCCTCAAGGGCCGCACCATTGGCGTGGCCCAGTACAACACCAAGGAAGCCCTGGAGTGGGGCGTGACCGGCGCCGGCCTGCGTTCCACCGGCTGCGACTTCGACCTGCGCAAGGCGCGGCCTTATTCCGGCTACGAGAACTTCGAGTTCGAAGTGCCGCTGGCGCACAACGGCGATGCCTATGACCGCTGCATCGTGCGCGTCGAAGAAATGCGCCAGAGCATCCGCATCATCGACCAGTGCCTGCGCAATATGCCCGACGGCCCGTACAAAGCGGACCACCCGCTGACCACGCCGCCGCCGAAAGAGCGCACCCTGCAGCACATCGAAACCCTGATCACCCACTTCCTGCAGGTTTCGTGGGGCCCGGTAATGCCGGCCAACGAAAGCTTCCAGATGATCGAGGCGACCAAGGGCATCAACAGTTATTACCTGACGAGCGACGGCGGCACGATGAGCTACCGTACCCGTATCCGTACCCCCAGCTACCCGCACCTGCAGCAGATCCCTTCGGTGATCCGCGGCAGCATGGTCGCCGACCTGATTGCGTACCTGGGCAGTATCGACTTCGTCATGGCCGATGTGGACCGCTGAGCATGAACAACACGCTGATCCAAACTGACCGTTTCGCCCTGAGCGAAACCGAGCGCTCGGCCATCGAGCACGAAATGCACCACTACGAAGACCCGCGCGCGGCGTCGATCGAAGCCTTGAAAATCGTCCAGAAGGAACGCGGCTGGGTGCCCGACGGTGCCGTCTACGCCATTGGCGAGGTGCTCGGCATCCCGGCCAGCGATGTCGAGGGCGTGGCCACCTTCTACAGCCAGATCTTCCGCCAGCCGGTGGGCCGCCACATCATCCGGGTGTGCGACAGCATGGTCTGCTACATCGGCGGCCATGAGTCGGTGGTCGGCAAGCTGCAAAGCGAGCTGGGCATTGGCCTGGGCCAGACCACCGAAGACGGCCGTTTCACCCTGCTGCCGGTGTGCTGCCTGGGCAACTGCGACAAGGCCCCGGCGCTGATGATCGACGACGATACCTTCGGTGACGTGCAGCCAGACGGCGTCGCCAAACTGCTGGAGGGCTACGTATGACGCTCACCTCTTTCGGGCCGGCCAACCGCATCGCCCGCGCGCCGGAAACCCACCCGCTGACCTGGCGCCTGCGCGATGACGCAGAGCCGGTGTGGCTCGCCGAATACGAAAGCAAGAACGGCTATGCCGCCGCGCGCAAGGCCTTTGCCGACCTCGCCCCCGACGACATCGTGCAAGCGGTGAAAGACTCCGGCCTCAAGGGCCGCGGCGGCGCGGGCTTCCCCACCGGGGTGAAGTGGGGCCTGATGCCCAAGGACGAATCGCTGAACATTCGTTACCTGCTGTGCAACGCCGACGAAATGGAGCCCAACACCTGGAAAGACCGCATGCTGATGGAGCAGCAGCCGCACCTGCTGATCGAAGGCATGCTGATCAGCGCCCGGGCGCTGAAGGCCTACCGGGGTTATATCTTCCTGCGTGGCG
This sequence comes from Pseudomonas sp. NPDC007930, assembly GCF_042958985.1. Taxonomy (NCBI): domain Bacteria; kingdom Pseudomonadati; phylum Pseudomonadota; class Gammaproteobacteria; order Pseudomonadales; family Pseudomonadaceae; genus Pseudomonas; species Pseudomonas sp. NPDC007930. The sequence continues at coordinate 98,468 of NZ_JBIBKC010000014.1, forward strand.
AGTACACCACCGCCGCGATCAACCTGCGCCGCGCGGTCGACGAGGCGAAAGCCGCCGGCCTGCTGGGCAAGAACATCCTCGGCAGCGGCTTCGACTTCGAACTGTTCGTGCACACCGGCGCCGGGCGTTACATCTGCGGTGAAGAAACCGCGCTGATCAACTCCCTCGAAGGCCGCCGCGCCAACCCGCGCTCCAAGCCGCCCTTCCCCGCCGCCGTGGGCGTGTGGGGCAAGCCCACCTGCGTGAACAACGTCGAAACCCTGTGCAACGTGCCGGCGATCGTGCTCAACGGCAACGATTGGTACAAGGGCCTGGCCCGCGAGGGCAGCGAAGACATGGGCACCAAGCTGATGGGCTTCTCCGGCAAGGTGAAGAACCCCGGCCTGTGGGAACTGCCGTTCGGCATCACCGCCCAGGAACTGTTCGAGGACTACGCCGGCGGCATGCGCGACGGCTACACCCTCAAATGCTGGCAGCCCGGCGGTGCCGGCACCGGCTTCTTGCTGCCCGAGCACCTGAGCGCGCAAATGTACGCCGGTGGCATCGGCAAGGTCGGCACGCGGATGGGCACGGGCCTGGCCATGGCGGTGGATAACACCGTCAGCATGGTCTCGCTGCTGCGCAACATGGAAGAGTTCTTCGCCCGCGAATCCTGCGGCTGGTGCACCCCTTGCCGCGACGGCCTGCCGTGGAGCGTGAAGCTGCTGCGCGCGCTGGAAAAACGCCAAGGCACCCAGGAAGACATCGCCACCCTGCTGGGCCTGGTCAACTTCCTTGGCCCCGGCAAAACCTTCTGCGCCCACGCCCCCGGTGCCGTGGAGCCACTGGGCAGCGCGATCAAGTACTTCCGTGAAGAATTCGAAGCTGGCGTTGCGCCGGCGGCGCCGCAGGTGGCCGGTTTTGGCCAACCCCGGCCCGTGCCGGCCGGTGCCTGATACACCGCTTTTTGGCGCGGGCCTGGCCCGCGTCCACGCCTGATGACGCCGTTCGCGCCAGGCGGATAACAAGATTTCCATTAGCCTCGCCCGCTCACGCGGGCCAACGAAGACCTTTGAACCATGGCCACTATCCACGTAGACGGCAAAGCGCTCGAAGTCGATGGAGCCGACAACCTGCTACAGGCATGTCTGTCCCTCGGCCTCGACATCCCCTACTTCTGCTGGCACCCCGCGCTCGGTAGCGTGGGGGCCTGCCGCCAGTGCGCGGTAAAGCAGTACAACGATGAAAACGACACCCGCGGGCGGATCGTCATGAGCTGCATGACCCCGGCCGCCGACAACACCTGGATCAGCATCGACGACGACGAATCGAAGGCATTCCGCGCCAGCGTCGTCGAATGGCTGATGACCAACCACCCCCACGACTGCCCGGTCTGCGAAGAAGGCGGCCACTGCCACCTGCAAGACATGACCGTGATGGTTGGCCACAACGAGCGGCGTTACCGCTTCACCAAGCGCACCCACCAGAACCAGGAGCTCGGCCCGTTCATCGCCCATGAGATGAACCGCTGCATCGCCTGCTACCGCTGCGTGCGCTTCTATAAAGACTACGCCGGCGGCACCGACCTGGGCGTTTACGGCGCCCACGACAACGTGTACTTCGGCCGCGTCGAAGACGGCGCGCTGGAAAGCGAGTTTTCCGGCAACCTCACCGAGGTGTGCCCGACCGGTGTGTTCACCGACAAAACCCACTCCGAGCGCTACAACCGCAAGTGGGACATGCAGTTCGCCCCGAGCATCTGCCACGGCTGCTCCAGCGGTTGCAACATCAGCCCCGGCGAGCGCTACGGCGAATTGCGGCGCATCGAAAACCGCTACAACGGCGCGGTGAACCAGTACTTCCTGTGCGACCGCGGGCGCTTTGGCTACGGCTACGTAAACAGCAAGACCCGCCCGCGCCAACCGCTGCTGGGCAGCGAAAAACTCAGCCTCGACGGCGGCCTCGACAAAGCCGCCGAACTGCTGCGCGGGCGCACCGTGATCGGCATCGGCTCGCCGCGCGCCAGCCTCGAGAGCAACTTCGCCCTGCGCGAACTGGTCGGCACCGCGGACTTCTACACCGGCATCGAGGCCGCTGAGCTGGAACGTATCCAACTGGTGCGCCAGGTGCTGCAACGCAGCCCGCTGCCGGTCCCGACCCTGCGCGACGTGGAAGACCACGACGCGGTGTTCGTGCTCGGTGAAGACCTCACCCAGACCGCCGCGCGCCTGGCCCTGGCCCTGCGCCAGTCGGTCAAGGGCAAGGCCGAGGCCATGGCCGGCGCGATGCGCGTGCAGCCCTGGCTCGACGCTGCGGTGAAGAACATCGGCCAGCACGAGATGAACCCGCTGTTCATCGCCAGCCTCAGCGCCACCCGCCTCGACGACATCGCCGAGCAATGCGTGCACGCCGCCCCGGCCGACCTCGCCCGCATCGGCTTCGCCGTGGCCCACGCCATCGACGCCAGCGCCCCGGCCGTGAACGGCCTCGACGCTGAAGCCCTGGGCTTTGCCGAGGCGATCGCCGAGGCCCTGCTGGCGGCCAAGCGCCCGCTGGTGGTAGCCGGCACCTCGCTGGGCTCCAACGCGCTGATCGAAGCCGCGGCGAACATCGCCAAGGCCTTGGCCGCCCGCGAAAAAGCCGGCTCGCTGAGCCTGGTGGTACCCGAAGCCAACAGCCTGGGCCTGGCCCTGCTTGGCGGCGGTTCGCTGGATGCCGCCCTGCAGCAACTGGCAGAGGGTAAAGCCGACGCCGTGGTGGTGCTGGAAAACGACCTGTACACCCGCGTCGATGCCGCCAAGGTCGACGCCGCCCTGGCCGCGGCCAAGGTGGTGATCGTCGCCGACCACCAAATGACCGCCACCGCCGAACGCGCCCACCTGGTGCTGCCGGCGGCCAGCTTCGCCGAAGGCGACGGCACCCTGGTCAGCCTCGAAGGCCGCGCCCAGCGCTTCTTCCAGGTGTACGACCCGGCCTACCTGGACAGCAGCAACCTGATCCACGAAGGCTGGCGCTGGCTGCACGCCCTGCGCGCCACGCTGCTCGGCAAGCCGGTCGACTGGACCCAACTCGACCACGTCACCCAGGCCTGCGCCGAGGCGGCCAAGCCGCTGGCGCGGATCGTCGAGGCGGCGCCGTCGGCGAGCTTCCGCATCAAGGGCCTGAAGCTGGCCCGCGAGCCGCTGCGCTACTCCGGCCGTACCGCCATGCGCGCCAACATCAGCGTGCACGAGCCGCGCACCTCGCAGGATGCCGACTCGGCGTTCTCGTTCTCGATGGAAGGCTATTCGGGTTCGGCCGAACCGCGCCAGCAGGTGCCGTTCGCCTGGTCCCCGGGCTGGAACTCGCCACAGGCCTGGAACAAGTTTCAGGACGAAGTCGGCGGCAGCCTGCGCGCCGGCGACCCGGGCGTGCGCCTGATCGAGCCGGCCGGTGACCAACTGGCCTGGTACACCGCCCCGGCGGCGTTCGCACCGGCCCAGGGCACCTGGCAAGCGGTGCCGTTCTACCACCTATTCGGCAGCGAGGAAAACTCCTCCAAAGCCGCCCCGGTGCAGGAACGCATCCCGGCGCCGTACGTGGCCCTGGCCAAATCCGAAGCCGACCGCCTCGGGGTTAATGAAGGCGCGCTGCTGAGCCTGGAAGTGGGCGGCCAACGCCTGCGCCTGGCACTGAAGATCGACGAAGAACTGGGCGCGGGCCTGGTCGGCCTGCCCAAGGGCCTGGCCGGCATCCCCGCCGCATTCAGTGGCCTGCCGGTGAGCGGCCTGCAGGAGGCTGCACAATGAGCTGGCTCACCCCTGAAGTGCTCGACATCATCATCCAGGTGATCAAATGCATCGTCACCCTGCTGGCGGTGGTGGTCTGTGGCGCGCTGCTGTCGTTCGTCGAGCGCCGTTTGCTCGGCTGGTGGCAAGACCGCTACGGCCCCAACCGGGTAGGCCCGTTCGGCATGTTCCAGATCGCCGCCGACATGCTGAAGATGTTCTTCAAGGAAGACTGGAACCCACCGTTCGTCGACCGGGTGATCTTCACCCTGGCGCCGGTGGTGGCCATGAGCGCCTTGCTGATCGCCTTCTCGATCATCCCGATCACCGCCACCTGGGGCGTGGCCGACCTGAACATCGGCTTGCTGTTCTTCTTCGCCATGGCGGGGCTGTCGGTGTACGCGGTGCTGTTCGCCGGCTGGTCGAGCAACAACAAGTACGCCCTGCTCGGCAGCCTGCGCGCCTCGGCGCAAACGGTCAGCTACGAGGTGTTCATGGGCTTGGCGCTGATGGGCGTGGTGGTTCAGGCCGGCTCGTTCAACATGCGCGACATTGTTGAATACCAGGCCCAGCACCTGTGGTTCATCATTCCGCAGTTCCTCGGCTTCTGCACCTTCTTCATCGCTGGCGTTGCGGTGACCCACCGCCACCCGTTCGACCAGCCCGAGGCCGAGCAAGAGCTCGCCGACGGCTACCACATCGAATACGCCGGGATGAAATGGGGCATGTTCTTCGTGGGCGAGTACATCGGCATCGTGCTGGTGTCGGCGCTGCTGGTCACGCTGTTCTTCGGCGGCTGGCACGGCCCGTTCAACATTCTGCCGCAGCTGTCGTTCCTGTGGTTCGCCCTGAAAACCGCGTTCTTCATCATGCTGTTCATCCTGCTGCGTGCCGCCATCCCGCGCCCACGCTATGACCAGGTGATGGAATTCAGCTGGAAGTTCTGCCTGCCACTGACCCTGTTAAACCTGCTGGTGACCGCCGCGATCGTTCTGCTGAACGCCCCGGCCGGCGCGGTTCAGTGAGGAGCTAAATCATGTTCAGATACATCGGCAACATCATGAGCGGTACCTACACCCAGCTGCGCAGCCTGGTGATGGTCTTCGGCCATGGTTTCCGCAAGCGCGACACCCTGCAGTATCCCGAAGAGGCGGTGTACCTGCCGCCGCGCTACCGTGGGCGCATCGTGCTCACCCGCGACCCCGACGGCGAAGAGCGCTGCGTAGCCTGCAACCTCTGCGCCGTGGCCTGCCCGGTGGGGTGCATCTCACTGCAAAAGGCTGAAACCGACGACGGCCGCTGGTACCCGGAGTTCTTCCGCATCAACTTCTCGCGCTGCATCTTCTGCGGCCTGTGCGAAGAGGCGTGCCCCACCACCGCGATCCAGCTCACGCCGGATTTCGAAATGGCCGAGTACAAGCGCCAGGAGCTGGTCTACGAAAAAGAAGACCTGCTGATTTCTGGCCCCGGCAAGAACCCGGACTATAACTTCTATCGCGTCGCGGGCATGGCCGTGGCCGGCAAGCCGAAAGGCGCCGCGCAGAACGAAGCCGAACCGATCAACGTGAAGAGCCTGCTGCCTTAAGGACGAATGATGGAATTCGCTTTCTACTTCGCATCCGGTGTCGCAGTGCTGGCCACCCTGCGGGTGATCACCAACACCAACCCCGTGCATGCCTTGCTGTACCTGATCATCTCGCTGATCGCCATCGCGATGACGTTCTTCTCCCTGGGGGCGCCGTTCGCCGGCATCCTCGAGGTGATCGCCTACGCCGGCGCCATCATGGTGCTGTTCGTGTTCGTGGTGATGATGCTCAACCTGGGCCGTGAACAGGTGGAACAGGAACGCGCCTGGCTCAAGCCAGGCATCTGGGCCGGCCCCATGTTGCTGGGCGCCCTGCTGCTGCTGGAACTGGGCGTGGTGCTGTTCAGCCACCCCAGCGCCACCGCCATCGGCACTACCACCATCGACGCCAAGGCCGTGGGCATCAGCCTGTTCGGGCCTTACCTGCTGGTGGTCGAACTGGCTTCCATGCTCCTGCTCGCGGGCGTGGTCACGGCTTTTCACATTGGGCGCAACGAGGCCAAGGAGTAAGCCATGCCTGCCATTCCATTGGAACACGGCCTCGCCGTCGCCGGTGTGCTGTTCACCCTGGGCCTGATTGGCCTGCTGGTGCGGCGCAACATCCTTTTCATATTGATGAGCATCGAAATCATGATGAACGCCTCGGCACTGGCGTTCATCGTGGCCGGTAGCCGCTGGGGCCAGCCGGATGGGCAGATCATGTTCATCCTGGTGATCAGCCTGGCGGCCGCCGAGGCCAGTATCGGCCTGGCGATCCTGATCCAGTTGTATCGCCGTTTCCACACGCTCGATATCGATGCAGCCAGCGAGATGCGCGGATGAACCTACTTTTCCTGACTTTCGTCTTCCCCCTGGTGGGCTTTTTGCTGCTGTCGTTTTCCCGTGGCCGCTGGTCCGAGAACACCTCGGCGGCCATCGGTGTCGGCTCGATGGGGCTATCGGCCCTGGTCGCGGCCTACGTGATCTGGCAATTCAACATGGCCCCACCGCCCGGTGGTGTGTTCACCCAGCACCTGTGGACCTGGATGAACGTCGACGGCTTCGCGCCGCAGTTCACCCTGTACCTCGACGGCCTGGCCGTGACCATGCTCGGCGTGGTGGTGGGGGTGGGTTTTCTGATCCACCTGTTCGCCTCGTGGTACATGCGCGGTGAAAACGGCTACTCGCGGTTCTTCTCCTACACCAACCTGTTCATCGCCAGCATGCTGTTCCTGGTGCTGGGCGACAACCTGCTGTTCATCTACTTCGGTTGGGAAGGCGTGGGCCTGTGCAGCTACCTGCTGATCGGCTTCTACTACAGCGAGCGCAAGAACGGCGACGCGGCCCTGAAGGCGTTCATCGTGACCCGCATCGGTGACGTGTTCATGGCCATCGGCCTGTTCATCCTGTTCCACCAGTTGGGCACGCTGAACATCCAGGAGCTGCTGGTGCGCGCACCCACGCACTTCCAGGTCAACGACCCGCTGATCGTGCTGGCCACGCTGATGCTGCTCGGTGGCGCGGTGGGTAAATCGGCCCAGTTGCCGCTGCAAACCTGGCTGGCCGACGCCATGGCCGGCCCGACCCCAGTGTCGGCGCTGATCCACGCGGCGACCATGGTCACCGCGGGCGTGTACCTGATCGCCCGTACCCACGGGCTGTTCGAGCTGGCGCCGGGCATCCTGCACCTGGTCGGCATCGTCGGCGCGGTCACCCTGGTACTGGCCGGCTTCGCCGCGCTGGTGCAAACCGACATCAAGCGCATCCTGGCGTACTCGACCATGAGCCAGATCGGCTACATGTTCCTTGCCCTGGGCGTGGGCGCGTGGTCGGGGGCGATCTTCCACCTGATGACCCACGCGTTCTTCAAGGCGCTGCTGTTCCTCGCTTCGGGCGCGGTGATCGTCGCCTGCCACCACGAGCAGAACATCTTCAAGATGGGCGGGCTGTGGAAGAAACTGCCTCTGGCCTACACCAGCTTCATCGTCGGCGGCGCGGCGTTGTCGGCGTTGCCGATCCTCACCGCGGGTTTCTACTCCAAGGATGAAATCCTCTGGGAGGCCTTCGCCAGTGGCCACACCTACCTGCTCTACGCGGGCCTGGTGGGCGCCTTCATGACCTCGATCTACACCTTCCGGCTGATCTTCATCGCCTTCCACGGCGAAGCCAAGACCGAGGCCCATGCCGGCCATGGCATCTCGCACTGGCTGCCGCTGGGCGTGCTGATCGTGCTGTCGACCTTCGTCGGCGCCTGGATTCACCCACCACTGGCCGGCGTGCTGCCGGAAAGCGCCGGGCATGCCGGTGGCGAAGCCCAGCACAGCCTGGAGATCGCCTCGGGCGCCATCGCCCTGGCTGGCATCCTGCTCTCGGCCTTGCTGTTCCTCGGCAAGCGCAGCGTCGCCACGGCGATCGCCAACAGTGGCCCGGGCCGCCTGTTGTCGCGCTGGTGGTTCGCCGCCTGGGGCTTCGACTGGCTGTATGACAAGCTGTTCGTGAAACCTTACCTGGCAATCAGCCACCTGCTGCGCAAGGACCCGGTCGACAAGACCATCGGCCTGATCCCGGCCATGGCCAAGGGCGGCAACAGCGCCATGAGCCGTAGCGAAACCGGGCAACTGCGCTGGTACGCCGCCTCCATCGCCTTTGGCGCCGTGCTGGTGATCGGCGCGGTGGTAGCGGCTGCGGTATGACCATGAACCTTGCGACTTTGCGAAAGGAAATGACCCCGTCATGATTTTGCCCTGGCTGATCCTGATCCCCTTCATCGGCGGCCTGCTGTGCTGGCTGGGTGAGCGCGGTGCCGCCACCCTGCCGCGCTACATTGCGCTGCTGACCATGGCCCTCGAATTCGCTCTCGGCCTCTGGCTGTGGGCGACCGGCGACTACACCCTGGCCCCGGCGCCAGGCGGTGCCCCGCAGTGGGCGCTGGAATTCCACGTTGGCTGGATCGAGCGCTTCGGCATCAGCATCCACCTGGCCCTCGACGGCCTGTCGCTGCTGATGATCCTGCTCACCGGCCTGCTCGGCATGCTTTCGGTGCTGTGCTCGTGGAAGGAAATCCAGGCCCACGTCGGCTTCTTCCACCTGAACCTGATGTGGATTCTCGGTGGTGTGATCGGCGTGTTCCTGGCCATCGACCTGTTCCTGTTCTTCTTCTTCTGGGAAATGATGCTCGTCCCGATGTACTTCCTGATCGCGCTGTGGGGCCACAGCTCGGCCGACGGCAAGCGCACCCGGATCTACGCGGCGACCAAGTTCTTCATCTTCACCCAGGCCAGCGGCCTGATCATGCTGGTGGCGATCCTTGGCCTGGTGCTGGTGCATTACAACCAGAGCGGCATCCTGACCTTCAACTACGCCGAGCTGCTCAAGGCGCAACTGCCGGCCGGCACCGAGTTCGTGCTGATGCTGGGCTTCTTCATCGCCTTCGCGGTGAAGCTGCCGGTGGTGCCGGTGCACTCCTGGCTGCCCGACGCCCACGCCCAGGCGCCAACCGCCGGTTCCGTGGACCTGGCCGGTATCCTGCTGAAAACCGCCGCCTACGGCCTGCTGCGCTTCGCCCTGCCGTTGTTCCCGCATGCCTCGGCGGAGTTCGCGCCGATCGCCATGACCCTGGGCCTGATCGGCATCTTCTACGGCGCCTTCCTGGCCTTCGCGCAAACCGACATCAAGCGCCTGATCGCCTACTCCAGCGTGTCGCACATGGGCTTCGTGCTGATCGCGATCTACTCCGGTTCCCAGCAGGCGCTGCAAGGCGCGGTGATCCAGATGCTCGCCCACGGCCTCTCGGCGGCGGCGCTGTTCATCCTCTCCGGCCAACTGTACGAGCGCCTGCACACCCGTGACATGCGCCAGATGGGCGGCCTGTGGGCACGCATCCCGTACCTGCCGGCGATCAGCCTGTTCTTCGCCGCGGCCTCGCTGGGCCTGCCCGGTACCGGCAACTTCGTCGGCGAGTTCCTGATCCTGCTCGGCGCGTTCAAGGCCACCCCCTGGATCGCCTCGATCGCCACCACCGGCCTGGTGTTCGGCTCGGTGTACTCGCTGATCATGATCCACCGCGCCTACTTCGGCCCGGCCAAGGCCGACAGCGTGCTGGCCGGCATGGACGCGCGCGAGATGACCATGATCCTCGGGCTGGCGGTGCTGTTGATCTGGCTGGGTATCTACCCGCAGAACTTCCTCGACACCTCCGCCGCGACCGTGGCCGGTGTGCAGCACTGGCTCGGCACTGCCTTCACTCAATTGGCTTCGGCCCGGTAAAGCGCTATGGAACTGACTTCTCAACATTTTCTGGCGCTGGCCCCGCTGCTGATCACCGGCGCTACCGCGGTCGTGGTGATGCTGGCGATCGCCTGGCGGCGCAACCACTCGATGACCTTCCTGCTGTCGTGCGCGGGGCTGAACCTGGCCCTGCTGTCGATCCTGCCGGTGCTCAAGATCACCCCGATCAGCGTGACCACGCTGTTGCAGGTCGACAACTTCGCCGCGCTGTACATGGCCCTGGTGCTGATCGCCACGCTGGCCTGCGTGACCCTCGCCCACGCCTACCTGGGTGAGGGCGCCGACGGCGCCGGCTACCCGGGCAACCGCGAAGAGCTGTACCTGTTGATCATCCTCGCCGCCGCTGGCGCGCTGGTGCTGGTGATGGCGCAGCAGTTGTCGTCGCTGTTCATCGGCCTCGAACTGATGTCGGTGCCCACCTACGGGCTGATCGCCTACGCGTTCTTCGACAAGCGCTCGCTGGAGGGTGGCATCAAATACATGGTGCTGTCGGCCGCCGGCTCGGCGTTCCTGTTGTTCGGCATGGCCCTGGCCTATGCCGACGCCGGCAGCCTGAGCTTCAGCGCGCTGGGCTCGGTACTGGCCAGCACTGGCCAGCCGAGCAGCCTGGCGCAACTGGGCTTGTCGATGATGCTGGTGGGCTTGGCGTTCAAGCTGTCGCTGGTGCCCTTCCACCTGTGGACCCCAGACGTGTACGAAGGCGCCCCGGCGCCGGTGGCCGCGTTCCTCGCCACGGCGAGCAAGGTGGCGGTGTTCGCGGTGGTGGTGCGGTTGTTCCAGTTGTCGCCCCTGGCCAGCAGCGGCATGGTCTACACCGTGCTAGCGGTGATCGCCGTGCTGTCGATCCTGGTCGGTAACCTGCTGGCGGTGCTGCAAAGCAACATCAAGCGCCTGCTGGGTTACTCCTCGATCGCCCACTTCGGTTACCTGCTGATCGCCCTGGTGGCGAGCAAGGGCCTGGCGGTCGAAGCCATCGGCGTTTACCTGGCCACCTACGTGCTGACCAGCCTGGGCGCCTTCGGCGTGATCACCCTGATGAGTTCGCCATACAACGGCCGTGACGCCGACGCGCTGTTCGAGTACCGCGGGCTGTTCTGGCGCCGCCCGTACCTGACCGCAGTACTGACCGTGATGATGCTGTCGCTGGCCGGTATTCCGCTCACCGCGGGCTTTATTGGCAAGTTCTACGTGATCGCCGCCGGCGTGCAGTCGCAGCTGTGGTGGATGGTCGGCGCGCTGGTGATCGGTAGCGCCATCGGCGTGTTCTATTACCTGCGGGTGATGGTCACCCTGTACCTGCGCGAAGCCGACATCCCGCGCCGCGATGCCCCACTGAAGTGGGAACAGCGCGCCGGTGGGGTGATGCTGCTGGCGGTGGCCGTGCTGGCCTTCGTGCTGGGCGTGTACCCGCAGCCACTGATCGACCTGGTGCAGCATGCAGGGTTTCACCTGATGGGCTAAGCGCCCTGCCCTGCTGAACAACAAACACCCCGCCTTGTGCGGGGTGTTTTGTTTTGGCCGAGGGGCCCTGGAAGCGACTCAGCCAAACAGCTTGATCGCGGTCTTGGCCACCAGCTCGCCCTGGTGGCGGGCGCCTTCGAGGTCGATGGCGCTGGGCTGGCGCGAGCCGTCGCCGCCGGCCAGGGTGGTGGCGCCGTAGGGGGCGCCGCCGACGATCTCGTCCATGTTCATCATGCCCTGGTGGCTGTAGGGCAGGCCGACGATGATCATGCCGAAGTGCAGCAGGTTGGTGATCACCGAGAACAGCGTGGTCTCCTGGCCGCCGTGCTGGGTGCCGGTGGAGGTGAACGCCGCGCCCACCTTGCCATTGAGCACACCCTTGGCCCACAGCCCGCCGGCCTGGTCGAGAAACGCCGCCATCTGGCTACTGACCCGGCCAAAGCGGGTGGGCGTGCCGATCACGATCGCGTCGTAGGCGGCCAGGTCTTGCACGGTGGCCACCGGGGCCGCCTGGTCGAGCTTGAAGTGGCCGTTCTTGGCGATCTCGGCCGGTACCGTCTCGGGTACGCGCTTGATGTCTACCGTCGCGCCCGCGGCGCGCGCCCCTTCGGCGAGGGCGCCGGCCATGGTTTCGATGTGGCCATAGGTGGAGTAGTACAACACGAGGACTTTAGCCATGAGCGTGCTCCTGATCGAGCCGGCCGGAAGTGGCGCGGCTACGCTTCGACAACACGCGGGGCGGCCGGTGCCGCCACCGGCTTTATACGTGCGGGGGTTTGTTCGGCGCGGGCGCGGGCTCGGCGTACTGCGGCTTGAGGTGGCCGTCTTGGTCGAGCAGCCAGGCGTCGAGCACCTCGCGCACCACCGGCCCGGCGACGCGGCCACCCGCCTCGCCGTTCTCGATCATCACCGCGACGACGATCTTGGGGTTCTCCGCCGGGGCGAAGCCGACGAACAAGGCGTTGTCGCGGTTACGCTCGGCGGTGCCGTTGCGGTTGTAGCGCTCGCCCTGGCGGATCGCCACCACCTGCGCAGTGCCGCTCTTGCCGGCGATGCGGTACTGCGCGCCCACCGCCGAAGCCCGGGCGATGCCGCGCGGGTCGTGCAACACCGCCTGCATGCCGCGGTTCACCTGCTCCCACTCGTTGGGGTCGTGGAGCACGATGTTGGGCATCGGGTTTTCATCCACGGCCGGCTGGCCGCCGATGGTTTGCGCCAGGTGCGGGCGGTGCCACACGCCCTTGCTGGCGATCAGCGAAGTGGCCTGGGCCAACTGCAGCGGGGTGACCTGCATGTAGCCCTGGCCGATGCCGAGGATCAGCGTTTCGCCCGGGAACCACGGCTGCCGGCGGGTGGCGCGCTTCCACTGCTCGGAGGGCATCAACCCTGGGGCTTCGTCGGCCATGTCCATCGAGACCTTCTGGCCAATGCCGAAGCGGCTGAGGTAATCGTGCATGCGGTCGATGCCCAGGCGGTGGGCGGTTTCATAGAAGTACACGTCGTTCGAGCGCATGATCGCCGAGTACAGGTCGACCCAGCCGTCGCCGCTGCGGTTCCAGTTGCGGTACTTGTGGTCGTAGTTGGGCAATTGGTAGTAGCCGGGGTCGAACACCCGCGTGCCGGCGTTGATCACCCCGCTGTCGAGGCCGGCGATGGCCACCTCCGGCTTGATCGTCGAGCCCGGCGCGTACAACCCACGTAGCACACGGTTGAACAGCGGCCGGTCGATCGAGTCGCGCAACGCGGTGTACTGCTTGAAACTGATACCGGTAACGAACAGGTTGGGGTCAAAGCCTGGCTCGCTGACCATCGCCAGCACCTCGCCGGTGGTCGGGTCTAGCGCGACGATGGCGCCGCGGCGGCCGTCGAGGGCTTTTTCCGCGGCGCGCTGCAGGTTGATGTCGAGGCTCAGGGTAATGCTCTTGCCCGCCACTGGGTCCGTATGGCGCAGCACCCGCATCACCCGGCCCTGGGCGTTGGTTTCGACTTCCTCGAAGCCCACGTGGCCGTGCAGTTGGTTTTCGTAAAAACGCTCGACGCCGGTTTTGCCCACTGACTGGGTGCCGCGGTATTCGGTCTGGTCGAGGGTCTTGGCTTCGGCTTCGTTGATCCGCCCCACATAGCCCAGGGAATGGGCGAACAGCTCACCCTGGGGGTATTCGCGCACGAACTGCGCCTCGACATCCAGCCCCGGCAGGCGGAACTGGTTCACGGCGATCTCGGCGATCTGTTCTTCATTGAGCTGGTACATCAGCGTGACCGGTTCGAACGGGTGGCGCGAGCGCTTGAGGTCCTTGTCGAACTCATGGCGCTGGTCGGGGCTGAGGTGAAGGATCTCGGTCAGGCTGTCGAGCACCTTGGGGGTATCGCCGGCGCGTTCGCGGGTCAGCGTGAGGTTGAAGCTAGGGCGGTTGTCGGCCAGCACCACGCCGTTGCGGTCGTAGACCATACCGCGCTCCGGCGGGATCGGCAGCACGTGAACGCGGTTGTTCTCGGAAATGGTGGAGTGGTAGGCGTACTGGATCACTTGCAGGAAGTACAGCCGCCCCACCAACGCCAGGGCCAGCATCAACACCAGCAGCGCGCAAACGATCAGCCGCCGGTTGACCAGGCCTTTTTCTGTCTCGTGGTCTTTGAGGGGAATCGGGTTGGGCATCGGTACCGCTCATGGGTGTGGCAGCGCCGCTGCCACGCAAAGGCGGGGATGTTACCCCTTGCCCGCCTCTGCCTCAAGCAGCGTGCCGTAGTGGCCGACGTGAGGAAATCTTCAGGTTCAGGGCAGCTGCATGGGTTTGGGGTTGGCGGCGAAGATGCTCCAGGTCGACATGAACAGCGCGGCGATCAGCGGCCCGATCACAAAGCCATTGAGGCCGAACACGCTGATCCCGCCAAGGGTCGAGACCAGTACCAGATAATCGGGCATGCGCGTGTCCTTGCCGACCAGGATCGGCCGCAGCACGTTGTCGACCAGGCCGATCACGAACACCCCGTACAAGGCCAGCACCACGCCCTTCCACAGCGCGCCATTGAGCATGAAGTACAGCGCCACCGGCGCCCACACCACCCCGGCGCCCACCGCGGGCAGCAACGACAGGAACGCCATCAGCACCGCCCACAACAGCGAGCTCGGAATACCCAGAAACCAGAACATCACCCCGCCGAGGGCGCCCTGGGCCATCGCCACCAGCATGTTGCCCTTGACCGTGGCGCGCACCACCCGGGTGAACTTCAACTGCAGCCGGCGCTTTTGCTGTTCGGCCAAGGGGATGGCCGAGCGTACCCGGCGGATCAAGTCCGGCCCGTCACGCAGGAAGAAATACACCAGGTAAAGCATCACGCCAAAGCCGACGATCACGTCGAAGGTGCCCTGCCCCACATAGAACGCTTGGCTGGCCAGGGCCTGGCCACCGGCGGTGGCCCAACTGGTGATGCGGTCGCGCAGGCCTTCAAGGTTGCCCATGCCGACGCGGTCGAGCAGGTGTTGCATCGACACCGGCAGCGCGCTTTTGATGTGGTTGATGTAGCCGGCGATGTCGAGCTGGCCACTCTCGATGCTTTTGTACAGCGCGGCACCTTCTTGCACCAGCAGCGCGCTGATGATCACCATCGGCAGCACCGCGACCACCACGCACACGATCAGCGTGACCAGCGAGGTGATTTTCCGTGACCACTTGTAGCGTTGCGCCAGGCGGCGTTGCAGCGGGGTAAAAAGAATACCGAGGATCACCGCCCAAAACACCGCGCCGTAGTACGGCAGCAGAATCCAGATAAAGGCCAGGGTGACCAGCACCAGTAACAGCAGAAGGGTTTTGTATTGCAGATCAGTGGCGTTCATGAGCTTTCCGTGTGAAGGGGCACGTCCATGCGCGCCGCCCTGTTTAGTCCACACGGGGCCGGGCAAAGTGCCCGGCCGCTTCCGCCGGGTTAGATGCGGAACTGGCCGACCAGCCGGCCGAGTTGCTCGCCGAGGCTGGCCAGGCTGCGCGAAGTGGCCGCGCTTTGCTCGGTTTCCTCGGTCACCTGTTCCACCGCCTGGGCGATGTGGTGCACGCTGCGGTTGATCTCCTCGGCCACCGCGGTTTGCTCCTCGGCGGCGCTGGCGATCTGCGCGTTCATGCTGTTGATGGTGCCGATCAGGCCGGCGATGGTGTCGAGCGACACCCCCGCCTGATTGGCCTGCTCGGAGGTGCCCTCACCGGCGTCGCTGGAACGGCGCATGGCCGCCACGGCGGCTTCGGTGCCCTGCTGCAGGCGGTCGATCATGCCTTGGATTTCCTGGGTGCTCTGCTGGGTCCGGCTGGCCAGCGCGCGCACTTCATCGGCGACCACCGCAAAGCCTCGGCCGGCCTCGCCAGCGCGGGCCGCTTCGATCGCCGCGTTGAGCGCGAGCAGGTTGGTTTGCTCAGCGATTGAGCGGATCACCGCCAGCACGCCGACGATCGACTGCACATCATTCTGCAGGGTGTCGAGCGAGGCGCCGCTGGTGCGGATGTCGCCGACCAGGGCGTGGATCTGCCGCACGCTGCCGTCGACCACCTTGCGCGCCTGCTGGCCTTCGGCGTCGGTTTTGTGCGCGGCCTGGGCGGCGTTCTGCGCACTGTGGGCGACTTCCTGGGCGGCACTGGACATCTCGTTGATCGCCGTAGCCACCTGATCGGTTTCCTGGCGTTGCCGCTGCATCGCCTGCTCGGCTCGCTGCGCCTGGCTCGCCACCTGGCCAGTAAGGCCAGTGAGCTGGCCGGTCATGTCGGCGATCTGCCGCACCAGGTGGTGGATCTTATCGACGAAGCGGTTGAACGACTGCCCCAACTCGCCGATTTCATCCTGGCCGCCGGCGGGCAGGCGGCGGGTCAGGTCGCCCTCGCCATTGGCGATGTCGTCCAGGCTGGCCTTCATCGCCAGCAGCGGGCGCAGCAAGGTATTGGACAACAACAGCCCGACCACGCCGATCACCAGCACCACCACCACGGCGATGCCGATGATGCTCATCAGCAGGTCTTGCAGGCGTTCGTGGATCTGCACCTTCAACGCCGCCACTTGCGCGTCGATACCGTCGATGTTGATCGCGGTGCCGAGGGCCATGTCCCACTTCGGCAGGTAGTAGCTGTAGGCGAGCTTCGGCACCAGGGCCGAGGTGCCGGGCAGGCTCGAGGAGTAGGTGATGAAGTGGCTGTTGTCCTTGGCCACCTCGACCAGCCCGCGGTTGACGTACACACCGTTCGGGTCTTTGGCATCGATGAAGCTTTTGCCCACGCCGTCAGGGCTGTTGCCCTTGAACAGGCGCACGGCCTGGGAATCGTAGCCGAAGAAGTAACCATCCTTGCCGTAGGTCACCTGCGAAAGCATTTTGATCGCTTGCTCGCGGCTGGCCGCATCGCCATTGCTGGCCGCGTCGTAGAGCGGCTTGATGGTGCCCAGGCCGATGCTGACATAATCCTGCAGCAACGAGCGGGCATCATTGAGCAACCGCTCACGGGTTTGCTGCACTTCTTTTTCGGCTTGCTGTTGCAGCACGAACACGCAGAACACGCTGATCACAACAGCGAACAGCACGACCGGCAGGATGGCCAGGGTGAGGACTTTGCCTTTCAGGCTCAGGCGCATGGTGGTGTACTCGGGGCAGGTAAAGTATTCGATGCCGGGGTATCGGCCCCGCGCGGTAAAGGTTTAGCCCTTGGGCACGGGGATATTCACCTCTACCCGCAGGCCACCCCAGTCACTGCCAGCCAGGCTCAGCTCGGCCCCCCAGGCGCTGGCGATATCGCGCACGATCCCCAAGCCCAGGCCGTGCCCGTCAACGCTTTCATCCAGCCGCTGGCCGCGGCCAAGCACTTCGTCACGGCGGGTCTCGTCGATGCCGGGGCCGTCGTCTTCAACCGCGATGCGGTAACCCTGGGCCGTGGCCTCGATGCGTAGCAACACCTGGGCATCGGCCCATTTGCACGCGTTGTCGAGGAGGTTGCCGAGCAATTCCAGCACATCCTCGCGCTCACGTGGCAGGCTCAGGCCTGGGGCGATGGCGGCCTGCAGCGACAGGTGTTGGCCGTGGATCAGCGCCAGGGTTTGCAGCAAGCTGGGCACTTCAGCGGCGCAGTCGAAGCGCGCGCCAGGCAGGCTGTCTCCGGCCAGGCGGGCGCGGTTGAGCTCGCGGCTCACCCGCGCCTCAATGGTTTGCAGTTGCTCGCGCAGCAATGCGCGCAAGGTGGGGTCTGCCTTGATCCGCTCATGCTCTGCCAGGCTGAGCAGCACCGCCAAGGGCGTTTTCAGCGCATGGCCGAGGTTGCCCATGGCGTTGCGGGCGCGCTTGAGGCTGTCTTCGGTGTGGCTGAGCAGGTGGTTGAGTTGTTCGATCAGCGGGTCGAGCTCACTGGCCGCACCCGGGTCGAGCTGGCTGCGCCGGCCTTCGCGCAACTGAACGATTTGCGCCCTGGCCCGCTCCAGCGGCGCCAAGGCGCGCTTCACCGTGATGCGTTGCAGCAGCAGAATCAACAACAGCGCGGCCAAGCCGGTGGCCAAGCCTACCTGGCGCATACGCTGGAAGCTCTGCCGCACTGGGGTGTAATCCTGGGCCACGGTGATGCTGATCGGCTGCTGCAGGCGCCGGTAGTCCACCCTCAATAACAGCAGAAGCTGGTTTTCCGGGCCCTGGCGCCAGCCGGTGCTCAGCCCGGCTTGCTCGGGCAGCGGCAATTCGGCGTCCCATAGCGACCGCGAGCGCAAACGCTGGCTGGGGCTGTCGATACGAAAGTAACGGCCGGAGAACGGCCGCTCATAGGCCGGCAGCAAACGCTCGGGGTTCAGCTCTAGCCCCTGTGGCCCATGGCGCAGGGCAATCAGCAGGTTTTCAGTCTCGCTGCGCAGGCCCGCCTCGAGGTAACGCTGCAGGCCGGCTTCGAACAGCCACAGGCTGACCTGCGCCACCGCCAGGCCCACCACCACCAGCACCGCCGCCAGGCCAACGCTGAGGCGGGCCTGGATCGACTTCACTGTCCCGCCCCGATAAACCGGTAACCCTGGCCACGGCGGGTTTCGATCACCTCCCGGCCCAGCTTGCGGCGCAGGTGGTTCACATGCACCTCGAGAACGTTGGAATCCCTTTCGCGCTCGCCGTCGTACACGTGCTCGCTCAGTTGCAATTTCGACAACAATTGCCCTGGGTGCAGCATGAAGTAACGCAACAGGCGAAACTCCGCGGCGGTCAGGCTGAACTCTTCTTCGCCGCGCAGCACCACCTGGCGGCCTTCGTCGAGGGCCAGGCCGGCGGCGTCGAGGGTGGGCTGGTTGGGCAGGCCACGGGCGCGGCGCAGCAGTGATTGCAGGCGCAGCAGCAACTCGTCGGGGTGAAAGGGTTTGGTCAGGTAGTCATCGGCACCGGCGCGCAGCCCCTCGATGCGCTCGGCCCACGAGCCGCGGGCGGTCAGCACCAGTACCGGGGTGGCCAGCCCGCCCTTGCGCCACTGCGCCAACACCTCGAGGCCCGGCAAGCCTGGCAGGCCAAGGTCGAGCACGATCACATCGTAGGGCTCGACCTGCCCCTGATACAGCGCGTCGCGCCCATCGGTGCGCCAATCCACCGCGTAACCATGGCGGCCCAGGGTCGCTTGCAGCTCGTCCGCCAGCGCCACCGTGTCTTCAACCAGTAGCAAACGCATCAGTCGTCTTCCTTATCCTTGAGCAGCTCGCCGGTGGCGGCGTCGAGATCCAATTCGCGCACCACGCCTTGGGCTGTGAGCAGCTCGACCTCGTACACATAGTGCCCGTGTTCCTCTTCGAGTTCCGCCTCCAGCAGCCGCGCGCCGGGGTAACGCGCCAAGGCCTGGGCCAACAACTGCTCCAACGGCAGGATCGCGCCCTGCTGGCGCAGTTTGAGGGCCTGGTCCTGGTTAAGGTCATGGGCAATGGCGCCGCTGCTCAATACCAGCAGCGCCAAGGCCTTGAGGTGTGAGGGAGGCATGGGCGGGTCACTTTCGGGTTTGGCCTGCAAGGTTAACGGGGTTGGCTTAAGCAGAGCTGAACTCTCCTGCCGCTGGCCCCTATGAAGGGTTAAACTAGCGTTTTTGAACGAACTGCCCGGAATCCAGAACAGTGGAAATCTTCAAAGAGTTTACCTTCGAGTCGGCCCACAAGCTGCCCAACGTGCCCCAGGGCCACAAATGCGGGCGCCTGCACGGCCACTCGTTCAAGGTCGCGCTGTATATCAGCGGCCCGGTTGACCCACACACCGGCTGGATCCGCGACTTCTCCGAGATCAAAGCCATCTTCAAGCCGCTGTACGAGCGCCTGGACCACAATTACCTCAATGACATCCCCGGCCTGGAAAACCCCACCAGCGAAAACCTCGCCGTGTGGATCTGGCAGCAGCTCAAGCCGTTGTTGCCTGAGTTGTCGAAGGTGCGCATCCATGAAACCTGCACCAGCGGGTGTGAGTACCTGGGCGATTGAGTGTTACCAGCGCCAGCCCTGCTGGCGCTTCTTTGTGCTTTATCAGGCACAGAAAAGACAAAACCCCGATCGTTTTCACGACCGGGGTTCTGCGGTGTTTAATCTTGACGATGACCTACTCTCACATGGGGAAACCCCACACTA
>NZ_JBIBKC010000015.1:0-90264 GCF_042958985.1 Pseudomonas sp. NPDC007930
GCCTGCGGGTGAACCCGGCGTTTCTCACGGCGGTGAACCAACTCGGCGAGCTGGCCGACGTGCTCTACACCGACGGCGCTCTGGGCATGGGCTTTGAATTGTCTGGCAAGCCGGCGCGGGACGTGGTGCAAACCCGCTTCACACTCGACGGGCAAAGCCACCACTACTTCAACCAGCGCGAACGCTGGCAGCGCTTCACCTGGCCCGGCCACGGTGACCGGCCCGGCGTGCAACTGACCTGGACCGGGCTGCAAAGCGGCGAGCGGCTGTACGGCGACTACGCCGGCAACTGGGGGCTGATCCGCCTGCTGGAACAGGCCACCGCCACGCCGCTGGACCACGACCCCGGCCAGTACCGGCTGGTGATCCAGGCGCCAGACGGCGTAGCGCTGCGCTGGCACCTGCGCACGGAGTTGGGCGAGGGGCCGTTGGCGTTGCTCAAGCTGAGGAATTTTACGTTGCCGAAGCAGGTGTTGCTGGGCGGCGCCCAAGGCGGTGACGCATGAGCCTCGAACAACTGATCGAACAGTGCCTGGGCGGGGCCGCGCCGCTGGCCATGGCCGAGGCCGATGCCCAGCGCTGGGACGCCTGGTTGCAGCCGATTCACGCGGATAACCCGGCCGGCGAAGACCCTACCTACGACGATGACTTTCAAACCCTGCGCGAGGAGGTGAACAAACTCTCGGGTGCCGACACCGCGGCCATCGTGCGCAGCGCCGAGCAGTTGCTCACGCGCCGCTGCAAAGACCTGCGCGTGGCCACCTATTACCTGTGGGCGCGCCTGCAGCAGGTGGGTGAGGCTGGCCTGGCCGACGGCCTCGGCCTGCTCGCGGCGCTGTTGGCGCGCTACGGTGAGCAGGTGCTGCCGCTGCGCCCCAACAGCCGCCAGCAAGCGCTGCAATGGTTGGCCAGCGCCAAGGTGCTCGACGCCTTGGCGCGCTTCCCCGAGGTGGCCAAGCCGGAGGCCGCGCGCACGGTGGCGGCGCTGGCCTGGTTGGAGCAGGGCGTGGGCGCCTGGCCGGCCGAGCAGCGCCCGGCGTTGGGCGGGTTGTACAGCGCGTTGGGCCAGCGCCTGGCACACGCCGGTGGCGCCGACGCACTGGTGCCGCAAACCCAGGCCAGCCCCGCGCCGCGGGCCCAGGCCGAGGCGGCGATTGCCTCCGGGCGCGACCTGCTCGACGGCGGCCGGCGCCTGGCCGCCTACCTGTACGAGCAGCCCCACGGCTGGCTGGCGGCGCACCGGCTGATGAAAACCCTGCGCTGGGACACCCTCCAGCAACCGCCGCCGCAAGATGCCAACGGCCTGACCCGGCTAGCGCCGCCGCGCGGCGAACTGCGCGCGCAGTTGCAGCGGTTGCAGCGCCAGCGCCTCTGGGCCGAGCTGCTGGAGCAGGCCGACCGCGCCTTCGGCGAAGGCGTGAACCACTTCTGGCTCGACCTGCAGGCCTACCAACACCAGGCACTGGCGCAGTTGCCGGCGCCTCAGGCCAGTTGGGCGCCGCTGGTGCGCCACGACCTGGCGATGCTGCTCGAGCGCCTGCCGGGGCTGGAGGCGCTGTGCTGGAGCGACGGCACGCCGTTCGCCGACGACGCCACCCGCCAGTGGCTCAGCGAGCAGGTGCTGGCGCGCCCGGCGCCGCCCTTGCTCAACGCCAGCGCTGCCGCGGCGCCGGCGCAGTGGGAGCTGCTCGAACAGCAAGCGCTGGCCCAGGCCGACAGCGACGGCGCCGACGCCGCGCTGGCCTGGCTCGCCGAGCAGCCGGGCCTGCACAGCGGGCGCCAGCGCTGGTGGCTGCGGCTGTTGATGGCGCGGGTCGCCGAGCAGTGCGGGCGCGCCGAACTGGCGCTGCACCTGCTCGGTGAACTGGAAGCCAGCGCCCAGGCGTTGCAACTGGCGGCCTGGGAGCCGGAGCTCAGCTTCGAAGTGCACGCCCGGCTGCTCAAGCTGCTGCGCGCCAAGGCCCAGCGCAGCGATGCCGACAAACCCGCCCTGGCGCGGCGCATGGACACCCTGCTCGCGGCCCTGGTGGCCAGCGACCCGGTACGCGCCGCCGTGCTTTGCCCCTGACCCAAGGACCCATACACGATGGACCAAGACAACCCCACCCTGCGCTATTTCGACGCCGAGATGCGCTACCTGCGCGAGGCCGGCCAGGAGTTCGCCGAGGCGTTTCCGGACCGCGCGGCGCTGCTCAACCTGGATAAACCCGGTGCCCGCGACCCCTTCGTCGAGCGGCTGTTCGAGGGCTTTGCCTTCCTCATGGGGCGCCTGCGGGAAAAACTCGACGACGACCTGCCCGAGCTCACCGAGGGGCTGGTCAGCCTGCTCTGGCCGCATTACCTGCGGACCATTCCGTCGCTGGCGATCGTTGAGCTGGCGCCAGACCTCGCCACCCTGAAAAGCGACCACCCGTTGCCCCAGGGCGTGCTGGTGCAGTCGCAGCCGCTGGGCCCGCGGCACACCCGCTGCAGCTACACCACCACCGAGCCGCTGCGCCTGCGCCCGCTGGCGGTAGACGCCTTGAGCCTGGGCTTCGAAGCCGACGGCCGGGCCCGCCTGCAACTGCGCCTGGCCTGCGCCGAGGGCGCCGACTGGGCCGCGGTCGACCTGGCGCGGATCCCCCTGTATCTGAACGCCGACGCGCCGCTGGCCAGCGCCTTGCACCGGGCGCTGACGCTCAAGGCGGCGGCGCTCTATGTGCGCTTGCCGGGGCAAGAGCGCCAGGCCCTGGCCGGGCATTTCGCCGCCAAGGGCTTTGCCGAGCAAGACCGCCTCTGGCCCAAGGGCAGCAGCGCCTTCAGCGGCTACCAGTTGCTGCTGGAGTACTTTTGCTTTCGGGAAAAATTCATGTTCGTCACCCTGCACGGCCTGGAGCAGCTCCAGCTCCCGGCCGGCAGCCCATGGTTGCAGCTGGAGGTTGTGCTGGAAGACCCTTGGCCGGCGCAGTTCAGCCTCAAGGCCGAGCACCTGCGGCTGCATGCGGTGCCGGTGATCAACCTGTTCCCCCTCGAAGCCGACCCGATGTCGCTCGACCCGCTGCAAACCGAGTACCTGCTGCGGCCCAAGCGCCTGCAAGACGGCCACCTGGAGATCTACAGCGTCGATGAAGTGCTGCCCATCAGCAGCGCCGACGCGGGCGCCTATGTGCCGTTCACCAGCTTTCGCCATCAGGGTGGAATGCTCCGCGAGGGCGCCCCGGAGCGTTACTTTCACACCCGCGTGCGGCGTGGCCCGAACGGCCTGCACGACACCTGGTTGATCCTCGGCGGCGAGGCCTTCGAGCGCGAGCGCCTGGGCGCGCCGCAGCGGGTTTCGCTCAAGCTCACCGGCACCCATGGCCAGCTGCCGCGGCGGGCGCTGCGCAGCACCTTGCTCGACAGCGCCGCCACCGGCCTGGCCGGCCTCAAGGTGCGCAACCTGTGCGCGCCGACCTTGCCTTGCTACCCACCCAGCCAGGACCGCTTCCATTGGCGGGTGCTCAGCCACCTGGGGGCGAACTTCCTGCCGATGCTCGACAACCCCGACGTGCTGCGCGGCACCCTCGCGCTGTACGACTGGTCGGGCTGCGAACTCAACCGCCGGCGCCTGGCGGCGATCCTCGCGGTGCGCCACCAACTGCTGCAGCGCTACGAGCAAGGCCTGCTGCTGCGCGGCGTGGGCATCGAAGTGACGCTCGACGGCAACGGCTTCAGCGGCGAGGGCGACGTGTGCCTGTTCGGCGAAATGCTCCACCGCTTCTTCGCCCTCTATGCCGACATGAACCTGTTCACCGAACTCACGCTGCGCGTGCAACCAGAAGGGAAAACCCTGCGATGGACACAACATCACAGCCTGCACATCAACGGCTGAAGGCCAGTGGCTTGTTCGAGGCGCTGGCCGGGCGCGCCGCCGAGGCCAGCGTGTACCGCCTCTGCCAGTTGATCGAACAGGCCCTGCCTGGGCACCCGCCGCTGGGCAGCACCTGCAACCCCGGCGATGACCCGGTGCGTTTCCGGCCCGACCCGGGCATGGGCTTTCCGGCCGCGGAGCTGCGCGGGATCGAAGCCGCCGCGGGCGATGCGCCGGCCACCGTGCGCACCCGCCTGCTGGGGCTGTACGGGGTGGACTCACCACTGCCTGGCGCCTACCTCGATGACATCGCTCAGCGCCGCGAAGGCCACGAAGCGCTGGAGGCGTTTCTCGACATCTTCAACCACCGGCTGTTTACCCAGTTCTACCGGATCTGGCGCAAGTACTCCTACCCGGCCACGTTCGAGGCCGGCGGCACGGATGCCACCTCGCAATGCCTGCTGGGGTTGATCGGCCTGGGCATCCCCGGCAGCGCCGAGCACATCGCCACGCCGGTCTCGCGGTTTTTGGCGCTGCTCAGCGTGATGCGCCTGCCCACCCGCCAGGCCGAGGGCATCGCCGCGTTGGTGGCGCTGCTGGCGCCACGCAGCACGGTGCGGGTGCTGCCTTGCGCGCGGCGCAAGGTGCTGCTGGCGGCGCCAGCCGGGCTTGGCACCGGCCAGCCGATGGTGCTCGGCCAGGGCACGCCGCTGGGCCGCTTTGGCTATGACGGCAACAGCGAGGTGCACGTGCAATTGCGCACCGACGACTACGCCGAAGCCTGCCAGTGGCTGCCCGGCGGGCGCTTGCACCGTGACCTGCTGGCGCTGCTGCGGGTGTACCTGGGCTGGCGCTACAGCGCCCGCCTTGAACTGCGCCTGCCACGCGCCTGCCTGCCACCGCCGGTACTGGGCCAGCCCGGGCTGCGCCTGGGGCAAACCACGGTGCTCGGCATCCGCGGCGATGGCGCCTCGGCCGCCTGCCGCGGCAGCCACCTGCACCTTCACCTGGGCCGTTACGTGGCCCTGCCTGCTTACCCTGTTGAACGAGCCCATGAACATGTTGACTACCGTTGTTAAAACCACCCTGCTGCTCAGCCTGTGTGCCCTGCTGGCCGCCTGCGGCTGGGCCGAACGCCTGGGCAACGCCACCCGCAGCACCGCCCAGCAGGCCTTTTTCCGGCCGCTGACCACCCTGCACCTGGAGCTGAGCGCGCGCCCGGCGAGCAACACCGACGCCGCCCACATGGGCGCGCTGGCCACGCCAACCCTGGTGCGGGTGTACCAATTGGCCGACGCGCGGCGCTTCGAGCAGGCCAGCTATGAGCAGTTGCTCGACCACAGCGAGCCGGTGCTGGGCGCCGACCGCCTGGAGGAGCGGGCGCTGGTGGTCAAGCCCGGCGAGGGCCGCCAACTCGATGTGCCACTGGCCGAGCAGGCGCGTTTCATTGGCGTGGTGGCGTTGTTTCGCCAGGCCGAAGGGCCGCCGGCGCAGTGGCGCCTGCTGTTGCCCCGCGAGCAGTTGCAGCGGCAGCTGCCACGGCGCCTGGTGCTGAGCGACAACCACCTGGCCTTGCTGCCGCTGGAAGAGGGCTGAGGCATGGAGCGCAATCTCCCGTCGTTGTACGAAACCCTGCTGCTGAACTTCAGCGGCGGCCTCGGCCTGCACGCGGTGGCCGAGGTGGACCAGCCGTTGTTGTCGCTGCTCGACAACCTGCAGCGCATCCTCAACAGCCGCGCCGGTGCCCTGGCGCACCTGCCCGGTTACGGCCTGCCCGACCTTAGCCAATGGCTACAGGGCAGCGACCCGGCCGGCGCTGGCATCAGCGAGGCGATCCGCGCCACGCTGCTGGCCCATGAGCCGCGCCTGGCCGAGGTGCGGGTGTTGCCGCCGGTGCAGGTACTGCCCGGGCATTGGGGCTACACCTTGCACGTGCGCCTGGTCGACGGCCGCCGCGCGCGTTTTGCGACCACCTTCAACGCCGAGGGCCGGGTGCTGCTGCGCCACCTGCGGGCCCAGGGCCTGTTGGCCCAAGGCGGTGGCCAATGACCCGCGGCGCGTTGATCGGCGCCGCCCCCGACCGGCCCGGCGGGGACCCGCGGGCGCTGCCGGCGTTTGCCCAGTTGCGCCAGGAACTGGCCAAGCTCGACCACCCGGCGCGGCCCGACGTGGACTGGGCACGGGTGCAGCAGTGTTGCCTGGCGCTGTGGCGCGACAACGGCGCCGAACTGCACAGCGTGGCCGCCTGGGCGCTGGCCCAGGCCCACCGCGAAGGCGTGCCCGGCGCCGCCGCGGCGATGGCCTGGCTGGGGCCCTGGCTCGTCGACCAATGGGGCCGGCTGTGGCCGCCCGCCGACGGCGAGCGGCTGGCAATCCTCGAGGGCCTGTGCCGGCAACTGCTGCCTTGGCTGCGAGGCGCCAACGCCCGTGCTGCCGAGCTGCCCGCCCTGCATCGGCTGGCCGCCGAGCTGCGCCACCTCGAGCAGTGGCTGCACAGCCGGGCACAAGCGCAGTTGCCGGCGCTCGGCCAACTGCGCCAGGTGCTCGGCCAGCTCAGCGGCGCGCTGGAGCGCCAGCCGGCGGCCATGCCGGCACCCCTGTTGGAGCCCTGGCCGGCCGCCGCGCTGCCGCCCAGCCACAGGCCTGCGCCACTGGCGCTCTGGCTTGGCCCGCCGCCCCGGCGCCGCGCGCGCTGGCCCTGGTGGGCCGCCGCCGGCGTGCTGTGCCTGGCCGCCAGCGCCGCCCTCGGCTGGGCCTGGCTGCGCCCAGCCCCGCTACCCCCACCACCGGCCCCGCTGCAATTGCCCGCGCTGGCGCTGTTCAAGCCGGGCAGCGCCGAATTCAGCCATCAGGCCCCCGCGCAACTCATCGCCACCCTCGGCCAGATCAAAGCCCACCCCGGCTGGCAGGTGGTGCTCGAAGGCCACAGCGACGCCTCCGGCGACGCGCTGCAAAACCAGCAGCTGTCCCTGGCCCGCGCCCACGCCGTGCAGGCCTGGCTGCAACGCATGGGCCCACTGCCGGCGCAGTGCTTCAGCGCCAGTGGCGCCGGTGCCAGCCGGCCGCTGGCGGTGAACGACGCAGCCGCCGGCAGGGCGCTGAACCGGCGGGTAGAGGTGAGGTTGGTGGCGGTGGTGCCGCGCTGTGATGTGTTGAATGAACGGGAGGGGAATGGATGAACGGGTTGTTGTGGTTTGGGGTGTGTTTGTGCCAGGTCGCGTTTCAGAACTACGCGGTGTTCGCGCTGCTGTACTACCTGCTTCTTCGGGGTGATTTGGGCTGGCTGTATGTCGGAATGGCCTTGCCGCCTGGCATTGTCCTATTGGCGCTTCCTACCCTGCTACTTCGAGGGTTGATTCGCCAGGTGCGAAAAACCGTAGCCCCGGTGGCCGGTGTTGCTGCGCCCAGTGCTTTGCTCTGGTCGATCATTTTGTACGGTCTAACGACAGTGCTCGGGGTGTTGTTGGCCCCTGTATTGGAGATTTTCGATGTAGGGTTATGGTCTCTGCGCGGGCGTGTCTACGGGGTGTTGGCGCTGCTGTGTTTTCTAGCGATGTCCTTATTGCCTGTCTGGCTGTTCGTTATCCCCTTGAGGCGATACCGCAGGGCTCTTCAGTCAGCGCTGCGTTAAGGCAAGCGGCCCTTCGCCCGGCACAGCCGGCCTCCCACGGGTTCTGTTTTTACAGGTAAATCAACTGCTTACACAATTCTGGTGGGAGGCCGGCTGTGCCGGGCGATGGGCCCTCTGAGCCGCCTCACCGCCACGGCCGGGTCGCCTCTTCGAGCATTTCCCCGATCAACCCCGCGAAGCGTTGCCCGAGCACGCTTTGCGGGCGCTCGCTGGGCATCAGCAGGTAGGTGCTGAAGCGCACCTGCGGGGTGAACGGGCGGGTTTCGATGCCCATGTGGCGGTAGTCCTGGGCCACCAACGGGCTGACGATGCTCACCCCCAGGCCCAGCCCCACCAGCGAGCAGATGGTCGCGGCGTAGGGGGTTTCCAGGTTCATCCGGCGGTAGCCCTTGGTGTCGGGGAAGGCGCGGTCGACCCGGGTGCGTGAGCCGTCGGTGTGCAGCAACGAGATGAACTCTTCGCCCTTGAGGTCTTCCGGGCCGACCGTGGCCAGGGCCTGCAGGCGGTGGCCGCGGGGGAAGATGCACACCCCGGCCACGTCGCACAGCACCTGCGCGGTCACCCCCGGGGTTTCTTCGGCCACGTACGAGGCCAGCGCCAGGTCGCAGAACTGTGAGGCCGCCCAGCGCGCCACGGCGGGGGAGTCGTTGGTGTGGATCGAAATCGCCACCTCGGGGTTCTCCTGGCGAAAGCGTTGGATCACCCGCGGCAGCACCGTCAATGACAGCGACGGCACCGCGGCGATGCGCAGGCTGCCGGTACCGCCGCGGCGGATGTTGTAGGCGGCGTCTTCGATGCTGCGCAGGCCGATGAACGCCCGTTCTACGTCGGCGAACAGCGCCGCGCCTTCGTCGGTGGCCAGCAGCCGCGAGCCGGTGCGCTGGAACAGCTTGAAGCCGCTGGCCCGTTCCAGTTGGGCGATCAAGCGGCTGATGTTCGGTTGCGAGGTGTGCAGGGTTTCCGCCGCGGCGGTCATCGAACCGCTGAGCATCACCGCGCGAAAGGCTTCGATCTGTTTGAAGTTCATGGCGGCCCATATCAAAACGGTATGGGCGCTGACTGTAATGTGATTTGTTGGCATGAACCAGAGGCTTTATAACAGAACCACCGAAGGCACACAGATGCCGCCGCAGTACCTCCCTCTGTCTGCCCCACTGACGTTCGTTGCGCAGCCTCCTCCCGAGGCGCGCAGGTATTCAACCAGGAGGCACCATGTCGTTTTCGTTCAAGCCCCTCATCACCGCCCTCGGCCTGTTGGCCGCCGCCAGCCAGGCCCTGGCCGCCGAGTTGCCGGCGGTGCCGGCTGAAATCAAAGAGGCCGGGGTGATCCGCGCCGGTGTGCGTTGCGACCAACCGCCTTATGGCTTCCAGAACAACAACGGCGACTACGCCGGGGTTGAGGTCGACATGGCCAAGCAGGTGGCCGAATGGGCCCTGGGTTCGAAGGATAAAGTCACCTTCACCTGTGTGACCGCCGAGAACCGCGTGCCGCAGTTGATCGGGCACAAGGTCGATGTGCTGATCGCCACCCTCGGCGTGACCCCAGAGCGCCAGCGCGTGATCGACTTCACCACCCCGTACCGCTGGGGCGCCAGCGACGTGCTGGTGGCCAAGGGCAGCAGCATTCAGAAAATCGCCGACCTCAAGGGCAAAACCCTCGCCACCCTCAAGGGCTCGGTGCAGGCCAAGTGGTTCGAAGACCACATGCCCGAGGTGAACACCCTGCGCATGAACAGCGCCGCCGATGCCTTGCAAACCTTCCGCCAGGGCCGCGCCGACGCCTACACCCACGACGCCGCCACACTGGTGGTGGTGGCCGCCAACGACCCGAACGCGCGCCTGATCGGCGAGCCGTTCCAGATCTCCGACGCGGCCATCGGCGTGCGCAAGAACGAGGAGGCCTGGCGCGACTACCTGAGCGCGGCGATCGCCCGCATGCATGAGCAGAAGCTGTTCCGCGGCTGGGTGCAGGCCTACGTGCCGGAGAACATCCAGGCCTATTACCTGAGCGTGTTCGAGCAGGCCAAGCCCGCCGAAGCGTTGTAAGGCCAGCGCCATGGACTTCGACGTTCACTACCTGCTGGCCCAGTGGCCAGCGTTGCTGGCCGGCGTACTGATGACGCTGCGGGTGTCGCTGCTGGGGATCGCCTGCTCGGTGCTGATCGGCATCCTCGGCGGCGCCGCGCGGGTCGCCAAGGTGCCGCTGCTGGCCCAGGCCGTGGTGCTGTACGTGGAGCTGATCCGCAACACGCCGATCCTGGTGCAGTTGTTTTTCATCTTCTACGGCCTGCCGGCGGTGGGCCTGGAGCTGTCGTTGTTCTGGTCGGGGGTGCTGTGCCTGTCGTTGTGGGCCGGCGCCTACCAGGTGGAGAACGTGCGCGGCGGCCTGGCCACGGTGGAGCACGGCATGCGCGAGGCGGCCATGGCGCTGAGCCTGCGGCCGGCGCAGTACCTGTGCCTGGTGGCCTTGCCGATCGCGTTTCGCACCAGCTTGCCGGCGATGCTCAACACGGCCATTTCGCTGCTGAAGAACTCCTCGTACCTGCAGGCGATTGGCCTGGCCGAGCTGACCTTCGTCGCGGTCGACCGCATTGCCACGGATTTCCGCGCGATCGAGATGTTCAGCGCCATCTGCGTGCTGTACCTGGCGCTGGTGGCCGTGCTGGCCCTGGCCACCGGGCGCCTGGCCGCCCATTTGCAAAGGCCGTTCCGGCACTGAGGCCTGTATGCATTTCATGATCGAAAACTGGGGCTTCGTCGCCAAGGGCCTGTGGATGACCGTGCGCCTGGCGCTGGTGATCCTGCTGTTCACCACGCTGATCTCGGCGCTGGTGGGGGTGCTCGCCACGCTGCGGCACAAGGTGTTGCGGGCGCTGATCCACGGCTATGTGGAGTTGTTTCGCTCGATCCCGCTGATCGTCAACGTGTTTTTCATTTTTTTCGGCGCGCCGATGCTGGGGCTCGACCTCTCGCCGTTCGCCGCGGTGACCACCGGCCTGACCCTCTGGGGCAGCGCCAATGGCATCGAGATCGTTCGCGGCGGGCTCGAGTCCGTCGCCCGCCACCAGTGGAAGAGCGCCTGGGCGCTGGGGCTGCGGCCCTGGCAGATCTACCTCTACGTGATCGCCCCGCAGTCGATGCGGGCTATTTTGCCGGCCTTCACCGGGCTGCTGACCATGCTTGTGCAGGCCACCTCGCTGGGTGCGCTGGTGGGGGTAGGGGAGTTCCTCAAGGTGGGGCAGATCATCATCGAGCGTACCACCGTGATGACCGGCAGCAGCCCGGCGTTTTCGGTCTACGCCACGGTGCTGCTGGTGTACTTCGTGATGTGTTCGTCGCTGAGCTGGCTCAGCCGTTATCTGGAGCGCCGCCTGGGTCGTCCGGCGGTGCGTGCTAAAGGGGTTTGACCGTGCAACAGTCCAAAGTCAGTCGTCGCTTGAAAGAAACCACCGCCCCGGAGGTCAACGAGTACATCTACCGGCCGCGCCTGGAAGGCTTCGCCAGTGGGTTCGTGGCGTTGGGTAACGTCAACAAGGCGCACATCGTGATGCTCGCCGAGCAGGGCCTGATCGCCCAGGAACACGCCACCACCCTGGCCCGCGGTGTGCTGGCGATGGAAGCCGCCGGCGCCGGCCAGGTGCCGCTGGACCCTTCCCGCGAAGACGCCTACTTCAACTACGAGGCGCACCTGATCGAGCAGATTGGCGCCGACGTCGGCGGGCGCCTGCACACCGGGCGCAGCCGCAACGACATCCTCGCCACCCTCGACCGCCTGCGCTGCCGCGAGGTGCTGATGGACCTGCTCGACGCCCTCGGCGAAGTGCGCCAGGCCGCGCTGGCCAGCGCCGAGCGCTATGCCGGGGTGGTCATGCCCGGCTACACCCACCTGCAGCCGGCGCAGCCGATCACCTACGGTTACTACCTGGCGGCAGTTGAGCAGGCCCTGGCCCGCGACAGCCAGCGCCTCGAAGGCACGCTGCAGGCGATGAACCAGAGCCCGTTGGGCGCGGCCGCCTTCGCCGGCACCCCGTTCGCCATCGACCGCGCGCGCACCGCCGAGCTGCTGGGCTTCGACGGGGTGGTCGACAACGCCCTGGACGCCGTCGGCTCGCGGGATTTCATTCTGGAGAGCCTGTCACACCTGAGCCTGCTGGCGGTGTTCTGGAGCCGCGTGGCGCAGGATTACTTCGTCTGGAGCACGCACGAGTTCGGCCTGATCGACTTCCCCGACAGCATCGCCGCCACCTCGAGCATCATGCCGCAGAAGAAAAACCCCACCGTGCTGGAGTACCTCAAGGGCCGCAGCGGGCACATCCTCGGCCTGCTGGTGGCGGCCAGCACCACGGTCAAGGGCACCAACTTCTCGCACACCGGCGATGCCAACCGCGAAGGCACCCGCGGCTTCTGGGAGGCCGCCGAAGAAAGCCTGCGCTGCCTGAAGCTGTTCGAGCTGGTGCTGCGCAGCGCCACCCCTAATGAAGCGCCAGCGCTGCGCAAGGCCAGCGAAGATTTTTCCACCGCCACTGGCCTGGCCGACCTGATCGTGCGTGAGGCCGACCTGTCGTTCCGCGAGGCCCACCACGTGGTCGGTGGTGCCGTGCGCATGGCCATGGACGCCGGCCTGCCGGCCTACCGCATCGACAGCGCGATGGTCGATGCCTGCGCCCTGGAGCAGCTCGGCCACGCGCTGAACCTCGACGCGGAAAAAGTCCGCCTGTGCCTGGACCCTGCCGCGAACGTGCAGTCCCGCGCCTCCCAAGGCGGCCCGGCGCTGCCGACCTTGCTCGCCGCGCTGCAGGGCGCCGGCCAGCGCTTGCAGGCCCAGCAGCAAGCCAACCAGGCGCGCCGCGGGCAACTGGCCGCGGCCGAACAGCGCCTGCAGCAGGCCACCCAGGCGCAGGCCGGGCAATGAGCAGCATGCTCAGGGTGCGTGGGCTGCGCAAACACTTTGGCGCGGTGGAAGTGGTCAAGGGGGTCGACCTTGACGTCGCCGCCGGTGAGGTGGTGGTGATCATCGGCCCCAGCGGCTCGGGCAAGTCGACCTTCATCCGCTGCCTGAACAGCCTCGAAGAACCCAGCGCCGGCGAGGTGTTGATCGCCGGCGGCGGCAACGCCCAGGCCGGTGACCGCAAGGCGCTGGCGCGGCTGCGCGAAGAGGTGGGCATGGTGTTCCAGGACTACACGCTGTTCCCGCACATGAGCGTGCTCGCCAACATGATGCTGGCGCCGGTCAAGCTGGGCCGCATGGGCAAGCGCGAGGCCCGCGACACCGCCCTGGCGCTGCTGCAGCGGGTCGGCCTGGCGCACAAGGCCGAGGACTACCCGGCGCAGCTCTCCGGCGGCCAGCAGCAGCGGGTGGCGATCGTGCGCGCGCTGGCGATGAAGCCCAAGCTGCTGCTGTTCGACGAGCCCACCTCCGCGCTAGACCCGGAAACCGTCAACGAAGTGCTCAACGTGATGAAGGAACTGGCCGCCGAAGGCATGACCATGGTGGTGGTCACCCACGAGATGGGCTTTGCCCGCGAAGTGGCCGACCGGGTAGTGTTCTTCGACGCCGGGCGGATCGTTGAAAGCGGCCCGCCGGCGCAGCTGTTCGGCGCGCCCCGCGAGGCGCGCACCCAGCAGTTTCTTGGCAAGGTAATGGGTTAAGGGGCAAGCGGCAAGCGCTATGCCCGGCGTTGGCGTGGCAACAGCGCCGCGACCACGCCGAGCAGCGGCAGGTAGGCGATCGCCTGGTACACCGCGTCGATGCCAAAATGGTCGGCGAAGTAGCCCAGCAGCGCCGCGCCCAGGCCGCCCATGCCAAAGGCAAAGCCGAAGAACAACCCGGAGACCATGCCCACTTTGCCCGGGATCAGTTCCTGGGCATACACCAGGATCGCCGAGAACGCCGACGACAACACAAAGCCGATGATCACCGTGAGGGTGGTGGTCCAGAACAGGTCGGCATGCGGCAGCGCCAGCGCGAACGGCGCCACGCCGAGGATCGACGCCCAGATCACCGGCTTGCGGCCGATGCGGTCGCCGATCGGGCCGCCGAGCACGGTGCCCGCTGCCGAGGCGAAGAGGAAGATGAACAACTGCACCTGCGCCGCTTGCACGCTGAGGCCGAACTTGCCGATCAGGTAGAAGGTGAAGAAGCTGCTCAAGCCGGCGATGTAGAAGTACTTCGAGAAAATCAGCACCAGCAGTACCGCCACCGCGCCAAGGATCGCCCGTGGGCTATGGCTGGGCGCCGTGGCCGCCGCGTTGGCGCGGCGAACCCCGGCCCCTGGGTGGTTGGCGTACCAGTGGCTGACCCGCGCCAGCACTGCCATCGCCGCCAGCGCCGCCAACGCGAACCAGGCCACGCTGCCCTGGCCGTAGGGCACAATCACCACCGCCGCCACCAGCGGGCCGACCGCCGTGCCGAGGTTGCCACCCACCTGGAACAGCGACTGCGCCAAACCATGCTTGCCCCCCGAGGCCAGCCGGGCGATGCGCGACGATTCTGGGTGGAACACCGACGAGCCGAGGCCGATCAGCGCCGCCGCCAGCAGCACGGTGGCGAAGTTCGGCGCGAACGCCAGCACCAGCAGGCCGGCCATCGTCGAGGCCATGCCGAACGGCAGCGACCATGGCTTGGGCCGGCGGTCGGTGTACAGGCCAATCAGCGGCTGCAGCAGCGAGGCGGTGAGTTGGTACATCAGGGTGATCAGGCCGATCTGGATGAAGCTCAGGCTGAATTCGCCCTTGAGCACCGGGTAAATCGCCAGCAGGATCGACTGCATCATGTCGTTGACCAAGTGCGCCGAACTGATTGCGCCAAGGATGCCAAACGAGGTGGAAGCGGGGGCAGGGCGGGTGGCCAAGGCCGGGTTCAAGGTGGGCATGGGGTTTCTCATTCTGGTGGGTGCCGGCGTATGCTAGGGCCCTCGAAAACGCCTGTCTCACGCTGATCAGGCAGCAGCTATCGCAAAAAGGGCAAGATGGTCAAACCACTGGATGAGTTTTTACGCGCCATCGACCAAGGCGCCGGCGCGGTGCTCGCCAGCGCCACCGATTACCCGGTCAACTGGCAGATCCCGGCGCACCAGCATGAAAAACACCAGCTGATCTACGCCATCGACGGGGTGATGGTGGTGCGCTGCGACCACGGCCAATGGACCGTGCCGCCCAGCCGCGGCATCTGGATGCCCGGCGGCCACAGCCACGCCATCCGCTGCGTGGGCGCGGTGAAGATGCGCAGCCTGTTCGTGCGCGCCGGCGCCGCCCCGGCGCTGCCGGCCAGTACCCAGGTGGTGCGGGTGTCGGCGCTGCTCAGCGAGCTGATCAAAACCGCGGTGGCGATCGAACCCGGCTACAGCGAGGCCTCCCGCGAGGGCCGGGTGATGCGCCTGATCCTCGACGAACTGGCGTTGCTGCCAACCCTGCCGCTGCACTTGCCACAACCGGCCGAGCCGCGCCTGCGGCAGATCACCCAGGCGCTGCAACAAGACCCCGGCGCCGCCACCACCGCCGCGCAGTGGAGCGCGCGGCTGAACGTCGACGAAAAAACCCTGCAGCGGCTGTTCCGCCGCCACACCGGCATGACCTTCGGCCAATGGCGCCAGCAGGCGCGCCTGCTGCAGGCGCTGGAGCGCATCGCCCAGGGCGAGAAGATCATCGACGTGGCTGGCGGCCTGGGCTATGACAGCCCGAGCGCGTTCACCACGATGTTCAAGAAGCACTTCGGCACCACGCCAAGCCAGTTTTTTCGCTGAGGGCTAGGGATGCAAGCGCAGCCACTCATCCACCACCGCGCCCAGGTCAGCCGGCGCGCCGCTGCGCACCCAGGCCATGAACGGGCGATCGAAGCGGAACCGCTCGCCGCACTGCTCGCGCATGAAGCGGCGCACGTTCTGGGTGTTGCGGTAGCCGGTGTCGATCGGGGTGTGGCGGCTGAGAGGGGCGCTGTGCCAATCCAGGGGCATGGGGGCGTTCCTTGCTGATGAGGAGAGTGGGGGGCAGGCGCCAGGCTCAAGGGCCCTTCGCCCGGCACAGCCGGCCTCCCACCAGTTCTGTGGTGCCCCGTAAATCAAGTACTTACACAAATCTGGTGGGAGGCCGGCTGTGCCGGGCGAGGGGCCAGTCAAGCCATGCGCTCAGTAAAACCACACCAAAGCAATCAACGCCCCTAACTGTAATTTAGCGCGCAGACGGATAGTAGCGCTATACGCCCTGCAAACCTCACCCCGCCACCCCCGTACTGCCCCTCACCACCAGCCCGATCTCCAGGCAGGTGCGTGCCTGCGCCGGGCGGCCTTCGATCTGGGCGATGAGGGTGTCGGCGCTCTGGTGGCCGATCGCTTCGATCGGCACGCTGACGGTGGTCAGCGGCGGGTGGGCCACGGCAGAGAAGGCGATGTCGTCGAAGCCGGTGACCGACAGCCCTTCGGGCACCGCCACGCCCAGGCGGCGGGCTTCGTCACAGGCGCCGAGGCTGAGCAGATCGGTGGTGCCGATCAGCGCGCTGGGGCGGGGGTTGAGGGCCAGCGCGGCGTGCAGGCCGGCGCGGCCGCCCTCGAGGGTGAAGGGTTGTTCGATGATGTGGCTTTCCGGTAGCTCGAGCCCGGCCGCGGCCAGCGCCCGGCGGATGCCCTGGATGCGAAAGCGCGCGCGCTCGTTGTGCTCGCGCTGGCCGCACAGCACCGCCAGGTGGCGGTGGCCCAGTTGCAGCAGGTGGCGGGCGATCAGCTCGCCGCCTTGTTCGTTGCTGAAGCCTACGCAGTGATGATCGGCGCAGGCATCGACCGACCACATCAGCACGTACGGCCGTTGCGCCAGGCGCAGGGCCTCGAACACCGCCGGGTGGTGGTCGGTGCCGACTAGCAGCAGCCCTTCGACGCCGCGGTCGATGAAGTTGCGCACGCTGGCCAGTTCGCGTTCGCGGTCGTACTCGTGGGAGGCGATCAGCAGCTGGTAGTTGTGCTGGTTCAGGCGCTGCTGCAGGGCCTGGATGGAGTCGGCGTAGATGGGGTTGTTCAGCGTGGGGAAGATCGCCGCCACGCTGAAGGTGCGGCGCAGCGCCAGCGCGCGGGCGGCGCCGTCGCGCACGTAGCCCAGTGCCTGCACGGCGGCTTCGACCTTGGCCAGGGTAGTGGCCTTCACCTGCCCCGGCGCAGACAGCGCGCGCGAGGCGCTGCCCAGCGAAACCCCGGCCAGTTGGGCAACGTCACGCAGCTTGGGTTTTTCACTTCTCATCGCGGTTTCACAGGCAGTGGCTTGACAGGAGTGTACCACCGGGACTAAAAATGAACCGGTTCAAAAAAGAAATCTTGGTCAGAATAAATCCAAAAACGGCACCGGCAGCAACGACAGTCGCCCCTCACGAGGGTTTTTTTTGCGGCTGAATTTGAACCGGTTCAAGTTCGCTTCCCGCGACGCGCTACACCAGGAGATAACAACAATGAAGGCCCTTCCCTGGGCCAGGCTTGGCCTGGCTTCCCTGCTGCTCAGTAGCTCCCTGCATGCCTCGGCCGATGTGCGCATCGGCGCGCTGTACCCGTTCAGCGGCGGCCTCGCCCTGCTGGGTGACGAAAGCTTTCGCGGCGCCGAAATGGCCGTGGCCGAGCGCAACGCCGCCGGTGGCCTGAAAGGCGAGCCGATCACCTTGGTCAAGGCTGACGCGGTAGACGCCGGCCAGGCCGTGGGCGCCGCGCGCCAGCTCACCTCCGGGCAGAACGTCACGGCGGTGTTCGGCAGTTACTCCTCGGCGTTGTCGTTCGCCGCCACCCAGGTCACCGAGGTGGCCGCGGTGCCGTACTTCGAGCTGGGCGCGGTGAGCGACGACATCACCGACCGCGGCCTGCAATACGTGTTTCGCAGTAACCCCACGGCGAAGAACTTCGCCAAGGGCACCATCACCGCGATCACCGAAATCGTCGCGCCACGCCTGGGGGTAGACGCCAAAACCCTGAAGGTGGCGATCATCCACGAAGACGCCCTCTACGGCACCACGGTGGCCAAGTTCCAGAAGCAGTTCGCCGCCGAGCAGGGGCTGAACATCGTTGAAACCCTGCCGTACTCGGCCAAGGCCGTCGACCTGTCGTCGTTGATCCTGCGGCTCAAGGGCGCCCAGGCCGACGTGGTGCTGCAAACCTCCTATCAGAATGACACCGTGCTGTACTTCCGCCAGGCCCGCGAAGCCGGCTTCGCGCCCAAGGCGGTGATTGGCGCGGGTGGTGGCTACTCGATGCAAGACACCGCCAAGGCGGTGGGCGCGGCCAACATCGAAGGCGTGCTGGACGTGGACTTTCCGCAGTTTCAAACCAACGAGGCCGGCGCGCCGGGCATCGCCGCCTTCGCCGAGGCCTACCGCAAGCGCTACGGCACCGAGCCGCGTTCCGGGCACAGTTTG
Source organism: Pseudomonas sp. NPDC007930 (assembly GCF_042958985.1). Taxonomy (NCBI): domain Bacteria; kingdom Pseudomonadati; phylum Pseudomonadota; class Gammaproteobacteria; order Pseudomonadales; family Pseudomonadaceae; genus Pseudomonas; species Pseudomonas sp. NPDC007930. Next base: position 17,839 of record NZ_JBIBKC010000015.1, read on the forward strand.
ATCAACTACGTGGGCGCGAAGATCTTCCTCGATGCCATGCAGGGCGCCAAGTCGCTGCAGGCCGATGACATCCGCGCGGCGGTGGCCCAGGTCGACATCCCGGTGGGCCAGACCGCTGCCGGAATCGGCGCCAAGTTCGCCGACAACGGCCAGAACCAGCGCGCCGACACCACTGTGATGCAGTGGCAGGGCGGGGTGCTGAAAACCGTTTACCCGCAGACCGCGGCGGTGGCCCAGGCCCAACTCGCGCAACAACCCTGACCCTCCCGGGCGCGCCCGGGCCGGCCTTGCGCCGGCCCGTGGCGGCGCTCGCTCACCGATAAGGGGGCAACCATGGAGATTTTCCTGCAACTGCTGCTCAACGGCGTGCTGCTCGGCGGCACCCTGGCGATCATCAGTATTGGCCTGACGCTGATCTTCGGCATCGTGCGGGTGGTGAACTTCGCCCACGGCGAGTTCCTGATGATCGGCCTGTACGCGGTGTACCTGCTCAACCAGCACCTGGGCCTGCACCCTTACGCCGCCATCGTGCCGGTGGTGGTGGTGCTGTTCTGCCTGGGCGCGGCGATGCAGCGGTTCATCATCCAGCCGCTGCTGAGCGCCGAGGGGCACATCCAGATTTTCGCCACGGTGGGGGTGTCGATCGCCCTGATGAACGCCGCGCTGCTGTTGTTCGGCGCCGACGTGTACAGCGTCAGCAACCCCTCCGGGTTGGGTACCGGCACCGTCAGCCTGGGCTTTTTACGCGCCAGTAGCGGGCAGTTGCTGACCTTCGTGGTGGCGCTGGCGCTGGTTGGGGCGCTGCATTGGTTTTTGCACAGCACCTTCCTCGGCCGCGCGGTGCGCGCCACCGCCCAGCACCGCAACGCCGCGCAGTTGATGGGGGTGAACGTGAAGAACATCTACATCTTCGCCTTTGGCCTGGGGTGCGCCTGCCTGGGCCTGGCGGCTGGGATGATCGCCCCGCAATACCCGGTGTTCCCCACCGTGGGCACGTTCTTCGTGCTCACCGCCTTCGTCATCGTGGTGCTGGGTGGGCTGGGCAGCCTGGGCGGCGCGCTGCTCGGCTCGCTGCTGATCGGCGTCGTCGACAGCCTCGCCGGCTTCTACATCGCCCCCGACCTGAAGGAGGTCGTGTACTTCCTGATCTTCCTCGGCATCCTGATTTTTCGCCCCACCGGCCTGTTCGGTGCGGGGCGTGGGTCTGAATAAGGAGCTTGGCCATGAACCTGACCCACCCGCGTACCTACCTCGGCCTGCTGGCGCTGTCGATGCTGCTGGCCGTACCGTTGGCGATCGGTTCGCCGTTCGTTTTGCATATCTTCATCCTGGTGTGCAGCTATGCCGCGCTGGCCACGGCGTGGAACATCGTCGGCGGCTTCGCCGGGCAACTGTCGCTGGGCCACGCGGTGTTCTACGGCGTCGGCGCCTACGTGGCGACCTTGCTGGTGATGCATCTGCAGCTCAGCCCGTGGCTGGGGATGTTCGCCGGCGCGCTGCTCTCGACCCTGCTGGCGGTGGTGATCAGTTGGCCGTGTTTTCGCCTGCGCGGGCCGTTTTTTGCCCTGGCGACCATCGCCGTGCTGGAGGTGGTCCGCCTGTTGGCGATCAACCAGCAAGGCCTTACCGGTGGCGCCGCCGGCCTGGCGGTGCCGCTGAAGATGGGCGTTGAGTGGATGCTGTTCCGCCAGCGCTGGCCGTACCTGTTGATCGCCTTTGGCTTTTTGCTGGTCACCCTGTATGTGGCGCACCGGCTCAAGCATTCGCGCCTGGGTTATTACCTGATCGCCGTGCGCGAACGCGAAGACGCCGCCCAGGCGGTGGGCGTCAGCGCGGTGAAGGTCAAACTTGCCGCGGTGATGATCTCGGCGTTCCTCACCAGCCTGGTTGGCAGCTTCCATGCGATGTACCTGACCTTCATCGAGCCGGGGGCGATGTTCTCCCTTGAGCTGTCGATCCAGATCGCCATGTTCGCCCTGATCGGCGGGCTGGGCACGGTGTCGGGCCCGCTGATCGGCACGTTGCTGGTGCTGCCGCTAGCGGAACTGGCGCGCGGCTGGCTGGGCAACCTGGGCAGCGGCGTGCATGGGCTGGTGTACGGCGTGGTGCTGGTGGCGGTGGTGCTGACCATCCCGCAGGGTATCGTTGGGCGTTTTGGTGGGCGGCTGCTGGCCTGGGTCGACCGCCTGCCCGGTGGCAAGGCCGAGGCGCCACTGCCGGCGCCGCCCGCGCCCGCCACGGCGGCCATCGCGCGGCCTGGCGAGCCGATCCTGGTGGCCGAGCACCTGCACAAGTTTTTCGGTGGCCTGCACGCCACCAACGATGTGTCCTTGACCCTCAACGAAGGCGAGATCGTGGGCGTGATCGGCCCCAATGGCGCCGGCAAAACCACGGTGTTCAACCAGCTCTCGGGTTTTTTGCTGCCCAGCCAGGGCCAGGTGAAGGTGCGCAACGCCGCCGGCCAGTGGGTGACCCCCGGCAGCCCGGCGCAGTTCGCCGTGGCCGGGATTGGCCGGACCTTTCAGATCGTGCAGCCGTTCGCCGACCTCAGCGTGTGCGAGAACATCATGCTCGGCGCCTTCATGCACACCGGTGACCCGCGCCAGGCCCGGGCGATCGCCAGTGAAGTGGCGGCGATGACCGACCTCACCGCGCTGCTCGACAGCCGCGCGCGCAACCTCACCGTGGGCGGCATGAAGCGCCTGGAGATGGCCCGCGCCCTGGCCACCCGGCCGCGGGTGCTGCTGCTCGATGAGGTGATGGCCGGGCTCAACCCCACCGACGTGGCCAAGGCCATCGAGATCATCCGCCGGGTGCGCGATGCCGGGGTCAGCGTGCTGATGATCGAGCACATCATGCAGGCCACCATGAGTTTGTCTGATCGGATCGTGGTGATCAGTTCGGGCGCGCTGTTGATCGAGGGCGCGCCGCAAGACGTGGTCAGCAACCCGTTGGTGATCGAGGCCTACCTGGGCAAGGAGTACAGCCATGCTTAAGCTCGACAACGTACACGCCGGCTACGACCGCACCGAGGTGCTGCGTGGGGTGAGCATCGAGGTCAATGCCGGCGAGGTGGTAACCATCGTCGGCGCCAACGGCGCCGGCAAGACCACCACCCTGCGCAGCCTCTGCGGGTTGGTCAAGCCGACCCAGGGCAGCATCGAATTCGAAGGCCAGCGCCTCGACGGCCGGCGCCCCGACCAGGTGGTCGACGCGGGCATCACCCTGATCCCCGAAGGGCGGCAGTTGTTCCCGTTCATCAGCGTGCGCGACAACCTGCTGATGGGCGCCTACAAGCGCCGGGCCCGGGCCGGCCACCAGCAGCGCCTGGAGCAAGTGCTGGAGCTATTCCCCCGGGTACGCGAGCGCCTTGGGCAACTGGCCGGGTCGCTCTCCGGTGGCGAACAGCAGATGGTCGCCATCGCCCGCGGGCTGATGGCCGAGCCCAAGTTGCTGATGTTCGACGAGCCTTCGCTGGGGCTCTCGCCGCTGCTGGTTTCGCAGGTGTTCGGCATCATCGACAAGATCCTCGCGTTGGGCACCACGGTGCTGATCGTCGAGCAGAACATCGTCCACACCCTGCGCATCGCCCACCGCGGCTACGTGCTGGAGAACGGCGCGGTGGTGCTCAGCGGCAGCGGCCAGGAGCTGCTCGACAACCCCCATGTAAAACGCGCCTACCTGGGCCTTTGACTGAACAGGAGAGACACATGCCAGCCACTACCATGCGGCATATCGACCACGGCGCCGGCGGCACCGCCGAGTGCCTGCGCCTGGCCGAAGGCGCGCGGCCCACGCCGGGGCCGGGGGATGTACTGATTCGCGTGGCCTACGCCGGGGTCAACCGCCCCGACGTGCTGCAACGCTCCGGCAGCTACCCGCCACCCCCCGGCGCCTCGCCCTTGCTCGGGCTGGAGGTGGCCGGCGAGGTGGTCGCGCTGGGCGCCGGCGCCGGCCCTTGGCAGGTGGGCGACACGGTGTGCGCGCTGACCCCGGGCGGCGGCTATGCCGAGTACTGCGTGGCGCCGGCCGAGCACTGCTTGCCGGTGCCGCCCGGGTTGAGCCTGCTTGAGGCGGCGGCGCTGCCGGAAAACTACTTCACGGTGTGGACCAACCTGTTCGAGCGCGGCCACTTGCAGGCCGCTGAAACCCTGCTGGTGCATGGCGGCAGCAGCGGCATCGGCCTGACCGCCATCCAGTTGGCCCGGCATTTTGGCGCGCGGGTGCTGGCCACCGCTGGCTCCGCGGAAAAATGCCAGGCCTGCCTGGCCGCGGGCGCCGAGCGCGCGGTCAACTACCGCGAGCAAGACTTCACCGAGGCCGCCGCGCAGTTCAGCCAAGGGCAGGGGCTGAACATGATCCTCGACATGGTCGGCGGCGGGTACATCTCGCGCAACCTCGGCGCGTTGGCGCTGGAAGGGCGGCTGGTGCAAATCGCCTTTCTCGAGGGCAGCCGGCTGGAGCTCGATGCGCTGCCGATCATGCTCAAGCGCCTGACCTTTACCGGCTCGACCCTGCGCCCGCGCAGCCGCCAGGACAAAGCCAACATCGCCCGCGCCTTGCGTGAGCAGGTCTGGCCGCTGCTGGCCGCCGGGCAATGCCGGCCGGTGATCCACAGCACCTTCGCCCTGGCCGAGGTGGCCGCGGCCCACCGGCTGATGGAAAGCAGCCAGCACATCGGCAAAGTGATGCTGGAGGTGAACCCATGAGCCGCCACCAAGGCCGGGTGGTGCTGGTGTCGGGCGCCGGCAGTGGCATTGGCGCGGCGATCGCCCAACGCTATGCCGAGGAGGGCGCCGCGGTCGCGGTGCTCGACGCCGACCCCGCGCGCGCCGAACAGCAAGCCCTGCACCTGCAACAGCAAGGCCACCGCGCGGCCTGGTGGCAGGCTGACGTCGCCGACTACGGCCAGTGCGAGCGGGCCTGCGCGCGGCTGGCCGAAGCGCTGGGGCCGATTGATACGCTGATCAACAACGCCGGGGTATCGCCCAAGCACCAGGGGCGCGCGGCGCCGATCTGGGAGATGAGCGCCGAGGAGTGGAACCGGGTGGTGGGGATCAACCTGACCGGTGCCTTCAACCTGGCGCGGCTGCTCAGCCCGGGCATGGTCGAGCGGCGTTTTGGCCGCATCGTGAGCATGTCGTCGGTGGCTGGCAGTGCCTACCTGCCGCTGGTAGCCGTCCACTACAGCGCGACCAAGGCGGCGCTGATCGGCTTTACCCGGCACCTGGCCGGTGAGCTGGGGCCGTATGGGATCACCGTGAACGCCTTGGCCCCGGGGCGGATCGAAACGCCCTTGCTGCAAAGCGTGGCCGCCGAACTGAACCAGGCAATCGTCGAGCAAACCCCGCTGCGGCGTTTGGGCCAGCCGCGCGAGGTGGCCGATGCAGCGTGTTTTCTCACCAGCGCCGAGAGTGATTTCGTCACCGGCCAGGTGATCGACGTGGCCGGCGGCTGGTTGATGCGCTGAGCCCTTCCGGCCCGCAGCGGGCCGCCCACCGCGGGCCACCGGGCCCGCGCGAGCAGGCATGAACATGAGCATACCGACAGAGATTTCCGGCAACACCCGGCTGTACGCGATCATCGCCGACCCGATCCACCACGTGAAAACCCCCCAGGCCATCAACGCGCTGTTTCGCCGCCGGGGCCAAGACCGGGTGATGGTGCCGTTTCATGTACCCGCCGAGGCGTTGGCGGCCACCGTGCAGGGCTTGCGCGGGCTGGCCAACCTCGAAGGGTTTATCGTCACCGTGCCGCACAAAAGCGCGATGCTCGCCTTGTGTGATCGCGCCAGCGCCCATGCCCGGGCGATCGGCGCGGTCAATGCGGTGCGCCGTACCGCCGCCGGCGAGCTGGTCGGCGAGATGCTCGACGGCCTGGGCTTTGTTGCCGGGTTGCGCCAGGAGGGCATCGAGCCGGCGGGCATGAGCGTGTACCTGGCCGGTGCCGGCGGCGCCGCCAATGCCATTGCCTTCGCCCTGGCCGAGGCCGGCATCGCCCGCCTGACGGTCGCCAACCGTACCGCCGCCAAGGCCGAAGACCTCCTGCAACGGCTGCGCCAAGCGTACCCGGCGTTGCCGGTGGCGCGGGGCAGCGGTGACCCGAGCGGCCATGCCCTGGTGGTCAATGCCACCTCGCTGGGGCTGCGCGAGCACGACCCCTTGCCCTGTCACGCCGAGCGGCTGAGCCCCGAGCAAGTGGTGGCCGAGATCATCATGCAGCCGGTGCACACCCCGCTGTTGCAGGCCGCCGCGGCGCGTGGCTGCCGTATCCAGCCGGGCCTGCCGATGCTGCTGTGCCAGGTCGAGCTGATGGCCACGGCGATGGGCGCGCCCAGCGGGCAGGGCCGGGCATGAGCACGTACGACTACATCATCGTCGGCGGTGGCACCGCCGGTTGCATCCTTGCCAACCGCCTCAGCGCTTCGGGCCAGCACCAGGTGCTGGTGCTCGAGGCCGGCGGCGAGCCCAAGGGCTTCTGGCTGCCGATCCCAGCCGGGTTCAGCAAGCTGTTGGTCGACCGCCGCTTCAACTGGCGCTTCCAGACCGCGCCGGAGGCCAACACCGACCAGCGGGTGATCGCCGTGCCGCGCGGCAAGGGCCTGGGCGGCTCGACCTTGATCAACGGGATGATCTACGTGCGCGGCCAGCCAGGGGATTACGACGCCTGGGAGCAGGCCGGCGCCAAGGGCTGGAACTACCAGAACCTGGCCCCGTACTTTCGCCAGTTCGAGGCCTATGCCCAGGGCGGCCCCGAGCGGGGCCAGCACGGGCCGATGCAGGTGCACCAGGTGAGTGAGCGCTACCCGGTGGCCAGTGCCTTTCTGCAGGCCGCCGAGCAAGCCGGGCAGCCGCGCAACCACGACTACAACGGCCAGGCCCAGGAGGGTTTTGGCTACTACCAGGTGTTCCAGAAGGCCGGGCGGCGCTGGAGTGCCTACGACGGTTACCTCAAACCGGCCCGCCAGCGCGCCAACCTGGCGGTGATCACCGGCGCCCAGGTGCTGGCGCTGGAGCTGGCCGGTACGCGCTGCACTGGCCTGCGCTACCGCCAAGGCGGCCAGTTGCACAGCGCCACCGCCCGCCGTGAAGTGATCCTCTGCGCCGGCGCCATCCAAAGCCCGCAACTGCTCGAGCTGTCCGGCATCGGCCGCGCCGACGTGCTGCGGGCCGCCGGCATCGCGCAGCGGCACCGCCTCGACGGGGTCGGGGAAAACTACATCGACCACTTCGCCACGCGGATGAACTGGCGCCTGAACAACACCCTGACCCTCAACCAGATGGCCCGCGGCTGGCGCCTGGGCCTGGCGGTGGCCGAGTACTTCAGCCGGCGCACCGGCATCCTCACGCTGGGCACTGGGCTGGTGCATGGCTTCGTCAAGACCCAGCCGGCCATGGCCAGCCCAGACGTGCAGTATTTCTTCGTGCACGCCAGTTACGCCAACGCCGCCGAGCGCATCCTCGACCGCCACCCGGGCATGACCATTGGCGTAAGCCAGTTGCGGCCCACTTCCCGCGGCAGCATTCACATCCAGAGCGCCGACCCGGAGCAGATGCCGGCGATCAAGCCGAACTTTCTCGCCGACGAGCAAGACCGCCGCAGCCTGATCGGCGGCATGCGAATGGCCCGGGACATCGTGAACCAGCCCGCCCTGCGTGACTACCTCGAGGCCGAGACCAGCCCAGGCGCCGAAACCCTCAGCGATGAACAGTGGCTGGCCTACGCCCGCGCCAACGGCCAGACCATCTACCACCCGATCGGCACCTGCCGGATGGGCGAGGGGCCGCTGGCGGTGGTCGACGCCGAGTTGCGCGTGCACGGCCTGGCCGGCTTGCGGGTGGTCGATGCGTCGGTGATCCCGAGCATGGTCTCGGGGAACATCCAGGGCGCGGTGATGGCCGTGGCGGAGCGGGCGGCGGTGTTGATTCTGCAAGGGGTGGGGTAGGTTTTCCGGCCTATCGCCCGGCACAGCCGGCCTCCCACGGGTTCTGTGTTGCCATGTAAATCAAATACTCACACAAATCTGGTGGGAGGCCGTGGTCCGGCACTCCGGCGGTGCCGGGCGAGGGGCCAGTCAGGCCATGCGCGCCGCAAAATACTTTAAGAACATCCCATTAGAAGCAACATTGCAAATTCCTGGGAGGCCTGTCGGGCCCGGCCAAGGCCGGTAAAACCCACACTGGAACGAAGCTTGCACCACCTTCGGGTCTTGCTCTTTCAGGTAACACCTCCCATGCGCCACCTCGACACCGATGCCCTGGCCGCCTTTGTGGCGGTCATCGACCATGGCGGCTTTACCGCCGCCGGCCAACGGATCGGCAAAACCCAGGCGGCGGTGTCGCTGATGCTTGCCCGGCTCGAAGACCGCCTCGGCTGCAAGCTGGTGGAACGTTCGCGCCGGGGCGTGGCGTTGACCGAACAGGGTGAGCGGTTGATCGGCTACGCGCGGCGCATCCAGATGCTCGAAGACGAAGCGCTGATGGCCCTGCAATGCACCCCAGAGGCCACCCGCCTGCGCATCGGCATGCCCGATGACTACCTCGAATCGATCGGCTGCGAGTTGATGCAGGGCTTTGGCGCGCGCTACCCCCACGTGCAGTTGGAGGTGATCTGCGACTTCTCCACCCGCCTGGAGGCGATGCTCGGCGAAGGCAGTATCGACCTGGCGATCCTCACCCGCGCCAGCGACCGCGATAACGGCGAGTACCTGCGCAGCGAAGCACAACTTTGGTGCGCGGCCCCGGGCGCGGCGCCTGAGGCCGGTGCAGTGCTGCCGCTGTCGCTGTTCGCCGACACCTGCCGGGCGCGCCCGCGCATCCTTGAAGCGCTGGACCGCGCCGGCACGCCGTGGCGGGTGGTCAGCGCCTCGTCGCACTTGCCCGGCGTGTTGCACGCGGTGCGCACCGGCATGGCCATCAGCGCCTTGCCGGCCTCGGTGATCCCGGCTGGCTGGCGCATCCTTGGCAACGACCCACGCCTGCCGGCGCTGCCCGACCTCGACCTGGCGCTGGTGGTGCCGGCCGACGCCCGGCTGAACACCCGGCGCTTGGCGCAGTACATCCGCGAGCAGTTTCAGCAGGGCATGGCACGCTCGGCCTGAGCCGCGTCAGGCCAGGCTCAGCGCGGCGGCGCGGTAGCCCTCTACCAAGCGCTCCAGCTCGGCGGCGCCGTGGGCGAAGGTCAGGTAGGCGCGGCCAAAGGCGAACGGCATGCTCAGCACCTGTTGCCCGCGCAAGGCGGCGTGCAGGCGTTCGGTCCAGCCTTGGTCGGCACAGGCCGCCGCCTGCTGGTAGGTTTGCGGTACTACGCTGCCTTGCCAGAAGGTGAACACCGAGCCATAACCGCTGCTGCACACGCTCTGGCCGTGCTCAGCGAACGCTTGCGCGATGCGCGCGCGGGTAGCGTCGCCGGCGGCGAGCAGGGCGGGATAGTCCTGGTGGCGCAGTTGCTCGAGCGTGGCGATCACCGCGGCGCAGGCCGGCGGCGCGCCGTTGTAGGTGCCGGCGCGGTTGGCGCGGCCGTCGGTGAGCACCGCCATCACCTCGGGCTTGCCGACCACCGCGGCCACCGGCATGCCGCTGCCGATGGCCTTGCCGACGGTGGCGATGTCGGCGTCGGCGCCGAGCAGGTGGCCGCTCAAGCCGGCCTGCAGGCGAAAGCCCATCAGCACTTCGTCGAGGATCACCAGCGCGCCGTGGCGGTGGGCGACTTCGCACAGGTGCTTGAGGTAGCCCGGCGCCGGCGCCACGCAACCGGCGTTGGCCAGCACCGGCTCGACCACCACCGCGGCGAGCTCGGGGCAGTCCTGGAACAACCGCTCGGCGTCGTCGAAGTCGTTGTAGCGCAGCAGCCACATGCCGTTCTGCTGTGGCCGCGGGCCGGCCATGGCGGCCGCGGCGCTGCCGGCGTTACCAAAGGCCACGGCGTCGAACCAGCCGTCGTAACCGGCGGCGAACTTGGCCACCTGCTGGCGCCCGGTGGCGGCGCGCGCCACCCGGCAGGCCAGGTGCACCGCTTCGCTGCCGGTGTTGACGAACACCACCTGCGACAGCGGCCCGGTGAAGCTCGCCAGGCTCGCCGCGGCCTGTTCTTCCAGGCCGTGGGCAAAGCTCGGCATCAGGCCGTTGCTGGCCGCCCGGCAGATCGCGTCGACCACCGCCGGGTGGGCGTGGCCGAGCATGGTCGCGCCAAAGCCCATGGCGGTGTCGAGGTAGCGTTCGCCGTCGTTGCCCCACAGCCAGGGGCCGTGGGAACGCGCCACGCTGAAGGCCTGGCCGTTGATTTCAGGCAAAGCGCGGCCGGCGCTGGAAATTCCACCGATCAAATGTTTCATGTCAGTCTCGAACAGTCAGAAGAAGGTCAGTAGCCCATCACGCGGGGCAGCCAGCCGCTCAAGGCGGGGAAAGCGATCAACAGGGCGATGGCGCCGGCGGTGGCGATCCAGAACGGCACCAGGTGCTTGGACACCGAGCCGATGTCGACCCGGCCCACGTTGCACACCACGAAGATATTGGTGCCGATCGGTGGGGTGAACAGCCCCCAGCCCAGGGTCATGGTGAACAGCAAGCCAATCTGGTAGGGCTCGAAGCCCGCCGCCTTGGCCACCGGCACCAGGATCGGCGCGAGGATGATCATCGCCGGGCCGAGGTCGAGCCAGAAGCCCACCACCTTCAGCACCAGGATCACCAGCAGGATGGTAACGATCGGCCCGGTGTGCAGTTGGGTGATCCACGAGGCCACCGTGTGCGGCACCAGTTCGAAGGTGAGGATCCAGCCGAACGGCATGGCCACGGCCATGATGATCATCACCGAACCTGTGATGGTCACCGCCTCGACGATCGCCGGCAGCATGTCGGCCCAGCGCAGTTGGCGGTAGATGAGCGTGCCCACGGCCAGCGCGTACAGCACCGACAACGACGCCGCCTCGGTGGCGGTGGCCAGGCCGCTGACGATCGAGCCCAGCACCATCACCGGCATGATCAGCGCCGGCAACGCGCCGCGTACATCGCGCGCCAGGCCTGGCCAGTCCATGCGGCCTTCGGCCTTGGGGTAGCCGTTGCGCCGGCCGACGATATACGCGGTGAGCATGAACGCCGCCGCCAGCAGGATGCCCGGCAGCACGCCGGCCATGAACAGCCCGCCGATCGAGGTGTTGGTGAGCACGCCGTACATGATCAGGATCACGCTCGGCGGCACGATGATGCCCAGGGTGCCGGAGGCGGCGGTCACCGCCGCGGCGAAGGCACGCGGGTAGCCGCGTTCTTCCATCACCGGGATCATCACCTTGGCCACCGTGCCGGTGTCGGCGGTGGCCGAGCCGGTCAGGCCGCCGTAGACGAACGCCGTGGCGACGTTGACCAGGCCCAGGCCGCCCTGCACCCGGCCGAAGATATGCTCGGCCACGCGCATGATGCGGTGGGTCAGGCCGCCGCGGTTCATCAACTCACCGGCCAGCAGGAACAACGGGATCGCCGCCAGGGTGGAGGAATCCGCCCCGCGCAGGGTTTGCTGGGCCAGCCAGGCCCACGGCAGGTGCAGGTCGCCCAGCACCAGCGCGGCCACGGTGCCGCCGGCCATCGCCCAGACCACCGGCAGGCCGGCGATCAGCAACAGCACGAAGGCCAGGAACAGGATCGCGACGGTCATGCGCCACCCCCGATGCCGCGCAGGCGGCGGACCAGGCGCACGATGGCAATGATCGCCAGCATCGCCGCGGCGCTCACCAGCGCCAGCGTCGACAGCCCCGCCGGCCAGCGCAGCACGGGCGTCGGCAGCCAGGCCGAGCGGGCAAGGAAGGCACTGCCGCTGTACAGCAGCCAGCCTGCGATCACCAGCAGCCCGGCGCTGGCGAAGGCGTCCAGGGCCAACTGCAGCTTGGGCGGCAGCAACTGCACCACGCCCTGGAAGCGCACGTTCTCATGGCGCAGCTCGGCGATCACCGCACCAATGAAGGTCACCCAGATGAACGACAGGGTGGCGATTTCGAACGACCATTCAAAGCCGTGCAGGTTGAAGTAGCGCGAGAACACGCCGGCCAGGGTGGCCAGGAAGGTGATGCAGAACATCACCGCCCCCAGCCCGCCAAGCACGCGCTCGGCCAGCGAGCGCGGCGGCGCTTCGGGATGCAGGGTGATCGACATAATTACTGGCCTTGTGCGTCTTTGCGCAGCGTGGTGACGAAATCCGTGCCCCAGGCCTTGCCGAATTGCTCGTACACCGGGCCCACCTTGGCCTGGAACGCGCTGCTGTCGACCGGGTTGAAGGCCACGCCCTGGCCCTTCATCTTGGTCTCGATCTGGCTGTACACGCTGTCGAGCTGGGCGCGATACCAACTGGTGGTGTCGGCCGCGGCCTGGTCGAGCACCTTGCGCTCGGCTTCAGGCAGGGCGTCGTACTTGTCCTTGTTGATGAACCAGAAGTTCGCCGACCAGATGTAGTTGGCCATCGACACGTACTTGGCCACCTCGTACCACTTCTGGTCGTTGAAGTCGCGCAGCTCGGGCTCTACGCCATCGACCACGCCCGACTGCAGCGAGGTGTACACCTCACCGAAGGGGATCGACTGGCCCAGCGCGCCCAGTTGCTTGATGGTGGCGAGGATCACCGGGTTCGGCGGGGTGCGTACCTTCAGGCCGGCGAGGTCGGCCGGTTCCTTGATCGGGTGCTTGCTGTTGGCGAACTGGCGAAAGCCCGAGTCCAGCGCGCCGAGCATCTTGAAGCCGTGGGGCTCGCCCATGGCCAGCAGTTTTTGCCCGGCGGCGCTGTCGAGGTAAGCGTGCACGCTGGCGGCGTCTTTGAACAGGAACGGCAGCGACAGCGCGTTGAGCTTGGGTTCGATGCCGTCTACCGCGCCACCCAGGCCGATGTCGATGGCGCCGGCGCCGACCGAGTCGACGATCGGTGCTTCATCGCCCAGTTGGCCGTCGGGGTACACCTGCACGTGCAGCTCGCCGTGGGTTTGGGTTTCCACTTGCTCGGCGAAGCGGGTCATGGCCTGGTTGATCAGGCTGTCGCTGCTCGAGGCGTGGGCCAGGCGCAGGGTTTCGGCGGCCATTGCCTGGCTGGCGAGGCCGGCCAGGGCCAGGGCGGCAACGAGGCGGGAGAGGGTGGGGCGGTTTGGCATGGCGCGGCTCCAAGGCAATCAGGGTGTGCCCCGACTATCCCGGTCGCCGCGTAATAGCGTCAAGCCATCTCCGATCGGTGAGGATTAGGGTTTTTTATAGGGGTATACGGATATTTATCGCCACCGTTCGCCTACACCACTTTGCCTGCCGGCACCTGCCCGGCGAACACCGCGTCGAGGCTGGCGATGACCATCTGGCCCATGCGCGTACGGGTTTGCACGGTGGCGCTGGCGCGGTGCGGTTGCAGCACCACGGCCTCGTTCGCGAACAGCGCGGTGGGCACGTTGGGCTCGGCGGCGAACACGTCCAACCCGGCGCCGGCGATCGTGCCGGCGGCCAAGGCCTGCAGCAGGTCGGGTTCGTTGACCAGCTTGCCGCGGGCGATGTTGATCAGGTAGCCCTCGGGGCCCAAGGCCTTGAGCACCGCGGCATCGATGATGCCCTCGGCCTGGTCGGCGGCGGCGGCCACGATCAGCGCGTCGCTCCGCGCGGCCAGGGCCAGCAGGCTGGGCACGAATTCATAGGGCACATCGTTGATGGCACTCAGGTCGGTGTAGGCGATCGGGCAGCCAAACGCCGCGGCGCGTACGGCCACCGCGCGGCCGACCCGGCCCAGGCCGACGATGCCGATGCGCATCCCGGAGAACTGCCGGGCCAGGGGCAGCGGCGCCAGCGGCGTGGGGCTGCTGGCCCACTGGCCGGAGCGGACAAAACGGTCGCTGGTGGCGATGCCGCGGCAGGCACTGAGCAGCAGGCCGATGGCGAGGTCGGCCACGTCTTCGGTGAGCGCGCCGAGGGTGGCGCACACCTGGATGCCACGGTCGCGGGCATAGGCAAGGTCGACCGCGTCGGTGCCAACGCCATTGACGGTGATCAGCTCGAGGTTGGGCAACTGTTCCATCAGCTCGCGGCTGATGCCGGTGTGGCCGCCGGTGATCACCGCGCGAATACGCGCTGCGTGCTCGGCGAGAAAGGCCGGTTTGTCTTGCACCTCGAACCAGCGGTGCAGGTCGAAACGCTCGGCCAGGGCGTCGCGGATGCTGGGGATGAGGATGGCGGAAAGTTGCAGGACGGTGGGTTTCATTCGCTGCGGCACCTGGGTTATGGGAGGGCGAAGGGCCCTGAAGTCAGGCTCAACCACGGCCGACAAAGGGCATCTTGGTCGCCATCACGGTCATGTTCAGCACGTTCGCGCTCAGTGGCAGCTGGGCGATATAGCGCACCGCGTCGGCCACGTGCTGCACGTCGCACATCGGCTCCACCGCGGTTTCGCCGTTGGCCTGGCGCACGCCGCGGGTCATCCGTTCGGACAGCTCGGTGAGGGCGTTGCCGATGTCGATCTGGCTGCAGGCGATGTCGAACTCACGGCCGTCCAGCGCCAGGGTTTTGGTCAGCCCCAGCACCGCGTGCTTGCTCACCGTGTAGGGTGCGGTGAACGGCCGGGGCGTGTGCGCCGAGATCGACCCGTTGTTGACGATTCGCCCGCCTTGGGGTTGCTGGCGGCGCATCAGCCCGAAGGCACCGCGGGCGCAGAGGAAAACCCCGGTCACGTTGGTGTCGAGCACGTTGTGCCAGGCGGCCAGGTCGAGCTCATCGATCGGCACCGCCGGGGCATTCACGCCAGCGTTGTTGAAGAGAAAATCCAGCCGGCCGTAGGTGCGCTCGATGGTCGCGAACAGCGCCTCGACGCTGGCCGCGTCGCGTACGTCGGTGGGCACCGCCAAGGCTTGCTGGCCTTGGCCGAGGGCTTGGTCAACCAGGGCCTGCAGCGGCTCCGGGCGGCGCCCGGCGAGTACCACGGTGAAGCCGTCTTCGAGCAGCGCCAAGGCGACCGCGCGGCCAATGCCGCTGCCGGCGCCGGTGACCAGGGCGATGGGGGTAGGGGTGGTCATGGGTGTTCTCCTTGTACTGAATCAGAGGCGAGGGCCGACCTGTACCTGTAGTTGACCCACGCCGGTTACGCCAGCGCTGATCACATCGCCGGGCTGCAAGGCGGCGACCCCGGGCGGGGTGCCGGTCATGATCAGGTCGCCGGGTTGCAGTAGCAGGTAGCGTGAGAGCAGGGCGATGGCCTCGGCCACCGGGGTGATCATCTGCGCCAGGTCGCCGCGTTGGCGTGGCTCGCCGTTGACGTTCAGCCACACCTCACCGGCGCTGGGGTGGCCGCACTCGGCCACGGGCACCAGCGTGCCGATCGGCGCGGCGGCGTCGAAGGCCTTGGCCGCTTCCCACGATTGCCCCTCGGCCTTGGCCCGGGTTTGCAGGTCGCGGCGGGTCAGGTCGAGCCCGGCGGCGTAGCCCCACACGTGGCCCAGGGCCTGGGCCGGGTCGATGGCGAAGCCGCCTTCGGCGAGCGCCACCACCAACTCGATCTCATGGCAGAACTCCTCGGTGCCCGGCGGGAACGGTACCTGGCCGCTGGCCTCGACCACCGCGCTGGTGGGCTTCATGAAAAACAACGGCGGCGCGCTGTGGTCAGCGGCGCTGGCGGCGCCCCAGTGGTAGTTGCGGCCCAGGCAAAACACCCGGTTCACGGTAAAGCGCTCGGGGTGGCCGGCAATCGCCAGGGTGACCGGCGCGGCGGCGGGTGGGGTAGCGAGCATGGCTGTTGTTCCTGTTCTGGCTCGTGTGCTGACCATCCTAGGCCGTGGCGGGCCGAGGGTTTTGCAGTTTCCGGTGGTTGGCTTGGACGAAAGCAGGGATGTTTGCATCCCATAATATGGGATTGATAATTACATATTGAGATTTCGCTGACGGCGGGGGTATAGTCGTTTTATGCACCCACCCCCAAAAACAACACACAGGTGAAGTGATGCAGCCTCGTTTGATCGCCCTGGACTGGGGCACGTCTTCCTTGCGCGCCTATTGCCTGGGCGCTGGCGGCCAATTGCTGGCCCAGCGTGGCTCGGCCCACGGCATCATGCATTTGCCTGATGGCAATGACTTCGACAGCGCCTTCGAACAGGCCTGCGGCGACTGGCTCGCCGAGGGCGTGCCGGTGATCGCCTGTGGCATGGTCGGCAGCGCCCAGGGCTGGCGCGAGGCGCCCTACTGCCCGGCGCCGGCGCGGGTGGCGGACCTCGGCCAGCGCCTGCAAACCCTGCGCACCCGTGGCGGGCATACCCTGCACATCGTGCCGGGGGTGCTGCAGCAGGGCCTGCTGCCGAACGTGATGCGCGG
The DNA here is from genome assembly GCF_042958985.1 of Pseudomonas sp. NPDC007930. Taxonomy (NCBI): domain Bacteria; kingdom Pseudomonadati; phylum Pseudomonadota; class Gammaproteobacteria; order Pseudomonadales; family Pseudomonadaceae; genus Pseudomonas; species Pseudomonas sp. NPDC007930. Next base: position 34,143 of record NZ_JBIBKC010000015.1, read on the forward strand.
TGAAGAAACCCAAGTTCTCGGCCTGCTGCAATCGCTGCCTGAGGCCGCCCGGCAAGCGCCGCTGCTGGTGGGCTTGCCCGGCAGCCACAGCAAGTGGGTGCGGGTGCGCGAGGGCTGCATCGAACACTTCGACACCTTCATGACCGGCGAGCTGTACGCGGTGGCCTGCGCCCACAGCATCCTGGGCCGCACCTTGCGCCAGGGCGAGCCGTTCCAGGCGCCGGCGTTCGAGCGCGGCTTGCACGTGGCGCTCAGCGACGCCGGTGAGCTGGGGCCGCTGTCGACTGCCTTCAGTGCCCGCGCGCTGGGCTTGACCGGCGTGCTCGATGGCGCGCAGCAGGCCGACTACCTCTCCGGGCTGTTCATCGGCCACGAGGTGCAAGCCCTGGCCCGCGCCCTCAAGCGCCAACAGCCGAGCCTGCCGGCGGCGTACCTGATCGGCAGCCAAACCCTTTGCCAGCGTTACGCCCATGCCCTCGAGCACGCCGGGTTCGGCCTCGCGGGCATTGCCGCCCAGGCCACCGAACACGGTTTGTGGGCAGTGGCCGAAGCCGCTGGGCTTATTCAACCTTGAACAGGAGCGTTGCCATGCTCGAACACGCCATGGCCAGCAATGGCCTGATCGCCATTCTCCGTGGGCTGGTGCCCGCCGAGGCGGTCGCGATCGGTGAGGTGCTGTACCAGGAAGGCTTTCGCCTGATCGAAGTGCCGCTCAACTCGCCCGAGCCTTACGCCAGCATCCGCCTGCTGCGCGACAGCCTGCCGGCCGACTGCGTGGTCGGCGCCGGCACGGTGATGAGCCCGGCCCAGGTCGAGCAGGTCAAGGCCGCCGGTGGCCAGTTAATCGTGATGCCGCACTGCGATGCGCGGGTGCTGGTGGCGGCCAAGGCCGCCGGGCTGTACCTGGCGCCGGGGGTGGCCACCCCCAGCGAGGCGTTCATGGCGCTGGAACACGGCGCCGACGTGCTCAAGCTGTTCCCCGCCGAAGCGCTGCCGCCGGCGGCGCTCAAGGCCTGGCTGGCGGTGCTGCCCAAGGGCACCGCGCTGGTGCCGGTGGGGGGCATCAACACCGATAACCTGCAGGCCTACGCCCAGGCCGGGGCCAAGGGCTTCGGGCTGGGGTCCGGGCTGTTCACCCCGGGGTTGGCGCCTGAAGAAGTCCGCCAGCGCGCCCGGCGTTATGTGGCGGCGTTCAGGGCCCTGCGCCCGGCCTAGCCGGCCCACGCGTGGTTACTCCCCCATCGAATCAACAAGAGAGACAACAACGATGAAGATCACCCAACTCACCACGTTCATCGTGCCGCCGCGCTGGTGCTTCCTGAAGATCGACACCGACGAAGGTGTGGTCGGCTGGGGCGAGCCGGTGGTCGAGGGCCGTGCCCACACCGTGGCGGCCGCGGTCGAAGAGCTTGCCGACTACCTGATCGGCAAGGACCCGCGCAACATCGAAGACATCTGGACGGTGCTCTACCGCGGCGGCTTTTACCGCGGTGGGGCGGTGCACATGAGCGCCCTGGCCGGCATCGACCAGGCGCTGTGGGACATCAAGGGCAAGGCCTTGGGCGTGGCGGTCAGCGACCTGCTCGGCGGCCAGGTGCGCGAGCGCATCCGCGTGTACAGCTGGATCGGCGGCGACCGCCCAGCCGACACGGCGCGCATGGCCCGAGAGGCGGTGGGCCGGGGCTTCACCGCGATCAAAATGAATGGCACCGAAGAGCTGCAGTTCGTCGACAGCTTCGACAAGGTCGACCTGTGCCTGCAGAACGTGGCTGCGGTGCGCGACGCGGTGGGCCCGAACGTCGGCATCGGCGTGGACTTCCACGGCCGTGTGCACAAGCCGATGGCCAAGGTGCTGATCAAAGAGCTGGCGCAGTACAACCTGATGTTCATCGAAGAACCCGTGCTCAGCGAAAACGCCGAAGCGCTCAAGGAGCTGGCGCCGCTGTCGAGCACGCCGATCGCCCTGGGCGAGCGGCTGTACTCGCGCTGGGACTTCAAGCGCATCCTCGCCGAGGGCTACGTGGACATCATCCAGCCCGACGCCTCGCATGCCGGCGGCATCACCGAAACCCGCAAGATCGCCGCCATGGCCGAAGCCTACGACGTGGCACTGGCGCTGCATTGCCCGCTGGGCCCGATCGCCCTGGCGGCCTGCCTGCAACTCGATGCCAACTGCTACAACGCGTTCATCCAGGAGCAAAGCCTGGGCATCCATTACAACGAGAGCAACGACCTGCTCGACTACATCGCCAACCCTGAGGTGTTCGCCTACAGCGACGGCTATGTGCAGATCCCTACCGGGCCGGGCCTGGGCATCGAGATCAACGAAGCCTACGTGCGCGAGCGCGCCCAGGTCGGCCACCGCTGGCGCAACCCGGTGTGGCGCCATGCCGATGGCAGCTTCGCCGAGTGGTAATGGGTTAAGCGGCAAGCGCTTGCTGATCGTTTGCGACCGGCCACCTGCCGCTTTCATCTGCCCCTGAGAGGTGCTCCCCGATGCGTTCTTCGTTTCTCTCCGAGGCCGCCGGTTCGGCGGCCGCGGCCCCCAGCCGCAAGCGGTTTTTCATCATGCTGCTGTTGTTCATCACCGTGGTGATCAACTACCTCGACCGCAGCAACCTGTCGATCGCCGCGCCGGCGCTGACCCACGAGCTGGGCATCGACCCGGTACATGCCGGGTTGATTTTCTCGGCCTTTGGCTGGACCTACGCGGCGATGCAGATCCCGGGCGGCTGGCTGGTCGACCGGGTGCCGCCGCGGCTGTTGTATGCCGGCGCGCTGGCGCTGTGGTCGCTGGCCACGGTGTTTCTCGGCATGGCCGGCAGCTTCGCCGCGTTGTTCGTGCTGCGCCTGGCGGTGGGTGCGCTGGAGGCGCCGGCCTACCCGATCAACAGCCGGGTGGTGACCACCTGGTTCCCCGAGCGCGAGCGCGCCTCGGCGATCGGCTTCTATACCAGCGGGCAGTTCGTTGGCCTGGCGTTTCTCACCCCGGTGCTGGCGTGGCTGCAGACCACCTTCGGTTGGCACATGGTCTTCGTCGTCACCGGGGTGCTCGGCATCGGCTGGGCGCTGGTGTGGTACGTGGTGTATCGCGAACCTCGGGACTTCAAAGGCGCCAACGCCGCCGAGTTGGCGTTGATCGAGCAGGGCGGCGGGCTGGTGGATATTTCCCGCGCCAAGGGCAAAACCCCGTTCCAGTGGCGCGACCTCGCCCTGGTGCTCAGCCAGCGCAAGCTGTGGGGCATCTACCTGGGGCAGTTCTGCCTGAACTCGACGCTGTGGTTCTTCCTCACCTGGTTCCCCACCTACCTGGTGAACTACCGCCACATGGACTTCATCAAGTCTGGCCTGCTCGCGTCGTTGCCGTTTCTGGCGGCGTTCGTCGGGGTGCTGTGCTCGGGGTTCTTCTCCGACTGGTTGATCCGCCGCGGCGCCAGCCTGGGCCTGGCGCGCAAGCTGCCGATCATTGCCGGGTTGTTGATTTCCACCAGCATCATCGGCGCCAATTACCTGGAGTCGACCCCGGCGGTGGTGGCGTGCCTAGCCCTGGCGTTCTTTGGCAACGGCCTGGCGTCGATCACCTGGTCGCTGGTTTCCACCCTGGCCCCGGCACGGCTGCTGGGGCTGACCGGCGGGATGTTCAATTTCATCGGTAACCTGTCGGCGATCGTCACGCCGGTGGTGATTGGCTTCCTGGCCACCGGCGACTCCTTCGCCTTGCCGATCACCTACGTGGCGGCCACCGCGTTGCTCGGGGCGCTGAGCTACATCGTGCTGGTGGGGAAGGTGGAGCGGATCGAGGTGTAGCGGCGAAGGGCCCTCACGCCAAGCGCGCCGCCACCAGCGCCGGCAACTCGCGCATATGGCTGAACACCGCCTCCACCCCCAGCGCCTCCAGGGTGGCCTGGTGCCCAGCAGGAATATGGCTGGCGCCGATAAAACCCAGCACGCGCATGCCGGCGGCGAGCGCGGCGGTGGCGCCGGTGGCGCTGTCTTCGACCACCAGGCAGCGGCCGGGGGCCACGCCATTGGCTTGGGCGGCGGCCAGGTACACGTCTGGCGCCGGCTTCGGCCGCGCCACCCGGTCGGCGCTGAAGATGCCCGCGTTGACCCGCTCGGCCAACTGGGTGCGGCCCAGGGCGAACTCGACTGCGTCATAGCGGCTGTTGCTGGCCACCGCCAGCGGCAGGGTGATCGCCAGCAGCGCGGCGCGCACGCCGTCGATGGGCTGCACCTCGCTGCGGATCAGCGCCTCGGTGTGGGCATGCAGGTTGGCGATAAAGCCCTCGGGCAGGGGCTTGCCGAAGTACTGCTGCACCCGCAGGAGGATGTCCCGGCTTTGCAGGCCGAAGGTGCCGGCGAGTACTTCATGCAGGCGCTCGGCCGGGTAATGTTCGGCGAGGGCGTGGTGCAGGTTGCGCTCGGCAACGATTTCGCTGTCGATCAGCACGCCGTCGCAGTCGCAGATAAGCAGTTCAGGGGTTGCCATCGTGGCTCTCGTCGCGGGTTGAAAAACGTTAGGATAACCCCTGTTCCGTATCGGTTCCCCGTTTCCCACAAGGTTTGCCGCCATGCCCGACGTTACCCCGCCCACCGCCGCCCCCAGTGGCACCCAAACGCTGCTGCGCGGGCTGGCGGTGATCCACGCCGTGGCGGCCGGCGCGCGCGACCTCAAGGCCATCGGCCAGCAGTTGGGCACCACCCGCAGCACCACCCACCGGCTGGCCAGCGCGCTGGTCGATGAGCGCTACCTGCGCCTGCTGCCGCAGGTGGGCTACGTGCTTGGCCCGCGGTTGATCGAACTGGGCTTCCAGGCCCGCGAGGAGGTGCCCCTGGTGGTGCTCGCCGAGCCCTGGCTGGCGCAGCTTTCGGCGCACACCGGCGACACCATCCACCTGGCGGTGCGCGATGGTGACGAGGTGCTGTACCTGCATAAAACCCCCGGCCGCCACGGCCCGGAAATGCGCTCGCGGGTGGGCCATCGCATGCCGCTGCTGCGCACCGGGATCGGCAAGGCGCTGCTGCTCGACGCCGGCCCGGCCGAATGGCAACGCTTGTTCGAGGCCTGCGCCGGGCTGCCCACCGCGCTGGCCGGGCACGCCGCGCCCAACTGGGACGCGTTCGAGCCACGCATGCGCGACTACGTGGCCGGGCAGTACGCGTTCGACCTCGAAGACAACGAGCCGTCGATCCGTTGCGTGGCCGCGCCGGTGCGCGACGCCAGCCGGCGTATCGTCGCGGCGATCAGCGTGGCCAGCACCGTGCCGTACATGCCGATGGAGAAAATGGCCGCGCTGCTGCCCCAGGTGCAGGCCGCGGCGCGGGCGATCAGCGCCGAATTGGGCGCCGCGGTTTGCTCAAACGGCGCGGCTGGGCCACAGTCTGAGTAGAACATTGTCACGAGGTCGCCCATGCCCCCACGCTGGCTGTGCTTTACGCTGTTCACCTGCCTGGCCGGCCTGGCCACCGCTGAAACCCCCTTGCGCATCGAGCGCCTGGCGCGCTGCGGCGATGTGCTCGACTTCGCCCACCCGCGCTATTGCGTGCGCGCCCACGGCCTGAGCACCGAGCCGGTGCAGGCGCGCCTGGCTGGCCAGGTGGTCAATGCCGAGCGCAGCGCCGACGGCCTGCGCCTCGAGCTGCAGCCGGGCAGCCAGCACAGCGGCCCCTTGCTGATCAGCCAGGGCAGCCGCCTGAGCAACCCGGTGTGGCTCAGCCTCAATAACAACCATGTGCTGGCCGCCGGCCCCGGTGAGTGGGTGCAGAACATGGACGGCCTGGACACCGCGGTCAATCTCGCCAGCCTGGTGCTCGACGCCCCCGAACCGGCGTTGCCGGTTGCCCAGGCGCTGGCGCACAAGTACGGCGCCACGGTGGTCGGCGCGATCCCGGCGCTGGGCACCTATCAACTGCGCCTGCCGGCCCGCGACCTCACCGAGCGTGACGCGCTGCTGCTGCGCCTGGGCAGCGAGGCGCAGGTCAATGCGGTGGTGGTCGATGAGCGCGGGCCGGCGGCCCCGGCCCCGGCATTGCCAGGCACCGCGGTGGGCGCGCCCAGCGTGGTGGCGCCGGCCAATGACGACTGGGCCGCCAACCGCTTCGCCGACGCAGTGAATTTCTACCACCGGCGCATCGCCGCGCGTGGCGCGCCGGTGGAAACCGTGCCGGTCAAGGTGGCGGTGATCGAGCGCGGGGTGGACTTCGACTCGCCCGACTTCGCCGAGTACCTGGGCGACTGCCAGTTGCCGCGCACCTGCGTATACGCCGCCGACGCCGAGCGCGCCGACAAGCATGGCTCGAGCGTGACCGGGGTGCTCGCCGCGCACTGGCAGAAGGGCGGCAACACCGGCCTGCTGCGCGGGCTCGACGGTGCCGGCAAAGGCTTTGAGGTGATCGTCGACCACGATGCCGCGGCCGGCCTGCTTGGGAGCATCGCCGCTTCGGTGAACGCCGCCGAAGACGGCGCGCGGGTGATCAACTGGAGCTGGGGCCTGCAACGGGTCGGCGCGGCGCCGGGGCCGGATACCCAGGTGTATTCGGGCCTGGCGATGCGCGGCTACGGCGCCTTGCTGGCGCGGTACTTCCAATGGCTGCAGCGCGAGCACCCGCAGGTGGTGGTGGTCAACGCCGCCGGCAGCGGCGCGGCGCAAAGCGCGGCGCGGTTACCCTCGGCGCTGCTCAGCGAGCAGTTGCTGGTGGTGGGCGCGCAGCCCCAGGGCGATGCCCCGGCGGCGCCGGGCAGCAACGGTTTGCGCGTAGACATCAGCGCCGCGGCCTGCACTCAGGGCCTGAGCAATGCCGCTGGCGAGCAGGGCACGGTGCACTGCGCCAGCGCCTATGCCGCGCCGATGGTCAGCGGGGTGCTGGCGGCGATGCTGGCGATCAACCCGGCGCTGACCCCGGCACAACTGCGCCTGCTGCTGCGGCGCAGCGCCCAGGCTTACGGCGACGCGGCAGACTTCGTGCCCGCCGATGCGCTGAGCTTGACCGCGCCGATTCTGCCGTCGGAGCGCAACTATGAGCTGAACCACCCGGATGTGGGCCGTTCGGCGCGGTTGGATTTGCAGAAGGCGTTGGATTTGGCGGTGCAGAGCCGGGACCGGCGTAGATAGGATTTCAGGACGCTTCGCCCGGCGGTGCCGGGCGAGGTGCCGTCAGCCTTTACATATTCGGGTAGTTAGGCCCACCCGAACCTTCGGGCGCCACCCAGGTGATGTTCTGGGCAGGGTCTTTGATGTCGCAGGTTTTGCAGTGCACGCAGTTTTGCGCGTTGATCTGAAAACGCTGCTGGCCATCGGCCTCGCTGACCACTTCGTACACCCCGGCCGGGCAGTAGCGCTGGGCCGGCTCGGCGTACAGCGGCAGGTTCTGGCCGATCGGGATGTTCGGGTCGGCAAGCTTCAGGTGGCAGGGCTGGTCTTCCTCATGGTTGGTGCTGGAGAGGAACACCGAGCTCAGCTTGTCGAAGCTCAACTTGCCGTCGGGCTTGGGGTAGTTGAGTTTTTTCGCGTCCTTGGCGGGTTTGAGGCAGGCGTAGTCCGGGGTGGTGTCGCGCAGGGTGATCGGCAGCTTGCCGCCGAACCAGTTCTGCTCGATGTAGTTGAACGCGCCGCCCAGCACCGCGCCGTACTTGTGCAGCGCCGCGCCGAAGTTGCGGCTCTGGAACAGCTCTTCGTACAACCAGCTTTGGCGGAACGCCTCGGGGTAAGCCTCGACCACGTCACCGCCCTCGGCGCCGGCCAGCAGCTTGGCGGCGATGGCTTCGGCGGCGAGCATGCCGGATTTCATCGCGGTGTGGCTGCCCTTGATCTTGGCGAAGTTCAGCGTGCCCAGGTCGCAGCCGATCAGCGCGCCGCCGGGGAACACCATCTTCGGCAGGGAATTCAGCCCGCCCTTGCAAATGGCCCGCGCGCCGTAGGCCACACGCTTGCCGCCTTCGAGGTACTGAGCCACCACCGGGTGGTGCTTGTAGCGTTGAAACTCGTCGAACGGCGACAGGTACGGGTTGCTATAGGACAAGTCGACGATCAGCCCGACCACCACCTGGTTGTTCTCCAGGTGGTAGAGGAACGAGCCGCCCATGTTGTCGTTGTCCAGCGGCCAGCCGGCGGTGTGCACCACCAGGCCGGGCTGGTGCTTGGCGGGGTCGATGTCCCAGATTTCCTTGATGCCGATGCCGTAGTGCTGGGCGTCGGCCTCGCTGTCGAGGGCGAAGCGCTTGATCAGCTGCTTGCCGATATGGCCACGGCAGCCTTCGGCGAACAGCGTGTACTTGCCGCGCAGTTCCATGCCCGGGGTGTACATGCCGTCCTTGGGCTGGCCTTCGCGGTTCACGCCCATGTCGCCGGTGAGGATGCCGCGCACCACGCCGGCTTCGTCGATCAGTGCTTCCTGGGCGGCGAAGCCGGGGTACACCTCGACGCCGAGGTTCTCGGCCTGCTGGGCCAGCCAGCGGCACAGGTTGCCCAGCGAGATGATGTAGTTGCCTTCGTTGTGCATGGTTTTCGGCACGAAGGCGCCGGGGACCTTGCTGGCGGTGGTTGCGCTTTTCAGGAAGTAGATGTCGTCGCGGCTCACCGGGGTGTTCAGCGGCGCGCCGAGGGCCTGCCAGTCGGGGAACAGCTCGTTGAGCGCGCGCGGCTCGAACACCGCCCCGGAGAGAATGTGGGCGCCGACTTCGGAGCCTTTTTCGACCACGCAAACGGTGATGTCCTGGCCCGCGTCAGCGGCCTGTTGCTTTAGGCGGCACGCGGCGGCCAGGCCTGCGGGGCCCGCTCCGACGATGACGACGTCGAATTCCATGTATTCGCGTTCCACAGGTTCTCTCCTAACACGAGGCTGTATTTTCTAATAAGTAGGGGCTTGGCCACCCCGGGGCGGTAGTGCGCGGCCAGGCGCGCTACACAGCGGCCCGTCACGCCGGGCATTGGCAGTATATCTACACCAGACTGCCGGTCCAAATCAAACGTTTGTTTGAAAGTTGCCAAGCCCAGTAAAATCGTGGGGTGCGGCGTTTGTGACCGGGTGGTTCCGCGCCTTGACCGGGTGGGGCGTTGCGGTCAAGATACGAGCGGTTCGCGCTTGGTCAGCCTTGGCAACGCGGGGTGTTTCCCCTGCTAAGGTTACCTTGCAAACCCTCGCGCCAAACAGCTCGCCAGTTTAACGGCGGGCCAGCGCGCGGGGCTGCGGGTTTTCGTCGCAGGCCGGGTAAACCCTCGGGCCGCGGCAACGTTCCAAGCTCAGGTGCCACCCGTTTTCCAGAGGTGCCGTGCCGTGAACGATCGCGGGGTTGCCCGCGACTTCTTTTCACCGGAGAACAACGAGGAATCCATGAAGGTTCTTGTAGCTGTCAAACGAGTGGTCGACTATAACGTCAAGGTTCGCGTCAAGGCGGACAACTCCGGCGTCGATCTTGCCAACGTCAAAATGGCAATGAACCCCTTCTGCGAAATCGCCGTGGAAGAGGCGGTCAAGCTGAAGGAAAAAGGCCTGGCCACCGAGGTGATCGCCGTCTCGGTCGGCCCCACCGCCGCCCAGGAACAACTGCGCACCGCGCTGGCGCTGGGCGCCGACCGCGCCGTGCTGGTTGCCACCGACGATGCCCTCAGCTCCCTGGCCATCGCCAAGGCGCTCAAGGCCGTGGTCGACAAAGAGCAGCCGCAACTGGTCATCCTCGGCAAGCAGGCCATCGACAGCGACAACAACCAGACCGGCCAGATGCTCGCTGCGCTCACCGGTTACGCCCAGGGCACCTTCGCCTCCAAGGTCGAAGTGGCCGGCGACAGCGTCAACGTCACCCGTGAAATCGACGGCGGCCTGCAAACCGTGGCGCTCAAGCTGCCGGCGATCGTCACCACCGACCTGCGCCTGAACGAGCCACGCTACGCCACCCTGCCGAACATCATGAAGGCCAAGAAAAAACCCCTCGAAACCGTCTCCCCGGCGGACCTGGGCGTTTCCACCGCCTCGACCAACAGCATCGTCAAGGTCGAAGCCCCGGCAGCCCGTAGCGCCGGTGTGAAAGTGGGCTCGGTCGCCGAGCTGGTCGAGAAACTGAAAAACGAGGCGAAGGTGATCTGATGGCTACCCTGGTAATCGCTGAACACGAAAACGGCGCCCTGGCTGCCGCCACCCTGAACACCGTCGCCGCTGCCCAGCAGATCGGCGCCGACGTACACGTACTGGTCGCCGGCCAAGGCGTCGATGCCGCCGCCGATGCCGCGGCCAAGGTCGCTGGCGTGGCCAAGGTGCTCAAGGCCGACAACGCCGCCTACGCCCACATGCTGGCCGAGAACATCGCCCCGCTGGTCGTGGAACTGGCCAAGGGTTACAGCCACGTGCTGGCCCCGGCCACCACCAACGGCAAGAACTACCTGCCGCGCGTGGCTGCCTTGCTCGACGTTGACCAGATCAGCGAGATCATCGCGGTCGAAGCGCCAGACACCTTCAAGCGCCCGATCTACGCCGGCAACGCCATCGCCACGGTCAAGTCCAGCGCGGCGATCAAGGTGATCAGCGTGCGCACCACCGGCTTCGATGCCGTCGCCGCCGAAGGTGGCTCGGCCGCCATCGAAGCGGTAGGCGCGGCCCATGACGCCGGCCTGTCGAGCTTCGTCGGTGAAGAACTGGCCAAGTCCGACCGCCCTGAGCTGACCGCGGCGAAGATCGTCGTGTCGGGTGGCCGTGGCATGCAGAACGGCGACAACTTCAAGCACCTGTATGCCTTGGCCGACAAGCTCGGCGCTGCGGTCGGCGCCTCGCGCGCGGCGGTAGACGCCGGCTTTGTGCCGAACGACATGCAGGTTGGCCAAACCGGCAAGATCGTCGCCCCGCAGCTGTACATCGCGGTGGGTATTTCCGGGGCGATCCAGCACCTGGCCGGTATGAAGGATTCCAAGGTGATCGTGGCGATCAACAAGGACGAAGAAGCGCCGATCTTCCAGGTGGCCGATTACGGCTTGGTGGCAGACCTCTTCGAGGCTGTGCCGGAGCTTGAAAAGCTGGTGTGACGCATCGCTTCTGGCATCAGGAGAACCCGGGCATGGCCCGGGTTCTTCGTTTTGACTGACAAGGAATGCAACACATGGCAACACAAACCTTGCGCAGCAGCGCTTGCCTGTTGCTGCTGGGCCTGCTCGCCAGCCACGGCGCGGCGGCCGCCGGCAAGTGCCAGCGGCTGGTCGCCACCGGCAGCCCAGATGCGCCGCCGTTCCTCTGGCGCGACCCACAAGATCCCCAGCGCCTGATCGGCGCCAGCGCCGACGTGCTGCAGCAGTTGGCTGCCGAGCTGGAACTGAAGGTCGACGTGCTCTACGGCGGCCGCCGCGCCCAGGCCCAGGCCCAGGTGCGCAGCGGCCGCATGGACCTGCTCGCCGACCAGCCGTTGCTCGACGCCGACCTCGACACCCTGGACTACATCTACCCACCGCTGGCGCAGAACGACTACCTGGTGTGGCGCCGCCAGGGCGCCGGCCCGGCCTATGCCACCCCGGCCGAGCTGCACGGCGCGCGTGGCGCGGTGTCGGCCAAAGCGCGGCTGACGCCGACCTTCAGCGCCTTTGCCGCCGACAACCTCAACCTCGAACGCCCCGACAACCTCACCCGCACCTTCCAGCGCCTGGTGCTGGGGCAGGTGGACTACATCATCGCCCCGCGCTATGCCGGGCAGGCGATGGCCCGGGCGCTAGGCGTGGCCAATGACGTGCAAATGGGCGAGCTGCCCCTTGATCGCCCCGGCCTGCACCTGGCGCTGGGGCATGATTCGGCCTGCAACGACGCCTGGCTGCGCGGACAACTGGCAAAAAAAATGACAGAATTGGCAGCCTCCGGGCGGATGCAAGGCATCCTGCAACGCAACATGGAACGCTGGCAGGCTGAGCAGGCCTCACCGGCCAGCCCCGCAAAACCTCAGGACACCCCGTGATCGCACGTATTTCCCTCGCCGCCGCGCTGCTCGCCGCCGCTGGCTGCAGCAATGCCCCGGCCCCCACCGAACAACTGCGCGTGACCGACCAGGCCATCGCCCAGGCCCAGGCGGTCACCGGCGAGCAAGCCGCCCCGGCGCTGGCGCAGGCCCGGGAAAAAGCCGCGCAGGCCCGTGCCGAGCAGGCCAGTGGCGACAACAAGGCCGCGCGCCTGGCCGCCGAGCAGGCCGAGCTGGATGCCCGCGTGGCCGAAGCCCAGGCCTTGGCCAACAAGAGCGATGCCCAGGTGCGGCAATTGCAAACCCGTATCACGGCGCTGCGCAAGCAGTTGGAGGCCGCGCAATGAGCCGTTACCCAGGGTTGCTGCTGCCGTTGCTGCTGCTCGCCGGTTGCGCCGCCCAGCCGGGCGCTGGCGACCTGCTGCCCGCGGCCCGCGAGCAAGTGCAAGCGCTCAACCACGATGCCGCCGCGCTGCGCCTGGCGCCGATGGACGTAAACCGCGCCAGCGAGTCCCTTACCCGCGCCGAGCGCCTGGGCGATTACTGGGGCAGCGGCGCCGATGTGCAGCATTACGCCTACCTCAGCCTGCGCTACGCCGACATCGCCCGTGCCCATGCGCGGGTAGAGGCGAACCAGGAGGCCGTGGCCAAGCTCGACCTCGAGCGCCAACGCCTGCAGTTGTCGCTGCGTGAATCGCGGCTGGCCAGTGTGCAGCGCCAGGGCAAATGGCTGGAGGCGCAGTTGCTGGCCTTGACCACCAGCGACGCCGACCGCGGCCTGGTGCTCACCCTGGGGGATGGCCTGTTCGACACCGGCGAGGCCGACCTGCAACCGGCGGCCAACCGTACCCTGCTCAAGCTGGTGCAGTACCTGCAGGTCAACCCCAAGCGGGTGGTGCGCATCGAAGGCTACACCGACAACACCGGCAGCGCCGCCGACAACCTCGCGCTGTCGCGCCAGCGCGCCCAGGCCGTGGCCGATGTGCTGGCCGACCTGGGCATCGAGCCGGCGCGCTTGCAGGTGGAGGGCTACGGCGATCAATATCCACTGGAAGCCAACGCCAGCGAGCAGGGCAGGGCGCTCAACCGCCGCGTCGAGGTGGTGATTTCCGACCGCAACGGTGTGCTCGGCGCGGGGCGCTCGGGCTGAAGCGGGTTGTTTTCGGGTAATTGAAGGTGCCGCCAGGCGGCGGTACCGCGGAACACGGAGCGCAGTGCACCTGCCATGACCAACCTGTTGCTGTACCAGCGTATCGCCCAGCAACTGGCCGATGACATCCGCCGGGGCGTGTACCGCCCGGGTGAAAAAGTGCCCTCGGTGCGCAAGCTTAGCGCGCAGCTCAATGTCAGCCATGCCACGGTGCTGCAGGCCTACGCCAGCCTCGAAGACCAGGGGCTGATCCGCGCCCGCCCGCAGTCGGGCTACTACGTGCACCAAACCCCGGCCTTGACCGCGCCCACGCCCGACATCGCCCGGGTCGAGCGCCCGGGGCTGGTCACCCGCAGCAGCATCATCGAGCAGGTGCTCGACGAGTCGCGCAAGGAAGGGGTGTTCCCGCTGGGCTCGGCGGTTCCGCACCCGTCGTACCTGCCGGTGCGGGCGCTGCATCAGCAACTGGCGCGGGTCACCCGCTTCCAGAGCCAGCGTGCCTTCAGCTACATGTTCAGCCCCGGTTACGAGCCGCTGCGCCGGCAGATCGCCATTCGCATGCGCGATGCCGGGGTGGTGGTCGACCCCAGCGAGGTGGTGATCACCCATGGCGCGGTCGATGCGCTGCAAATGGCCCTGCGCGTGCTCACCCGCCCAGGCGACCTGATCGCCGCTGAATCGCCTACCTATTACGGGCTGCTGCAGTTGGCCGACCTGCTCGGCCTGAAGGTCATCGAAATCCCCAGCGACCCGGCCCTGGGCATCAGCGTCGAAGCCCTGCAACTGGCCGCCAACCAGTGGTCGATCAAGGCCCTGGTGCTGGCCGCGCGGTTGAGCAACCCGCTGGGCAGCACCATGCCCGAAGAGCGCCAGAAGCACCTGTTACGCCTGGTGGGCGACTTCAACATCCAGGTGATCGAAGACGACGTGTCGGGCGAGCTGGTGTTCGATCCGGGCCGCTACAAGGCGCTCAAGGCCTATGACAAAGCCGGCCAGGTGGTGTATTGCTCGAGCTTCAGCAAAACCCTGTCGCCGGGTGTGCGCATCGGCTGGATGCTCGCCGGGCGGCACCAGGCCGAGGTGCAGCGGCTGCAAACCTTCAGCACCCACTCTGCCTGCAGCGTGACCCAAATGGCCGTGGCGGGCTACCTTGAGCACGGTGGCTACGACCGCCAACTGCGCTACGTGCGCCAGGAGTTTCGCAAGAACCTCAGTGTGTACCAGTTGGCGGTGCAGCAGCACTTTCCCGCCGGCACCCAGATGACCCGCCCGGTCGGTGGTTTTGTGCTGTGGGTCAGCCTGCCGGGGCGGGTCGACACCCAAGAGCTGCACGTGCGCGCGCTCGAGCATGGCCTGTCGATCGCGCCGGGGCTGATCTTCAGCAACACCGAGCAGTTCAACCATTGCATCCGCCTGAACTGCGGCATCCCCTGGAACCAGGAAACCGAACAGGCGCTGATGACCCTCGGCTGGCTCGCCAGCCAGTTGTGCCAGGAAAGCGGGAACGGCTTGCTGTAGCGTTTGGTCAAGATGTTCACGTGGCCACACTTGCCAGCCGCACCCGCAAGGGCGAGCATAGGGGCCTGTACACCGTTGTGTTTTTTGGCTGCCTTGCCCATGAAACGAATCGCCCTGATTGGCCTGCTTTGCCTGCCGCTGTGCACACTGGCCCACGCCACCGCCGCCTTGCCGGCCGCGGTGGCGATTGCGCCGGTACCGCTGTTGCTGGCTGAAGCGGGTACCGGCCAGGTGCCGCCCAAGGCGCAGCCAATCAAAAAAACCGCGCCGGCCAAAAAGGCCGTGGCCACGAAAAAAACCAGCAGCAAGCCCGCGGCAAAAAAAACCGCCAGCAAAAGCAGCGCGCGCAAGCAGGCCGATACGGTGGCCAATACCTTGCCCGCGCCAAAGCTTGACCTGTCTTTGCCCAAAAACATGGTCGACAAACTAGAGCCAGAGGCCAAGCTGCAGGCTGGCGCGGCGCCCAAGCCCGTGCTACCCAAGTTGTTCGAGCAGAAGCAGGGCAGGGAACCTTTCGAGCTCAACGGCCGGCTGCTCAGCAACGAGATGGACTTGAACCTGCGCAACGATGCGCGCAAGGACGTCGACGGCGCCGCGCTGGATTTCAAATTTTCGCAATGAATTTCATTCACGCTGTGATTTGAAACGCTCGTTTGAGCCGTTACTATCAGGGCGTTCGTATTCGAGCTTCCGAGGCCTGACCTTCATGCAATGCCGTTCCGGCTGTGGCGCCTGCTGTATCGCGCCATCCATCACCTCCGCCATCCCGGGCATGCCCGAGGGCAAGCCGGCGGGGGTGCGCTGTGTGCAACTGCTGGCCGATGCGCGTTGCGCCATCTTCGGCCAGCGCGAGCGCCCAGCGGTGTGCGCGGGGTTCAAGCCGGAGCCGGGTGTGTGCGGCGAAGACCGCGAGGCGGCCATCCGCCTCATCGGTTGGCTCGAAGCGGCGACGGCGGCCTAGGCCGCCGCCCCCTGATCTTCAAAACAAGGAAAACACATGAGATCACTCCCCCGGCTTGCAATGTTGTTCACCCTGGCCAGCCTGCCGCTGGCCAGTGCATGGGCCGAAGACTGGAAGGTCGCCAAGCAGGAAGATGGCATCACCGTGTCGCTGGCCGATGTGCCTGGCTCCAGCTACAAGGCCTACCGCGGCAGCGCGGTGATCAACGCCAGCGTCGAGAAGATCCGCCTGCTGCAAGAAGACCTCACCAACGCCTGCCATACCTGGATGAACGAGTGCAAAGACGCCCGCGTGCTCAAGGTCGAGGGCAACCAGGCCTGGACCTACACCCAGTTCAACACGCCGTGGCCGGTGACCCCGCGTGATTCGGTGGTGCGGGTCACCACCGAAACCCAGCCAGACGGCGGCCTGACCCGCAGCATCGAGGGCCTGCCCACCTACATGCCCGAGCAAAAGGGCTTTGTGCGGGTGACCCAGGTGCAGGGCTTCTGGAAGCTGGTGCCAAAAGGGCCGAACGTGACCGAGGTGACCTACCAGGTGCACACCGAGCCGGGTGGCAGCGTGCCGTCGTGGGTGGCCAACAAGTTCGTGGTCGATGCGCCGTTCACCACGATGAAGGGCTTGCGGGCGGCGGCGGAGAAATAATACCGGCCATTGGGCAATAAAAAAGGCCACCCCGAGGGGTGGCCTTTTCAATCCCGGCAAACGCGGGCGCGTGGCTTAGCCGCGGTCTTCGAGCTTGACCATGTCGCGTTTGGGCGAACCGGTGTACAGCTGGCGCGGGCGGCCGATCTTGTACGGGCCGGAGAGCATTTCTTTCCAGTGCGAAATCCAGCCGACGGTGCGTGCCAGGGCGAAGATCACCGTGAACATGCTGGTCGGAATACCAATCGCCTTGAGAATAATGCCGGAGTAGAAGTCGACGTTCGGGTACAGGTTGCGCTCCTTGAAGTAAGGATCGTTGCGCGCGATTTCGTCGAGTTTCATCGCCAGTTGCAACTGCGGGTCGTTTTTCACCCCCAGTTCGGCCAGTACTTCGTCGCAGGTCTGTTTCATGACCTTGGCGCGCGGGTCGAAGTTCTTGTACACGCGGTGGCCGAAGCCCATCAACTTGAACGGGTCGTTCTTGTCCTTGGCCTTGGCCAGGTACTTGTCGATGTTCGACACGTCGCCGATTTCATCGAGCATGGC
Source organism: Pseudomonas sp. NPDC007930 (assembly GCF_042958985.1). Classification (NCBI taxonomy): domain Bacteria; kingdom Pseudomonadati; phylum Pseudomonadota; class Gammaproteobacteria; order Pseudomonadales; family Pseudomonadaceae; genus Pseudomonas; species Pseudomonas sp. NPDC007930. The sequence continues at coordinate 50,886 of NZ_JBIBKC010000015.1, forward strand.
CAGTACCGCTTCGTTCGCGCCACCGTGGGCCGGGCCCCAGAGCGCGGCGATGCCGGCGGCGATGCAGGCGAACGGGTTGGCGCCCGAGGAGCCGGCCAGGCGCACGGTCGAGGTGGAGGCGTTTTGCTCGTGGTCGGCGTGCAGGATGAAAATGCGGTCCATGGCGCGCGCCAGCACCGGGCTGATCGGTTTGATCTCGCACGGCGTGTTGAACATCATGTGCAGGAAGTTCTCGGCGTACGACAGGTCGTTGCGCGGGTACATCATCGGTTGGCCGATGGAGTACTTGTAGACCATCGCCGCCAGGGTTGGCATTTTCGCGACCAGGCGGATCGCCGAGATTTCGCGGTGCTGCGGGTTCTGGATGTCGAGCGAGTCGTGGTAGAACGCCGACAGCGCGCCGACCACGCCGCACATCACCGCCATCGGGTGAGCGTCGCGGCGGAAGCCGTTAAAGAAGGTCTTGAGCTGCTCGTGGACCATGGTGTGGTTTTTCACGGTGCCGACGAACTTGGCCTTCTGCTCGGCGTTGGGCAGTTCGCCATTGAGCAGCAGGTAGCAGGTTTCGAGGTAGTCCGATTGCTCGGCCAGCTGTTCGATCGGGTAGCCGCGGTGCAGCAGCACGCCTTGCTCGCCGTCGATGTAGGTAATGCTGGATTCGCACGAGGCGGTGGACATGAAGCCCGGGTCAAAGGTGAACACGCCCGAGGCGGTCAGTTTGCGGACGTCGATGACATCAGGCCCAACGGTGCCGTTTAAAATGGGCAGCTCGACGGGGGCGGCGCCCTCGATGATCAACTGCGCTTTTTTGTCAGCCATGTGGCCTCCTAATTATGCTTCAAATCATCTGACAGACCCCCCACGCAGGGCCCGCATCACTATAGAGGGATAAACGGCAAAGTCAATTTGCCAAGTGTTAGCCTTTAGCCGCACGCCAGAGGGCTTTTTGTCCCCTTTTCAATGCCATTTACGCCTTTTGACCGGTGATTGCAATGCGCCGTTCGGGGCGGTGCTTTGCGTTGTCATGAGCAGCCTAACTGTCTATACTCGGCGTCCGACCGCCAAGGGCTTTCAAAAGCTCATTCAAGTGGTGTCGTCACTCCCTGGGTGGTGGGTACCTGACCAGTACACTTCCCAACAACTTGCCCTGCTTGCAAGGGGCTCTTCAGTGTGAAAAAAGCCGTGAATAGCCAACGACCTGTAAACCTAGACCTAAGGACCATCAAACTCCCTGTCACAGCTTATACGTCCATCCTCCACCGTGTTTCCGGTGTCATCCTCTTCGTCGGCATTGCCATTGCGCTGTGGGCGCTGGGCAAGTCGCTCGGTTCCGAGGAAGGCTATGGTGATGTGAAGGCGTTCCTGGCCAACCCCCTGGCCAAGCTCGTGATCTGGGGCCTGCTCTCTGCCCTGCTGTACCACCTGGTTGCCGGCGTGCGCCATCTGGTGATGGATACGGGGATCGGCGAAACGCTCGAGGGCGGCAAGCTGGGCTCGAAAATCGTCATCGTCGTCTCGGTGGTGCTCATCGTTCTGGCAGGAGTCTGGGTATGGTAACCAACGTCACAAACCTGTCCCGTTCGGGCCTCTATGATTGGATGGCACAACGGGTCTCTGCGGTCGTTCTCGCGGCTTATTTCCTCTTCCTGATCGGTTACCTCGTGGTACACCCAGGCCTGGAATACGCCCAGTGGCACGCTCTGTTCTCCAATAATCTGATGCGCATCTTCAGCCTTCTGGCCCTGGTCGCCCTGAGCGCCCACGCCTGGGTTGGCATGTGGACCATCTCCACCGACTACCTCACGCCGATGGCGCTGGGCAAGTCGGCGACGGTGGTGCGTTTCCTGTTCCAGGCGGTGTGTGGCGTCGTGATGTTCGCCTACTTCGTCTGGGGTGTGCAGATTCTCTGGGGTATTTGAGTCATGTCTAGCATTCGTACACTGAACTACGACGCCATCATCATCGGTGGCGGCGGCGCCGGCATGCGTGCCGCGCTGCAACTGGCCCAGGGCGGCCACAAAACCGCCGTGGTCACCAAGGTGTTCCCCACCCGTTCGCACACCGTGTCCGCCCAGGGTGGCATCACCTGCGCGATCGCCTCGGCAGACCCGAACGACGATTGGCGCTGGCACATGTACGACACCGTCAAGGGGTCGGACTACATCGGTGACCAGGACGCGATCGAATACATGTGCCAGGTTGGCCCGCAAGCGGTCTTCGAACTGGACCACATGGGCCTGCCGTTCTCGCGCACCGAAACCGGCCGCATCTACCAGCGCCCGTTCGGTGGCCAGTCGAAAGACTTCGGTAAAGGTGGCCAGGCCGCCCGTACCTGCGCCGCCGCCGACCGTACCGGCCACGCGCTGCTGCACACCCTGTATCAGGCCAACCTGAAGAACGGCACCACCTTCCTCAACGAGTGGTACGCGGTCGACCTGGTCAAGAACCAGGATGGCGCCTTCGTCGGCGTGATCGCGATCTGCATCGAAACCGGTGAAACCGTCTACATCCGCTCGAAGGCCACGGTGCTCGCCACCGGCGGCGCGGGCCGCATCTACGCCTCCACCACCAACGCCCTGATCAACACCGGCGACGGTATCGGCATGGCGCTGCGCGCGGGCGTACCGGTGCAAGACATCGAAATGTGGCAGTTCCACCCCACCGGCATCGCCGGCGCCGGTGTACTGGTCACCGAAGGTTGCCGCGGTGAAGGTGGCTACCTGATCAACGCCCACGGCGAGCGTTTCATGGAGCGCTACGCGCCCAACGCCAAGGACCTCGCCGGCCGCGACGTGGTCGCCCGTTCGATGGTCAAGGAAGTGCTGGCCGGCAACGGCGTGGGCCCGAACAAGGACCACGTGCTGCTCAAGCTCGACCACCTCGGCGAAGAAGTGCTGCACAGCCGCCTGCCAGGCATCTGCGAACTGTCGAAGACCTTCGCTCACGTCGACCCGGTCACCGCGCCGATTCCGGTTATCCCGACTTGTCATTACATGATGGGCGGTGTGGCCACCAACATCCATGGCCAGGCCATCACCATGGACAAGGAAGGCGTCGATCACGTGATCCCAGGGCTGTTCGCCGTGGGTGAAGTGGCTTGCGTATCGGTTCACGGCGCCAACCGCCTGGGCGGCAACTCGCTGCTCGACCTGGTGGTATTCGGCCGCGCCGCCGGCCTGCACCTGGAAAAGGCGCTGTCCGAAGGCATCGAATACCGCGACGCCAGCGACACCGACATCGACGTCGCCCTGTCGCGCCTGGCCAGCCTCAACGAGCGCACCACCGGCGAAGACGTCGCCACCCTGCGCCGCGAGCTGCAAAGCTGCATGCAGAACTACTTCGGTGTGTTCCGTACCGGCGAATACATGGAGAAGGGCATCGCCCAATTGGCGAACCTGCGTGAACGTATCGCCAACGTGAAGATCAACGACAAGAGCCAGGGCTTCAACACCGCCCGGATCGAAGCGCTTGAACTGCAAAACCTGCTGGAAGTCGCAGAAGCGACGGCGATCGCCGCCAACACCCGCGAAGAATCCCGCGGCGCTCACGCCCGTGAAGACTTCGAAGACCGTGACGACGAGAACTGGCTGTGCCACACCCTGTACTACCCGGGTGAGAAAACCGTGGCCAAGCGTGGCGTCAACTTCGCGCCGAAGACCGTACCGGCCTTCGAACCTAAAGTCCGGACTTACTAAGGGGTGATCACCATGTTGAATGTCAGCGTCTATCGTTACAACCCCGACCAGGACACCGCGCCGGCGATGGTCGACTTCCAGATCGACACCGGCGGCAAGGACCTGATGGTGCTTGACGTGCTGGCCCTGATCAAGGAGCAGGACGAAGGCTTCTCCTATCGTCGCTCCTGCCGTGAAGGCGTGTGCGGTTCCGACGGCATGAACATCAACGGCAAGAACGGCCTGGCGTGCATCACGCCGCTGTCCGCCGTGGTCAAGGGTAACAAGCTGGTGCTGCGCCCGCTGCCAGGTTTGCCGGTCATACGTGACCTGGTGGTCGATATGAGCATCTTCTACAAGCAGTACGAGAAGGTGAAGCCATTCCTGCAGAACGACGAACCGGCCCCGGCCATCGAACGCCTGCAGACCCCGGAAGACCGCGAGAAGCTCGACGGCCTGTACGAGTGCATTCTGTGCGCGTGCTGCTCGACCAGCTGCCCGAGCTTCTGGTGGAACCCAGACAAGTTCCTGGGCCCGGCGGCGCTGCTGCAAGCCTATCGTTTCCTGGCTGACAGCCGCGACACCCGCACCAACGAGCGCCTGGCGTCGCTGGACGACCCGTTCTCGGTGTTCCGTTGCCGCGGGATCATGAACTGCGTGAACGTCTGCCCGAAGGGTCTGAACCCAACCAAGGCGATCGGCCACGTACGTAACATGCTGCTGTCCAGCGGTACCTGATTCAAAAAGCTGTAACGCTGTGCCGCCTTGTCCCGGGCGCTGTTGCCCGGGCCAAGGTGAAATTGGGCAAGGCTCACAAGGCCACTGCCTTTACTTTTGAAGAAATGAGACCAGCAGGGGCATCCGGGCTGGTACCCGGAACATCAGTGGGAACGATTGGCACTCGCAGCGCGCGAGGGCTTTGTTTTCGCCGATGGTGGCCCCTAACCGAGGGTGACCAAGCATGCAAGAAAGCGTGATGCAGCGCATGTGGAACAGCGCCCACCTTTCAGGTGGTAACGCTGCCTATGTGGAAGAGCTCTACGAGCTTTACCTGCACGACCCTAACGCTGTGCCAGAAGAGTGGCGCACCTACTTCCAGAAGTTGCCCGCCGACGGCAGCACCGCTCCGGACGTTTCGCACTCGACCGTTCGCGACCATTTCGTACTGCTGGCAAAGAACCAGCGCCGCGCACAGCCGGTTTCCGCCGGGAGCGTGAGCAGCGAGCACGAGAAGAAGCAAGTTGAAGTACTTCGAATGATCCAGGCCTTCCGGTTGCGTGGCCACCAGGCTGCCCAGCTGGACCCGCTAGGCTTGTGGAAACGACCCGCACCGGCCGACCTGTCGATCAATCACTACGGCATGACCAATGCCGATCTAGACACGACCTTCCGTACCGGCGACCTGTTCATCGGTAAGGAAGAAGCGAGCCTACGTGAAATTCACGAGGCGTTGCAGTTGACATATTGCCGCACCATCGGCGCCGAGTTCATTCACATCGTCGATTCCGAGCAGCGCAGCTGGTTCCAGCAGCGCCTCGAAAGCGTACGTGGCCGCCCGGTGTATTCGGCCGATGTGCAAAGCCACGTGCTCGAGCGCGTGACCGCCGCCGAAGGCCTCGAGAAGTACCTGGGCACCAAGTACCCGGGCACCAAGCGCTTTGGCCTGGAAGGTGGCGAAAGCCTGATCCCGATGCTCGACGAAATCATCCAGCGTTCCGGCTCGTACGGTTCGAAGGAAATCGTCATCGGCATGGCCCACCGCGGCCGCCTGAACGTGCTGGTCAACACCCTGGGCAAGAACCCACGGGAACTGTTCGACGAGTTCGAAGGCAAGAAGAAGGTCGAGCTCGGCTCGGGCGACGTGAAGTACCACCAGGGCTTCAGCTCCAACGTCATGACCGGCGGCGGCGAAGTGCACCTGGCGATGGCGTTCAACCCTTCCCACCTGGAAATCGTCTCGCCAGTGGTTGAAGGTTCCGTACGCGCCCGCCAGGACCGCCGCAACGACGGCAACGGTGACAAGGTCGTGCCGATTTCCATCCACGGCGACGCCGCGTTCGCGGGCCAGGGCGTGGTGATGGAAACCTTCCAGATGTCGCAGACCCGCGGCTTCAAGACTGGCGGCACCATCCATATCGTCATCAACAACCAGGTCGGCTTCACCATCAGCAACCCGCTGGACGCGCGCTCCACCGAGTACGCCACCGACGTGGCGAAGATGATCCAGGCGCCGATCCTGCACGTGAACGGCGACGACCCGGAAGCCGTGCTGTTCGTGACCCAGCTGGCGGTCGACTACCGCATGCAGTTCAAGCGTGACGTGGTCATCGACCTCGTCTGCTACCGCCGCCGTGGCCACAACGAGGCCGACGAGCCGAGCGGCACCCAGCCGCTGATGTACCAGCAGATCGCCAAGCAGCGCACCACCCGCGAACTGTTCGCCGAGCGCCTGGTGCAGGCCGGTGCCCTGGGCGCCGACGCCGTGCAGGCACAGGTCGATGAGTACCGCAACGCGCTGGACAACGGCCTGCATGTGGTCAAGAGCCTGGTCAAGGAGCCGAACAAAGAGCTGTTCGTCGACTGGCGCCCGTACCTGGGCCACTCCTGGACCGCCCGCCACGACACCCGCTTCGACCTGAAAACCCTGCAGGAACTGTCGGCCAAGCTGCTGGCGGTGCCGGAAGGCGTGGTGGTTCAGCGCCAGGTGTCGAAAATCTACGAAGATCGCCAGAAGATGCAGGCCGGTGGCTTGCCGATCAACTGGGGCTACGCCGAGACCATGGCCTATGCCACGCTGATCTTCGAAGGCCACCCGATCCGTATCACCGGCCAGGACGTGGGCCGTGGCACCTTCTCGCACCGCCATGCGGTGTTGCACAACCAGAAGGACGCCACCAGCTACGTACCGATGAAGCACCTGTACGACGGCCAGCCCGCGTTCGAACTGTACGACTCCTACCTCTCCGAAGAGGCGGTGCTGGCGTTCGAATACGGCTACTCGACCACCGCGCCCAACTCGCTGGTGATCTGGGAAGCCCAGTTCGGTGACTTCGCCAACGGCGCGCAAGTGGTGATCGACCAGTTCATCACCAGTGGCGAGCACAAGTGGGGCCGCCTGTGTGGCCTGACCATGCTGCTGCCGCACGGCTACGAAGGGCAGGGCCCGGAGCACTCCTCCGCGCGCCTGGAGCGCTACCTGCAACTGTGCGCCGAGCACAACATTCAGGTGTGCGTACCGACCACCCCGGCACAGATCTACCACCTGCTGCGCCGCCAGGTCGTGCGCCCGCTGCGCAAGCCGCTGATCGTGTTCACGCCCAAGTCGCTGCTGCGCCACAAGCTGGCGGTGTCGACGCTCGAAGAGCTCGCCGACGGCTCGTTCCAGACCGTGATCCCGGAAATCGACGCGCTCGATCCGGCCAAGGTCGAACGCCTGGTGCTGTGCAGCGGCAAGGTGTACTACGACCTGCTGGAAAAACGCCGTGCCGAAGGCCGCGAAGACATCGCCATTCTGCGTGTCGAGCAGCTGTACCCGTTCCCGGAAGACGACCTGGTCGAAGTGCTGGCGCCCTACAAGGCCCTCAAGCACGCCGTATGGTGCCAGGAAGAACCGATGAACCAGGGCGCCTGGTATCAGAGCCAGCATCACTTCCGCCGTATCCTGGCTGGTCATAACAAAGACCTGTTCCTGGAATACGCTGGCCGTGACTCCTCTGCCGCCCCGGCCTGCGGGTATGCATCGATGCACGCTGAACAGCAGGAAAAACTGCTGAACGCCGCCTTCAACGTTTAATGCCTTCGAGCCAACGAAACCGAATTTAAGGAACCACAAAGAATGGCTATCGAGATCAAAGCCCCCACTTTCCCGGAATCGGTCGCCGACGGCACCGTTGCCACCTGGCACAAGAAACCGGGCGAGGCCGTAAAGCGTGACGAGCTGATTGTCGACATCGAAACCGACAAGGTTGTACTGGAAGTGCTCGCCACCGCTGACGGCGTACTGGGCGCGATCGTCAAGAACGAAGGCGACACCGTTCTGTCGGACGAGCTGCTGGCCACCATCGAGGAGGGCGGTGCCGCCGCCGCCGCGCCGGCCGCTGCCCCTGCCGCTGCCCCCGCGGCGGCTGCCGCCCCGGCCGCTGCCGACGACGACGCCATCGGCGCGCCCGCCGCGCGCAAGTTGGCTGAGGAGAACGGCATCGCCCTGGCGAGCATCAAGGGCACCGGTAAAGATGGCCGCGTGACCAAGGAAGACGTGGTTGCCGCCATCGAAGCCAAGAAGAGCGCCCCTCAGGCCCCGGCCGCCAAGCCTGCCGCCGCCCCGGCCGCGGCACCGACCGTTCAGGGTTCGGGCGACCGCACCGAGAAGCGCGTGCCGATGACCCGCCTGCGCGCCAAGATCGCCGAGCGCCTGGTCGAAGCACAGTCGAACATGGCCATGCTGACCACCTTCAACGAAGTCGACATGACCGAAGTCATGGCCCTGCGTTCGAAGTACAAGGACCTCTTCGAGAAGACCCACAACGGCGTGCGCCTGGGCTTCATGTCGTTCTTCGTGAAGGCCGCCACCGAAGCGCTGAAGCGCTTCCCGGCGGTCAACGCCTCGATCGACGGCAACGACATCGTCTACCATGGCTTCGCCGATGTCGGCGTAGCCGTGTCGAGCGACCGTGGCCTGGTGGTGCCAGTACTGCGCAACGCCGAGTCGATGAGCCTGGCTGAAATCGAAAACGGCATCGCCACCTTCGGCAAGAAGGCCCGCGACGGCAAACTGTCGATCGAAGAAATGACTGGCGGCACCTTCACCATCACCAACGGCGGTACCTTCGGTTCGATGATGTCGACCCCGATCGTCAACCCGCCGCAGGCCGCGATCCTCGGCATGCACAACATCATCCAGCGCCCGATGGCCGTCAAAGGCCAGGTCGAGATCCGCCCGATGATGTACCTGGCGCTGTCTTACGATCACCGCTTGATTGATGGCAAGGAAGCGGTAACCTTCCTGGTCACCATCAAGAACCTGCTTGAAGACCCGGCTCGTCTGCTGCTGGATATCTAAAACGGTAGTCGCAAAGGGCAAGGCGCAAGCCGCGCGTGGGGCTAACCCACACGGCTTGCGCGCCGCCTTGCGACTTGAAGCTTGCAGCTTGTAGCTCTACGCAGCGTAGCTAAGGACAAACCATGACCCAGAAATTCGACGTAGTAGTGATCGGTGCCGGCCCTGGCGGCTATGTGGCCGCGATCAAGGCCGCCCAATTGGGCCTGAAGACCGCCTGCATCGAGAAGTACACCGACAAGGATGGCAAGCAAGCCCTCGGCGGTACCTGCCTGAACGTTGGCTGCATCCCGTCCAAGGCGCTGCTCGACAGCTCCTGGAAGTACAAGGAAGCCAAAGAGAGCTTCAACGTACACGGCATCTCCACCGGCGAAGTGAAAATGGACGTCGAAGCGATGGTTGGCCGCAAGGCTGGCATCGTCAAGAACCTGACCAGCGGTGTCGCCACCCTGTTCAAGGCCAACGGCGTGACCTCCATCGAAGGCCACGGCAAGCTGCTGGCTGGCAAGAAGGTCGAAGTCACCAAGCCTGACGGCAGCACCGAAGTGCTCGAGGCCGACAACGTCATCCTCGCTTCCGGCTCGCGCCCGATCGACATCCCGCCAGCCCCGGTCGACCAGAACGTCATCGTCGACTCCACCGGCGCCCTGGAATTCTCCGCCGTACCGAAGCGCCTGGGCGTGATCGGCGCGGGCGTGATCGGCCTGGAGCTGGGTTCGGTATGGTCGCGCCTGGGTGCCCAGGTGACCGTGCTCGAAGCCCTCGACACCTTCCTGATGGCCGCTGACACCGCGGTGTCCAAGGAAGCGCTGAAAACCCTGACCAAACAGGGCCTGGACATCAAACTGGGCGCCCGCGTGACCGGCTCGAAGGTCAACGGCGACGAAGTCGAAGTGGCCTACACTGACGCCAACGGCGAACAGAAAATCGTCTTCGACAAGCTGATCGTAGCCGTCGGCCGCCGCCCGGTGACCACCGACCTGCTGGCCTCCGACAGCGGCGTCGACATCGACGAGCGCGGCTTCATCTTCGTCGACGACTACTGCGCCACCAGCGTGCCGGGCGTTTACGCCATCGGCGACGTGGTTCGCGGCCTGATGCTGGCGCACAAGGCGTCGGAAGAAGGCATCATGGTCGTCGAGCGCATCAAGGGCCACAAGGCCACCATGAGCTACGACCTGATCCCGTCGGTCATCTACACTCACCCGGAAATCGCGTGGGTTGGCAAGACCGAGCAGTCGCTGAAGGCCGAAGGCGTTGAAGTGAACGTCGGTACCTTCCCGTTCGCCGCCAGCGGCCGGGCCATGGCCGCCAACGACACCGGCGGTTTCGTCAAGGTCATCGCCGATGCGAAGACCGACCGTGTACTGGGTGTGCACGTGATCGGCCCAAGCGCGGCCGAACTGGTGCAGCAGGGCGCCATCGCCATGGAATTCGGCACCAGCGCCGAAGACCTGGGCATGATGGTGTTCTCGCACCCGACGCTGTCCGAGGCGTTGCATGAAGCAGCCCTGGCCGTGAATGGCGGTGCCATCCACGTTGCCAACCGCAAGAAGCGTTAACAATAAGAAACCAACGGCGCACCGCCCGTCGTGAGCCCCCCGGGGCCCACCGCGGAACGTACGCCGGACGCAACGATGTAGGGCCGGCCAGGCCTGCCGGGTGAACCACGCGATCCCGCGTGGGTTTGCACCGGCCTTGCAACGAGCAGTCACAGGTGGCGCGGCACCCGACCACGGGCGCAGCGCCGAGAGCGCAGTACCTAACGAAGACGGTAAAAAGCATGAATCTTCACGAGTATCAGGGTAAGCAGCTGTTCGCTGAATACGGCCTGCCGGTATCCAAGGGCTACGCGGTAGACACCCCGGAAGCCGCCGCAGAGGCGTGCGACAAGATTGGTGGTACCGAATGGGTCGTCAAGGCTCAGGTCCACGCCGGTGGCCGCGGTAAAGCGGGCGGCGTAAAGCTGGTCAAGAGCAAGGAAGACGCCAAGGCCTTCGCCGCCCAGTGGTTGGGCAAGCGCCTGGTGACCTACCAGACTGATGCCAATGGCCAGCCCGTCACGAAGATCCTGGTCGAGTCGTGCACCGACATCGCCAAGGAACTGTACCTGGGCGCGGTGGTGGATCGTTCCAGCCGTCGTATCGTGTTCATGGCTTCCACCGAAGGTGGCGTCGACATCGAGAAAGTCGCCCACGACACCCCGGAAAAAATCCTCACCGCCACCGTTGACCCGCTGGTCGGCGCGCAGCCTTTCCAAGGCCGTGAGCTGGCGTTCCAACTGGGCCTCGAAGGCAACCAGATCAAGCAGTTCACCCAGATTTTCGTGGGCCTGGCCAAGCTGTTCCAGGACTACGACCTGGCCCTGCTGGAAATCAACCCGCTGGTGATCAAGGCCGACGGCAACCTGCACTGCCTGGACGCCAAGATCAACATCGACAGCAACGCCGTGTACCGCCAGCCGAAGCTGCGCGAGTTCCACGACCCGTCGCAGGACGACCCGCGCGAAGCCCACGCCGCCAAGTTCGAACTGAACTACGTTGCCCTCGAAGGCAACATCGGCTGCATGGTCAACGGTGCTGGCCTGGCCATGGGTACCATGGACATCGTCAACCTGCATGGCGGCAAGCCGGCCAACTTCCTTGACGTGGGCGGTGGCGCCACCAAGGAACGCGTGACCGAAGCCTTCAAGATCATCCTGTCCGACAGCAATGTCCAGGCAGTGCTGGTCAACATCTTCGGCGGCATCGTTCGCTGCGACATGATTGCCGAAGGCATCATCGGCGCCGTGAAAGAAGTCGGCGTGAAGGTACCGGTTGTGGTTCGCCTCGAAGGCAACAACGCTGAACTGGGTGCCAAGGTGCTGGCTGAAAGCGGTCTGAACATTATCGCGGCAACCAGCCTGACCGACGCTGCGCAACAAGTCGTCAAAGCCGCGGAGGGCAAGTAATGAGCGTCCTGATCAATAAAGACACCAAGGTTATCTGCCAGGGCTTCACCGGCTCGCAAGGTACCTTCCACTCCGAACAGGCCATCGCCTACGGCACCAAGATGGTCGGCGGCGTGACCCCCGGCAAGGGCGGCACCACCCACCTGGGCCTGCCGGTGTTCAACACCGTCAAGGAAGCCGTAGAGCAAACCGGCGCTGAAGCCTCGGTGATCTACGTACCGGCTCCGTTCTGCAAAGACTCGATCCTGGAAGCGGCCTTCGGCGGCATCAAGCTGATCGTGTGCATCACCGAAGGCATCCCGACCCTCGACATGCTTGACGCCAAGGTCAAGTGCGACGAGCTGGGCGTGCGCCTGATCGGCCCTAACTGCCCGGGCGTGATCACCCCCGGCGAATGCAAGATCGGCATCATGCCCGGTCACATTCACCTGCCAGGCAAGGTCGGTATCGTTTCCCGTTCCGGCACCCTGACCTACGAAGCGGTCAAGCAGACCACCGACGCTGGCTTCGGCCAGTCGACCTGCGTGGGTATCGGCGGCGACCCGATCCCGGGCTCGACCTTCATCGACATCCTGAAGCTGTTCCAGGAAGACCCGAAAACCGAAGCCATCGTGATGATCGGTGAAATCGGTGGTTCGGCCGAAGAAGAAGCCGCGGCCTTCATCAAGGCCAACGTGACCAAGCCCGTGGTCAGCTACATCGCTGGCGTGACCGCACCGCCCGGCAAACGCATGGGCCACGCAGGCGCCATCATTTCTGGTGGTAAAGGCACCGCGGACGACAAGTTCGCTGCCCTGCAAGACGCTGGCGTGAAAACCGTCCGCTCGCTGGCTGACATCGGCAAGGCCCTGGCCGAGCTGACTGGCTGGCCAACCAAGTAAGGCATTGCCCTTACGCGGTAGCGCAAAGGCCACCTTCGGGTGGCCTTTGTTTTTGGGGGAACGACCGCACAGCAAGAAACGGGAGGCACCCCGCGCCAAGGCGCTATAGCCTTGCCCCCATGCTCCGCCGCCAAAGGACTCCCGCCATGCCCACCGCCAGCCACCCCAGCCTGATCGCCCAGGCTTGCCGCCTGATCGACCACAGCGAAGAGGCCCCGCGCCTTGCCACCCTGGCCGCCAGCGCGGGCTTGAGCCCGGCGCACTTTCACCGGCTGTTCAAGGCCCACACCGGGCTGACCCCCAAAGCCTACGCTGACGCCGCCCGCGCCCGGCGCGCCCGCGAGGGCTTGGCGGACCCCGCCCGCAGCATCACCGAGGCCGCCTTTGGCGCCGGCTTCAATGCCGGCAGCCGCTTTTACGCGAGCAGCCAACCGCGCCTTGGCATGCCGCCACGGCAGTTCCGCCAGGGCGGGGCAGGGGTGCGGATTCAGTTCGCGCTGGCGCAGTGTTCGCTAGGGGCGATCCTGGTGGCGGAGAGCGCCAAGGGCATTTGCGCGATCCTGCTCGGTGACGAGCCCGAAGCCCTGCTGCATAGCCTGCAGGACGCCTTCCCGAACGCCGAGCTGCTGGGCGCCGACGCGGCCTTCGAAGCCCGGGTGGCGCAGGTGGTGGGGTTCGTCGAGGCGCCGCGGCTGGGCCTGGCGTTGCCGCTGGACATCCAGGGCACCGCCTTCCAGGAACGGGTGTGGCAGGCCCTGCGGGAGATCCCGCCGGGCGAGACCGCCAGCTACACGGCGATTGCCGCGCGCATCGGCCAGCCCCAGGCCGTGCGCGCAGTGGCCCAGGCGTGCGCCGCCAACCGCCTGGCAGTGGCGGTACCCTGCCACCGGGTAGTGCGCCATGACGGCGCGCTCTCCGGCTACCGCTGGGGGGTAGAGCGCAAGCGTGAGCTGTTGCGCAAGGAACAGTAAGCCAGCGTTACTGGTTCCAGGTGTCGAGCAGCACTTGGTCGAGCACCTGCTTGGCGCCCCACGGCTGTGGATCGTTCACCACCGCCACCACGGCATAGCTGTGGCCCTCTTCGTCGCGGCTGATGCCGGCGATGGCGCGCACGGTGTTCAAGGTGCCGGTCTTGATGTGGCCTTCACCCACCAGCGCGGTTTGCTTCAGGCGCTTGCGCATGGTGCCGTCCATGCCCACCAGTGGCAGCGAGCTGATGTACTCGGCGGCGTAGGGGCTGTGCCAGGCGGCTTGCAGCAGGGCGGCCATTTCCCGAGCGCTGACGCGCTCGTCACGGGACAACCCCGAGCCGTTTTCCATCACCAGGTGCGGCGACACCAGCCCCTTGCGCGCCAGCCACTGGCGGATCACCCGCTGCGCGGCCTTGGCGTCGTCGGTGTCGGCGTCGGTGCGGTTTTGCGCGCCGATGCTGAGGAACAACTGCTGGGCCATGGTGTTGTTGCTGTACTTGTTGATGTCGCGGATGATCTCGGCGAGGTCTGGCGAGAACGCCCGGGCCAGCAGCTTGGCATTGCCGGGCACCGGCGCTTCGCGGTCGCGGCCCTGGATGCTGCCGCCCAGTTCGCCCCACAGCGCGCGCACGGCGCCGGCGGCGTAGGTGGGGTGGTCGAGCAGCGACAGGTAGGCTTGCGAGCTGCAACCACTGGCCAGTTGGCCGCTTACCACCACGCTGACGCTGCCGTCGGGCTGGGTGACCGGGTTGTAGCGCACATCGCTGCCGCATTTTTCGCCCGGCTGGGCTTTGATCTGGTTGTCGATCTGTACGCTGGCGATCGGCGGTTCGGCCGAGACGCTGATCCGGCCGCTGTCGTTGCGGGCGATGAAGCGCAGCGCCTTGAGGTTGATCATCAGCGAGTCGGGGCGCACCAGGAACGGCGCGTTGTCATCGCCGCCATCGTCGTTGAACACTGGCAGGTCGGCCGGTTGCTTGAAGTAGCCGCGGTCGAGCACCAGGTCGCCGGTGATCTGCTGCACACCGTTGGCGCGCAGGTCGCGCATCAGCAGCCAGAGTTTTTCCATGTTCAGTTTCGGGTCGCCGCCACCCTTGAGGTACAGGTTGCCACGCAGCACGCCGCCGCTCAGGGTGCCGTCGGTGTAGAACTCGGTCTTCCACTGGTAGGTGGGCCCGAGCAGTTCCAGCGCGGCGAAGGTGGTGACCAGCTTCATGGTCGAGGCCGGGTTGACCGACACGTCGGCGTTGTACAGCAGCGGCGCGCCGGGGCCGTCGAGGGGGACCACCGCCAGCGACAGCGCGTCGGGCGCCAGCTTGTTGGTTTTCAGGGCCTGGCTGACCTTGGCCGACAGGGCTTGGGGAGAGGGTGCGGCGTTGCCAGGCTGTGCCAGGGGTAGCAACAGGCCGGCCAGAAGGAGGGTGCGCAGGGATTTTGTCATGGATCGCAGGGCCCTTAGGGCTGAAATAAGAGGGCGAGGGCAGCTGATTATGGTGGTTGCGGGGCGGGTGCTTCAAGGGCAAAGGTGCCCGGCCCGAGGTTCAGACGCCAAAGCCGCCGTTCGGTTCGGCTTGCGCCCGGCGCCCGCGGCCTTCACACTTCGCGCCTTGATCACTTTGAGGAACTGCCCCCATGGCCACTAACCGTTCGCGCCGCCTGCGTAAAAAGCTCTGCGTCGATGAATTTCAAGAGCTGGGTTTCGAACTGAACCTGGAATTCAAGCCCGACGCAGACCTCGACGCCTACGTTGAAGCCTTCCTCACCGAAGCCATCGATGGCAACGGCCTGGACTACGTCGGTGCCGAAGACCTCGGCGTGGTCTGCCTGGGCAAGCGTGGCTCGGTCAGCCCCGAGCAGCGCGCCCAGGTCGAAGCCTGGCTCAAGGCCCGTACCGACCTGGCCAAGGTCGAAGTCGGCCCGATGATCGACGTGTGGTACCCGGAAAACCCGATCAACCCCTCGGCCGCCTGACGGCCACTACGCCAGCAGCGGCGCCAAGGCCGCCAGCTGGCGCAGGGGTTCGCTGCCCGCCGCCTCCAGGGGTTCGCCCTGGTCGGCGCGCAGCAGCACCAGCAAACCGTCGCCCAGCGCCAGGCTGAGCACGTTGACCCGCGGGCACTGCAGTGCCAGCAGCAAGGGTTGCAGGTCTTGCGCCTGTTCGAAGCCCAAGCTCGCCACCCCCACCTCATCCCCTCCGCGGTACGCCACCCAGGCCGGCCACGGCCCGCGTGCGGGCAACGCTTGCAGGCCGAGCAGCAAGGGCGAGCGGGCATGGCCGTCGGCCTGGCAGGCGATGGCGTGCAGCGCATTGCCCTGGCCCTGGTACAGCACCGCCGCGCGCGCCTGGGTGGCGGCGCAGGCCTCTTCAAGCCATTGTTGCAGGCGCAGTGCCGGTGCCTGGCCGGCGATGCGCTGGCGCGCCGCGGCCTGGGTGGCCAGGCGCTCGCCGAGGCCGGCCACAGCCTGTTGCACCTGGTGCACCTCCAGCACCACGCTGGGTGGCAGGGGCGCGGGGCGGTTGTGGCTGTCGGCCAGGGTGTTTACTTCACGCGCCAGTTGGCGCAGCGGGCTGGCCAGCAAGCGCGCGCTGAGCCAGCCCAGCGGCAGGCATAACAGCAGCGCGGCGAGGGTGATCAGCGCGCCTTCCCAGCGCAGCCGGTAGGCCTGCGCCAGCAGTTCGCGCTCCGGCACCAGCAAGGCCAGGCGCAGGCCACTGGGGCCGCCCTGGGGCAGCGCCTGGCTGGTGGCGATCCAGTCATCAGCGCCTAGGGTGAGGCGGCTTTGCCCAGGCTGGGCCATGAACAGCGCCAGCGCCGGGTGCAGCTTGCTCACCTGTTCCAGTTCCGCGGTCCCGCGCTCGACCACCAGCCGGGCCGCGTCCGGGTAGGCCACAGCGTGGCCGAGGCGGTCGTACAGCGCCAGTTGGGTCGAGGCGGTGACGCGGTGGCGGGCGAGGGTTGCGCTGAGTTCATCCAGGGTGATGTCGGCGCCCAGCACCGTGCCGGCACCGGCATCCAGCGCCAGGGTGGTGCCGACGCGGCGGTCGGAATAAAACACATAGGGGTCGGTGCCGGCCACCCCGGGTTTGGCCTGGGCGGCCTGGTACCAGGGGCGCTCCCGTGGGTCGTAGAAGCGCCCCGGCGGTGGCCCGTCGCCCAGTGGCGCCAAGGCCGGGTCGAAGAACAGCGAGCGCGAGCGCTGGCCGTTCTGCTCGATGCTCCACACCTGCAGGCTGGCGGCGCTTGGCGCGCCGAGGGCAGCCCGTTGGGCATCGCTGCGCAGGGCCCGCACCATGAAAAAATCCCCATTGCCATAGCCCACGTACAGCGAGGCCAGCCGTGGCGTGGTGCGCAGCGCTTGGGCCAGGCTCGGCAACAGCGCCAGGCGTTGCTGCAGGGTGCCGCCGGCCACCGCTGGGTTCAGCGCCAGCAGCCCGAGCAGGCGCTCCACCGGTTCGAAGGTGGTGGCCAGGTCGAGCTGCACGTCGTGCTCGATGCCGTCGAACACCTGGGCGCTGTTGGCCAGGATGATGTGGCTGGCCTGGCGGTAGTTGTAGTACCCCATGAAGGCGCCCACGGCGAGCATCAGCGCGGTGAACATCACGCTCACGCAAATGTGCAGGGGGAGGGTGCGGCGGGCGGCGCGGGGCATCGCTGGCTCCTGATCGTTCGTCCTTGTTCGCCAGAGAATAAGCGCCAGAAAATGATGTCAATTTGATGTGTAGCTGGCAAGGTGCTTTTTTGCTTCGAGGGCCTCTCGCCCGGCGGAGCCGTAATGCTGTTCACTTAAGCCATTTCAGGGCTTCATGGAGGGATCAAGCTGTAAGCTCTGCGGATCTTGTGCATGAGCTTCAGGGCCTCTCGCCCGGCACAGCCGGCCTCCCACCAGATTTGTGTAAGTGCTTGATTCACTGGGCAGTACAGAACCCGTGGGAGGCCGGCTGTGCCGGGCGAAGGGCAATCAAACCTGGTACTCGGCCTCCAACGCCCCCAGCGCCGTGATCAACCCCTCCCGCGCCGGCAGCAGCCCGGCCCCTTCGGCGCAGGCGTCTTCCAGAGCCTGGGCGGCGGCGGCCAGGGGCAGCGCGCCGATGATTCGCGCCATGCCCTTGATGCGGTGGCCCAGCGCTTCCAGTTCCGCCGCGCCGAGGGTGCCGGCCAGGGCTTCGCGGTCGGCCTGGCAACTGAGCAACACCTGGGCCTGCAGCTGCGCTTCCCAAGCGCTGTCAGCCTCGGCGCAGGGGCGCTCGACCGGCGCCAGCGCTTCGAGCTGTGCGCGCAGGGTAGGCAGGTCTAGCGGTTTGAACAGGCAGCCATCCATGCCCGCGCCCAGGCAGCGCTGCCGTTCACTGGCCTGGGCATTGGCGGTGTAGCCGAGCACGGTGCAACGCGGCAGGCCCTGGGCCGCCTCGGCGGCGCGGATCGCCTGGGCCAGGCCATAGCCATCGAGGCCTGGCATGTTGCAGTCGGCGATCACCAGGTCAAAGGGTTGCGCCTGCCATTGGCGCAGCGCACTGGCGCCATTCTCCGCCACCTCGGCGGCCAGCCCCAGCGCCTGCAGTTGGCGCGCCAGGACCAAGCGGTTGGCGGGGTGGTCGTCTACCACCAACACCCGCAGCGCCGGCAATGGCCGCGCCGGCGCCGGTGCTTGCGCCTCGGCCTGGGGGCAGAGCCGTAGCGCCAGCGACAGGCACACCTGGGTGCCCACGCCAGGTTCGCTGCGCAGCGCCAACTGGCCACCGAGCAGCGCGGTCAATTCACGGCAGATCGCCAGCCCCAGCCCGGCGCCTTCCTGGGCGGGGGCGCCAGGCGGGTGGAACTGGGTAAACGGGCGGAAGGCCTTGGCCTGGTCGGCCTTGCTGATGCCCACGCCGGTGTCGTTCACGCACAGGCGCACCTGTAGAAAGCCGTTGCACGGCGCGCTGGCCTCGAGCTTGACGCTCACCTGGCCCCGCGGGGTGTACTTGATGGCGTTGCCGATCAGGTTCGACAACACCTGGCGCAGGCGCAGCGGGTCTACCTCCACGGTGGCCCGCGCGGCGGGTGCCAGGTGCACCTGCAGGGCCAGGCCTTGGCGGCGGGCGAGGGCGGCGAAGCTGTTGGCGGTGTCTTCCACCAATGCCGCCAGGGCAACGGGCTCGGGGCGCGCGCTGAGTTGGCCGGCCTCGATGCTGGCGAGGTCGAGCACGTCGCCGATCAGCCCCAGCATGCCTTGGCCGGCGCGCTGCGCCACCTCCAGCGCGGCGGCATCGGCGTGGCCGCTACGGGCTTGTTGCAAGGCCAGCTCGAGCAGCCCGAGCAAGGCGTTCATCGGCGTGCGGATCTCATGGCTGAGGGTGGCGAGGAACTGGCTTTTCGCGGCGTTGGCGGCGTCGGCGGCGTTCCTCGCCTGCTCGCATTGCTCCAGCAGGCGCTGGCGCTCGCTGATGTCGACCCAGCCGCAGACCACCCCGCACACCTGGCCAGCACCATCGCGGTAGGGGAGTATCCAGTGGTACAGGGTGAGCGCGCGGTCGCCCAGGGTCAGGCCGCGGTCAGTGATGTACGGCGTGCCGCTGGCCATCACCTGTTGGTAATCCCGTTGGTAGGCCTGGGCTTCGGCGGCGCAAGGCAGCACGCCATCGGTCACGCTATGGCCCAGCACGGCCTGGCGGCTGCAGCCGAAGGTTTTCAGGTAGCTGTCGTTGCAACTGAGCAGGCGCCCCTGGCGGTCGCGGATGTAAATGGGGTGCGGGGTGCCGTCTACCAGGGCCTCAAGGATGCGCACCTGGCCGGCCAGTTGGCTGGCGTGGCGGCGCAATCGCCAGCCGGCCCAGGCGGCCAGTGCCAGCAGCCCGCCCAGCAGCACGCCCAGCGCAAGCGCGGTAAGGCTCATACCAGCCCCACTCGCTTGGCCAGGCCGATCAGGTCGGCCACCGACCCCATGCCGAGTTTATCCATCAGGCGCTTTTTGTAGGTGCTCACGGTTTTGTTGCTAAGGAACATACTCTGGGCGATTTCCTTGTTGCTGCGGCCCTGGGCGTAGAGCTGCAGCACCATCAGTTCGCGGTCGTTGATCTCCTGCACCCGCGCCAGGTCGCTGCGCTGCGCGGCGGGGTTGGCCAGGGTGTCGAGGGCCTGGCGCGGGAAGTAGTGGTAGCCGCTCAGCGCGGCGCGCACGGCGCTGAGCAGCTCGCTGAGGTCTTCGCCCTTGCGCACGAAACCGCAGGCGCCCGACTGCATGCAGCGCGCCGCGAAGAGCGTGGGCGACTGCCCGGTGAGCACCAGGATGCGCGGCCCGCTGCCCATGTGCTGATAGCGCGCCAGCAGCTCGAGGCCGTCGAGGCGGGGGATGCTGATGTCGAGGATCAGCAGGTCGGGTTGGCTGTCGCGTACCTGCTGCATGCCGTCGACGCCGTTGTCGCTTTCACCCAGCACGACGTAACCTTCGGTCTCCAGCAGCATGCGCACGGCCAGCCGCACCACCGGGTGGTCGTCGATGATATAGACAGTGTTCATGGGCACTTCCCTGTTCATGATTGAAACAGGGCGCACCCTAACGTATTTGCCGGCGGGCGAAAGGCCCGCGCGGCCCTGCGCTGGCTATATCGGAAACTTCCTACAACCTGTTCAGAACCGCGCTATCAGAATCCTTCAGCCGGGTAGGGCGCCGCCGGTCATTTCCCGGGCCATTTCGCTGGCGTAGCTGTCGGTCATCCCGGCAATGAAGTCGACCATCCGCAAGAACGCCGCGTGCAGCGAGCCGTCTGGCCGTGGCGCGTTGCTGCCGAGCAGGTCGAGGATGCGCCGGTGCTTGAACGACGGCGTGCGCCCGCCGTGCTGTTCGAGGGCCGCGCCACAGAAGGCATTGAGCAACACTTCGAGGGTGGTGTAGGCGCCGATCTCGTGCAGGGTTTTGCGTTTGTCCTGGAAGATCTTGCGCCGGGCGATGTCTTTGGCGCTTTGCACGCAGCGCTTGGCCGGGCCCTGCATGTGCTCGACCAGGTCGCCCTCCAGGGTGCCGGCGAGCAGTGCCGGCTGCTGCTCGACGAAGGCCCGCGCGGCGGCGTTGGTCAGGTGCTCGATGGCCTTGCCACGCAGGATCGCCAGCTTGCGCCGGCGTGAGTCGGCCGGGCCGAGCAGGCGGTAGGTGTCGGGCAGGTCGTCGCCGACCAGGCCGAGCAGCAGCGCCTCGACTTCGGCGTAGTCGAGCAGCTCCATCTCCAGCCCGTCTTCGAGGTCGATCAGCGCGTAGCAGATGTCGTCGGCGGCTTCCATCAGGTACACCAGCGGGTGCCGCGCCCAGCGTTCGGGCTCCAGCTGCGGCAGGCCGAGTTTGTGGGCGATCTGTTCGAGCACCGGCAGCTCGCTCTGGTAGCAGCCGAACTTGTGCTTCTTGTAACCCAGGGAGTCGGCATGCCGCGCGGTCCAGGGGTACTTGAGGTAGGCGCCGAGGGTGGCGTAGGTCAGGCGCATGCCGCCTTCGAACTGGTGGTACTCCAGTTGGGTGAGCAGCCGGAAGCCCTGGGCGTTGCCCTCGAAGCTGAGAAAATCGAGGCGCTCGGTGTCGCTCATGGCGTCGAGCCAGCCCTTGCCGGCGGCTTGCTGGAACCAGTGGCGGATGGCGTCTTCGCCGGAATGGCCGAACGGTGGGTTGCCGATGTCGTGGGCCAGGCAGGCCGACTGCACGACCATCCCCAGGTCCGCCGGGGTGCACCAGCCGGGCAGGCTGTCGCGCAGGGTTTCGCCCACGCGCATGCCCAGCGAGCGGCCCACGCAGCTGACCTCCAGCGAATGGGTGAGGCGGGTGTGGATGTGATCGTTACTGGTGACCGGGTGCACCTGGGTTTTGCGCCCCAGGCGGCGGAACGCGCCGGAGAAGATCACCCGGTCGTGATCTTTGTGGAACGGGCTGCGGCCCAGTTCGTCGTTGCTGTGCACGACCTTGCCAAGCCGTTCGCGGTTGAGCAGTGCTTCCCAGTCCAAGGTGAATCTCCTCGTGGTCCAGGGGCCAGCTTCCCGCCATTGCCGGCCGCGCGCAAGCCTTACGCGTCGGCGGCGGTGGCGTCGACGTCGATCAGCAACAGCCGCTCGCCGTTGTCGAAGCATTGCCCGGCGGTCAGGCAGTACTGGTTCGAGGTGGCGTCGCGGTAGGTGCTGGAGAGGGTCAGCCGGCGTTCGTCCCAGCCCTCGGCGAGCAACTGGTAGAAGTACGGCCGCCACGACCAGTTGTGGCCGATGTAGCCCGGGTCGCTGTGCCAGCCGCCGTGGCGCCACTCCAGGTTGGGCGTGAGCTGGGTGCCGTGGCGGTCGCACTGGTAGAAGCGCAGCACCCAGGGGTAGGCGGCCAGGTTTGGCAGCTCGGCCACCGTGCCGTGGGCGCTGGCCCACTGCTGCAGGGTGCGCATCAGCACCGCCAGTTGCTGGCGCACGTTCTTCAGCCGCGCGCGCTGCTGGATTTTCTTCTGCACATAGCGGCTGCGCAGCACGGCGAAGCGCTCGACGAACGCATCGCTTTCGAAGAAGGTCGGCTCGGCCTGGGCGAACAGAAAACCCTGCACGTAGCGCGCGCCGCACTCCAGGGCGAAGTCCAGCTCGGCTTCGGTCTCTACCCCTTCGGCGATGATCCAGCAGCCGGTTTTTTCCGCCATCAACGCCAGCGCCTTGACCACTTCGCTGCTCGGCCCGCCACGGGCGGCGGCCTGGAACAAACGCATGTCGAGCTTGAGGATGTCTGGTTGCAACTCCAGCACCCGGTCGAGCTGTGAGTAACCGGCGCCGAAGTCGTCGATGGCGATGCGCGCGCCGGCTTCGCGGTAACGCTGGGCCACTTCGCTGAGGCGCTGGCCGTTGCCGGAGAATTCGGTGATTTCGTACACCACCCGGCTCGGCGCCACGTTGTGCCGGGCCAACTGCGCCAGGCTGGGCAAAGCCTGCCCAGGGCGCAAACGGCTGACCCAGCGCGGGGAAATATTCAGGCTGAGGAACCAGTCGTTCGGGGCCAGCGCCAGTTTCGCCAGGGCGTCGTCGCGGATCAGCCGGTCGAGGCCGCGCAGCTCTGTGTTGCTACGCTTGGGGTCGGCGAACAGCGGGCCCACCGAACGCAGTTGGCCGTCAGCCTGGCGCAGGCGGCCGAGCGCCTCGACACCGGCGATGCGGCCGGTGGCGGTGTCGATAAAGGGCTGGAAGCAGGCGAGGGGTTGCCCGTCGAACACAGTGGCTCCTTAATGCTCAGATAGGAGGCCTAGTGATGGCTCCTTGGAATTATCCTCTGGGCAATGCAAGAATGCCGCCAGTTTTGGCAGGAACCAACGCTCACGCACCGTGAAGGTCGGCCCCCTCACGCAACGCCTATTTGGCCGCCTTCTGCAACAGCCGAATCAACGGCGCCAGGCTCGCCGCCAGCTTGGCCAGCCGCGCCAGGCCGCCGAGCTTGCCGTTGCGCGCGCCCTTGCCGCTGAAAAAGCCCAGCAGCGCCACCAGCCCCACGCCCCACAGCGGCCCGTGCTTGATGCCCAGGCCCTCTTGCATGTGGCTGCCCATGCCCTTTAGCCGCGCCAGTGGGTTGACCACCTGGCGGGCATGCTGGCGGATCTCCTGGCGGTGCATCTCCATGCGCAGGCGCACCAGCGCCTTGCGCATTTCCCGGCGGGTATTGCCGTGCTTGATGGGCAGGCTCATGGCAACAGGCGCTCCCGGTCTTTGGCCAACTCTTCGAGGGTGGCGTGGAAGGGCGAAGATTCATCGAACACCGCGGCCTTGAGCCGCAATGCGCAGAACAGCCCGGCCAGCAGGTAGAACACCGCCAGGCCGATCATCCCGGGTATGCGGTAGTTTTCCCACAGCAGGATCAGGATCAACCCCGACAGCGCCACCAGTGCCAGCAGCGCAAACACCAGCGCCAGGCCGGCGAACAGCAGCAGGCTGACGGTGCGCGATTTCTGTTCCTGCAGCTCGATGCCGAACAGCTCTACGTGGCTGTGCAACAGCCCCAGTATGCCGGCCAGTACGCCGCGGGTAGGGGAGCCTGCGGCCGGTTCGGCGCCGGGGCCCGGTTTTTCCTCGATACTCATGCGGGTCAGCGCCTTGTAGCCAGCAGGCCGATCAGAAAGCCCACCCCGGCGGCGATGCCGATGGCCTGCAAGGGTTTGGCCTGGATGAAGTCTTCGGTGGCGCCCACCGCCAGCTTGCCTTGGTCGAGCAGGGCTTGTTCGCTTTCCTTCAGCGAGGCGCGGGCGTTGGCCAGGCTGGCCTTGATCTGCGCGCGGAGGATGTCGGCCTGGTCACCGGCGAGGGTGGCGCTGTGCTCGAGCAGCTTTTCAGCGTCGCGCACCAGGGTTTGAAAGTCTGCCGCAAGCACTTCTTGTGCGGCCTTGGCGGAAAGGCTGGCCATATCGCCTCCTGTCAGTGTGGTATCGGTTCGAGTCCAGGGCCGCGGGTAAGGTTCAGTCCAAAGCCCATGGTACATTTTTTGCTACTTGGCGGTGCACGCCGCTGGCAGTGTGCGCGCAAAAGAGGCAAGACGCCCGCCGCGCCCGCCCGCAGCTTAACGATAACCCAATGATTTGAGCTAACCCTTTCCCGCGCTGCCGCTGATATTCGTTTGCCGTGCACCATAATGATTCCGGCCGTTTGAGCCTGAACCGCTTTGGTGCGGTTTGCGATCGGCTGGCCGCCGGGTTGCGAACCTTCAGGCCTGCCGACGATGGAAAACCTTCAAAGCGCCGTGAACACCCTCGTTCACGGCACCAACACGCTGTTCCTGCTCTGTGGCGCGGTCATGGTCCTGGCCATGCACGCCGGTTTTGCCTTTCTGGAAGTCGGCACCGTCCGGCAAAAGAACCAGGTCAACGCGTTGTCGAAAATCCTCAGTGACTTCGCCGTGTCGACCCTGGCGTACTTCTTCATTGGCTATTGGCTGGCCTATGGCGTGGACTTTCTCAAGCCGGCCAGCGAACTGGCCACCGACCATGGTTACGCGCTGGTGAAGTTTTTCTTCCTGCTGACCTTCGCCGCGGCGATCCCGGCGATTATCTCCGGTGGCATCGCCGAGCGCGCGCGGTTCGTGCCGCAATTGTGCGCCACCGCGCTGATCGTAGCCTTCGTTTACCCGTTTTTCGAGGGCCTGGTGTGGAACGGCAACGGCGGCGCGCAGGCGTGGCTGGCCGCGCGCTTCGGCGCGCCGTTCCATGATTTCGCCGGGTCGGTGGTGGTGCACGCCATGGGCGGCTGGCTGGCGCTGGCCGCGGTGCTGCTGCTGGGCCCGCGCCACGGGCGCTTTCGCGAGGGCCGGCTGGTCGCCTTCGCGCCGTCGAATATCCCGTTCCTAGCGTTGGGCTCGTGGATTCTGATCGTCGGCTGGTTCGGCTTCAACGTGATGAGCGCCCAGTCGCTGGACAACGCCAGCGGGCTGGTGGCGGTGAACTCGTTGATGGCCATGGTCGGCGGTACCGTCGCGGCGCTGCTGGTGGGCCGCAATGACCCAGGTTTTTTGCACAACGGCCCGTTGGCCGGGCTGGTGGCGGTGTGCGCCGGCTCCGACCTGATGCACCCGGTCGGCGCCCTGGCCACCGGCGCGGTGGCCGGGGCGTTGTTTGTGTGGTGCTTCACTCTGGCGCAAAGCAAATGGAAGCTCGACGACGTGCTCGGTGTGTGGCCGCTGCACGGCCTGTGCGGGGTGTGGGGTGGGGTGGCCTGCGGGGTGTTCGGGCAAACCGGGCTGGGCGGCATCGGCGGGGTGAGCCTGGCGTCGCAAGTGGTGGGCAGTGTGGCCGGGGTGCTGGTGGCGCTGCTGGGCGGGTTCGGCGTGTATGGCCTGCTCAAGCTGGCCCTCGGCTTGCGCCTGAGCCAAGAACAGGAGTACTACGGCGCGGACCTCTCGCTGCACAAGATCGGCGCGGTCAACCCCGACTGAACCGCGCCCGCGGGCTATGCTGGAAGCAGCGCCGTTGCCAGGAGCCGCCCATGCTCGCCGAATGCAAGTTGTACATCATCGCCGGCCACCCCACCTGCGCGGTGGCCGAGCACATGTTGCTGGAGTGGGTCGAGCAGTCCGGCCTGCTGGTGGAACTGGTCGACCTGGCCGAGCACCCGGCGCTGGGGGCGCGGCTGGGCAACGACGCACCGGTGCTCGAACGCCTCGACAGCGGTGCGCGGATGGCCTGGCCGTTCGACCTCGAAGACATCGAACATTTCTTGAAATGATCATGGGGTCGCCTTGCCGCCCGGCGGTGCGCACACTTCGCGCTTGCCGGCAACTTCATGGATGAGTAATCTGTATATGCGTACAGTATTGGCTAGGCGAGGCACCGTGAACATCGAACAACTCAAGTACAGCGTCAACCAGATGGCCACCCAGGTGGTGTTCGACGCGGCCCTGGCGCTGCAGCTCGACGGCCTGGTGATGGGCGAGCGTACACCGTTCGGCAAAGCGCATTTCAACGGCTGCTTCGCCGAGATCGAAGCGCTGTTCCAGCGCGCCGGGTATCATCGCGGGCTCGATGTGGTCGGTTACGACGGCCAGCTCTACGCGCTGTTCGACCCCGCCCGCTGGGAAGCTGTCGCGGTGCTGCGTCTGCTCAAGCAGGCCTGCGACGCGCGCGAAGCTGGAGCTGGCGTGCACTGATCGCGGATAATCCGCGCTTTCCCGTTGCCGCCCCGAGACTCCCGCCCATGGCTGACCCAACCTTCAACCCCGCCCAGGTGCAGGCCAGCACCCTTTGCCTGCCGCCAGGGCCGTGGGGCACGGTGTTCGACTGCCTGTGCGCGCACTTCGCCAGCCAGGGGCCCGAGGTGTGGCGCGACCGTTTCGCCCGGGGCAGGGTGCTGGGCGCCGACGGCCAGCCGCTGGGGCTGGAGCACCCTTACCGGCAAGGCTTGCGGGTGCATTATTTCCGCGAGGTGCCGGGTGAGCCGGTGCTCGCGGTGCAAGAGCAGGTGCTGCATGTAGACGAACACCTGGTCATCGCCGACAAACCGCATTTTTTGCCGGTCACCCCGGGCGGCCGCTACGTGGAGCAAACCCTGCTGCGCCGGCTGATCCACCGCCTGGGCAACCCCGACCTGGTGCCGCTGCACCGCATCGACCGGCACACCGCCGGGCTGGTGATGTTCTCGGCCAACCCCGCCAGCCGCGCGCTGTACCAGGGGCTGTTCCCGCAGCGGCAAATCGACAAGCACTACGAAGCCGTGGCCCCAGCCCTGCCGCACCTGGCGCTGCCGTATACCCATCGCAGCCGGATGGTGCGTGGCGAGCCGTTCTTCCGCATGGCCGAGGCGCCCGGCACGCCGAACAGTGAAACTGTGGTGCGGGTGTTGGCGCGTGGCGCCGAGTACTGGCACTACGCGCTGGCGCCGATCACCGGCAAAACCCACCAGTTGCGCGTGCACATGGCCGCCCTCGGCGCGCCGCTGCGGTTTGACCCGTTCTACCCCGAGGTGGTGGCCGCCGATGAACAGGACGACCCCACCCGGCCGCTGCAACTGCTGGCCCGTGAGTTGCGCTTCAATGATCCGCTGAGTGGGCTGCCGCGGGTGTTTCGCAGTGGCTTGAGCCTGTTGCCGGTGTGAGGCTTCGGGGGCCCATCGCACCTAACCCAACCCCTTCAACCGCTCCCGCATCCCCTCGCTCGCCGCCGGCCCCGGCCTCACCGCAACGCGCTCGGCGGGCACTAACTGGCCGCTGGCCGCGTCGACCCAGGCCGCTGCCAAGGGCCGCCCGGTGTCGCGGTCGACCACCTGCACACTGGCGCCTTCCGGGGCATAGTGGCGGTTGCCCCAACTGATCAGCGCCATCAACACCTCGGCAAAATCCCACGCCTTGGCGGTGGGCACGTATTCGTAGCGCAGCGGCCGCTGCTGGTAGGCCTGCTTGCTCAGCAGGCCGGCCGCGACCAGCGTGGCCAGGCGGCGGGTGAGCATGTTCGGGGCAATGCCCAGGCTGCGGGAAAACTCATCGAAGCGCCGCAGCCCCTGCAACGCATCACGGATGATCAACATGCTCCACCATTCACCGACGTGCTCCAGGCTGCGGGCGATGGGGCATTCGGCGTGGGTCAAGGGCGTGTGTTGCACGGCGCCTCCTTCGGCGGTGGTTGACAGCAAGCGGGGCCAGAATGTTACTTTCAAATTGATAGTAACGTCTAGGGTGTACACCCCTGAACCCGTGGAGCGCATCATGGAAAAACGCATCGTGGTCACCGGCATGGGCGCCCTCACGCCCCTGGCCTGTGGCGTGGAGCACAGCTGGCAGCGGCTGCTGGCCGGGCAGTCGGGCATCGCCGCGCTGCCGGCCGAGTACGTGGCGGGCTTGCCGGTGAGCATCGGCGGGCGCGTGCCGGGGCGCGAAGCCGACCCGCAAGGGGGCTTTGACCCCGACCACTACCTGAGCGGCAAGGAACAACGCAAGATGGACCGCTTCATCCTGTTCGCCGTGGCGGCCGCCCAGCAGGCGCTGGAGCAGGCCGGCTGGGCACCGGCCACGGCGCGGCAGCAAGCGCGCACGGCGACGGTGATCGCCTCGGGCGTGGGCGGCTTCCCGGCGATCGCCGAGGCGGTGCGCACGGTCGACGGCAAGGGCCCGAAGCGCTTGTCACCGTTCACCATCCCGTCGTTCTTGAGCAACATGGCCGCAGGGCATGTGTCGATTCTGCATGGCTTCAAAGGCCCGCTGGGGGCGCCGGTCACCGCCTGCGCCGCCGGCGTGCAGGCGATTGGCGATGCCGCGCGGATGATCCGCGCCGGTGAGGTAGACGTCGCCCTGTGTGGTGGCGCCGAGGCGTGCATCCACCGTGTCAGCCTGGCCGGGTTCGCCGCCGCGCGGGCCCTCAGCACCGAGTACAACGCCCAGCCGGCGCAGGCCTCGCGGCCGTTCGACCAAGGCCGCGATGGTTTTGTGATGGGCGAGGGCGCCGGCCTGCTGGTGATAGAAGAACTGCAGCACGCCCTGGCCCGCGGCGCGCAACCGCTGGCCGAGCTGGTGGGCTATGGCACCAGCGCCGACGCTTACCACATGACCGCCGGCCCGGAAGACGGCGACGGCGCCCTGCGCGCCATGCAACAGGCCCTGGCCCAGGCTGGGGTGGGCCCAGAGCAGGTACAGCATTTGAACGCCCACGCCACCTCCACCCCGGTGGGCGATAAAGGCGAGCTGGCGGCCGTCGTGCGCCTGTTCGGCCGCCAGCAGGGGCTGGCGATCAGTGCCACCAAGTCGGCCACCGGGCATTTGCTGGGCGCCGCGGGCGGCATCGAGGCGATCTTCACCGTGCTCGCCCTGCGTGATCAGTTAGCCCCGGCCACGCTCAACCTGGCCCAGCCCGACGACGCCGCGGCCGGCCTGAACCTGGTACGGGGGCAAGCGCTGCCCTGGCCGATGGAGTACGCGTTGTCCAACGGCTTCGGCTTTGGCGGGGTGAACGCCAGCGTGCTGTTCAAGCGCTGGGCCGGCTGACCCTTGAGCGCCCGGGGCTTGCCCCCCGGGCAATCCCGGCTATGCTGGTGCCAGGTTTTTCGTCATCAGGCTGCGGTCGACGACGCCCCCCAGCGCGCCTACACCGAGGCTTTTGCATGCTTACCCGTTTCTGCCCCCTGCTGTGCCTGTTGCTGTGCCTGCCCACCCACGCCGACACCCCACCCAGCCCCGAGGCCCCCGCCAGTGTGCCGCCGGCCGACAGCGGCGGGATGGTCATGACCGGTTGGCGCGCGGTGGCCGAGCAGGCGCTGGGGGACTTGCGCGGCGTGGTGCTGCAGCGCTACCCGGCGCCGCCGGCGGCCCCTGGCCCCGTGCCAGCCGCTACCTCCGCCGCGCCGGTGATCGCCGCGTTCGTGCGCAGCGGCAGCCAGCCGGGCAGTAGCGCTTGGGTCAACAGCCTGTGGCAGGCCAGCCTGGGCAACCAGGTGGTCGAAGACAGCGCCGCCGACCGCATCGCCCGCGGCTTTACCGTGGGTAACGCGGCCCAGCAACTGGGCCGCGGCGTGTACGGTGGGCCCGCCGGCGTGGCCGCGTATGCCGCGTGGTGGGCCTACCGCCAGCCCGGCGCCAGCGCCGA
This sequence comes from Pseudomonas sp. NPDC007930, assembly GCF_042958985.1. Classification (NCBI taxonomy): domain Bacteria; kingdom Pseudomonadati; phylum Pseudomonadota; class Gammaproteobacteria; order Pseudomonadales; family Pseudomonadaceae; genus Pseudomonas; species Pseudomonas sp. NPDC007930. The sequence continues at coordinate 80,442 of NZ_JBIBKC010000015.1, forward strand.
GCAAGCCTTGCGGGTCGGGCTGTTCAGCGGCGCGGCGGTGTGGGATGCGGAAAAAACCTCCAGCAGCGACGGCCCGCCCGCCGAAGACGCCCGCCGCGCGGCCCTGGCCGGGGCGCTCGGCGGCGTGGCGATCGCCGCCGCCGGCGGCGATGAGCGGGCCCTGCGCGAGCAATTTTTCGACACCGGCGCGGTGGTGCTGCTGCAAGACAACGCCCAACCCCACTGCCTCTCGGCGCGGGTGCAATGCCAGCAGCCGCCGGCCGGCGCCGCCAAGGACCTGGGCTTCAGCGGCTGGGCGCTCGACCAGATGGCGCCGGCGGCGCCACCGATGGGCGTTGCCTGGCCCGCCGCCGCCGGCCCCGGCCAGGCGGTGTTGCCGCAAGCTCAGGGTGCCTTGGCGCTGGGGGGCGGCTGGGCGCTGGCCTGGCAAGCGCCGGCCGGGGTGCCGCGGGGCACCCTGTATGCCACGGTGGTGCTGAGCCAGGGCGGTAACACCGTGGCCGCCGCCGCGCCAGCACCGGCCGCGGTGGCCCCGGCGGCCGCCCCGGCGCTGGCCAGCGGGCGCTACAGCTGCGCCCGTGGCAACGACACCCGGGCCATCTGGGTCGAGCCCGGCGCGGCCGGCGGCCAGTACGTGTGCCGCACGATGTACCAGGTGGGCGAGACCAAGGCGGTGCTGTGGAACGCCCAGCAAAACCCCGAGGTGTGCAGCGCCAAGGCCCAGGCGCGGGTGGCCAAGGACCAGAGCCAGGGCTTTCGCTGCCAGCCGGTGGAGCAGGGCGCCGCCGGCTTGTAGTCGCGCCTAGTCGTGCCCGGCCACTGGGCGCGGCCGGTACGGCTGCTCAAGCAACGCCACTTCCTCAGCGCTCAGGGAGAGCGCCAGCCCCGCCAGGGCATCGCCCAGGTGGTGCGGCTTGCTGGCGCCGATGATCGGCGCGGTGATGCCGCCCCGGCTGGCCACCCAGGCCAGCGCCACCTGCGCCGGCGCCACGCCGCGCTGGGCCGCCACCTGCTCGACGGCGGCCACGATAGCGGCTTCTTCCTCGTGATGGTCGTACCACAGCTGCGCCGGCTTATCGCTGCCGGCGCGCAGCGTCTGGCCCTTGCGCGTGCCGGCCAGCACGCCGCGCGCCAGCGGCGACCACGGCGTCACGGCAATGCCCAACTCGCGGCACAGCGGCAGCATTTCGCGCTCCTCTTCGCGGTAGATCAGGTTGTAGTGGTTCTGCATCGACACGAACTGCGCCAGCCCGTGTTGCTGCTGCAAGCCAAGCATGCGCATGAACTGCCAGGCGTGCATCGACGAGGCGCCGATGTAACGCGCGCGGCCCGAGCGCACCACGGTGTCGAGGGCTTCGAGGGTTTCCAGCAGCGGCGTGTCGGGGTCGAAGCGGTGGATGATGTACAGGTCGACATAATCGGTGCCCAGTCGCGCCAGCGAGGCGTCGATGCTCGCCAGGATGTGCTTGCGCGACAGCCCGCGGGCGTTGGGCTGCTCGCCCATGGGGTGGAACACCTTGGTGGCCAGCACCACGTCCTCGCGGCGGCTGTAGTCGAGCAGCGCCTTGCCCAGCACCTGCTCGCTGGCGCCCAGCGAGTACATGTCGGCGGTGTCGAAAAAGTTGATGCCGGCATCCAGCGCCTGGCGAATGAACGGCCGGCTGGCGGCTTCGTCGAGCACCCAGTCGCGCCAGCTGGGGGCGCCGTAGGTCATGCAGCCGAGGCACAGTTTCGACACCTTCAGGCCCGCGGAGCCTAAGCGTACGTAGTCCATGGTGGGTTTCTCCGGTTCAGGTGAATGGGCGGGGTGTTTCGGTATGGCCGCTAGTTGTGCACCGCGTGGCTCACCGCGCCGGCGTAGTCGGTGGCTTCGTCTACCGCGTGCACCAGGCCGTAGTCGATGGCCTCTTCGGCGCTGATGATCGCCGGCGCCGCCAGCAGGTAGTCGCGGATGGCCATGGCCTTCGGCGCGCCGGCGGTGCGTTCGAGGGTGATGCGCGCGTACAGCTCCAGGTCGAAATCCATGCTCATGGCGTACTCGGCCATGCGCGCGTGGTCCACCGAGCCGTTGAGGTTCCAGTGGAAGGGGTGGAACAGGAACTTGCTGTGGCGGCAGGCGGTGCGGTGGCTGCCGGCCAGGTAAAGGATATTGCCCATCGATTCGACCGTGCCGAGGTTGTGGGTGTTCACCGGCACTGGCAACGAGCGCAGGAAGTTGAACAGGGTGAAGCCGTAGCTGGCCTCGCCGCCCATGGTGGCGATCTTCAGCAGGATGCTGCTGGCCTCGGCGCGCACGGCGCTGGAACACACCTCGATCAAGCGGCCGCAGGTGGCCGAGTGGATGGGGCCGGTGAAATTGACGATGTGCAGGGTCATGAAGGGCAGGCCTCGGGTGGGCGGCGGTGCATTGGGTGTAGGCGGGGTGGGTGGGTTTTTCAACCTGCAGTGGCCTGGGTTTACCGATGGCAGCCAGTGCCCGGTGATTTTTCCCACAGCCACTTCAGACTTTTCAGCCCTACATTTGGGATTTGTCTGGCAGACCCTGGCCCCGCCCCTCGGAAACAATCCCGCTGAGCAATTTCACCCATAGGCGGCCTCCATCCGGGCCGCGATAAAAAGCGAAAGGAAGGCGTAATGAAAGCAGTGTTGGCGTGGCTGTTGGTGGTCTCGGTGTTGTTTCAGGCCGGGTGTGGTACCTACACAGGCCGGCTCGATCCCGAGCAGTACTCGCGGCAGGTCACCTATTACAAAGGGGTGCAGGCCGGGCTTGGGATGATCGGTTTAAACCGCAGCTTCCAGGTGAGAGGGGGTATGGACGCCTGTGGCTGGGTGATTCTGTTCTGCGCGCCTGTGGTCTTGGCGATCCTGCCGGCCGATTTCGCGATCGACACCCTGTTGCTCCCTGTGGACTTTCTCAATGCAGATAAAAAACGAGACATCACCTACGCCCAAGCGAAGGCAGCGGCTGCCGAGGGTTATGTCGACGTCGACTTCAACAATGCCGTCGCCAATGCGCCACTGGCGGGGCAAAACCTGAAGTACTCGCTGTCGTACTGGCGTGGTGAGCAACAGCTCACCGTGGAGGTGCCAGAGGTGCCGCTCGACCAGGGCCGGGCCAGGTTGTACGTGCCTGGCATCCGCGGTTATGAATTCGGCAGCCTGGATTTCAAGCTGGAACGGGAAGGCAGCGCTGAGATACGCACCGGCGCCGGCAATACCGGCAAGGACCAAAGCGCTTCGCGCGATCGGGACATCGCCCTGCCCACTGGCACGCCGGTGGTGTTCCCGTTGCGTGTCACCGCGCGGGGCGTTAGCGACTACTGGCTGATCACCTCGTACCTGCGCAAGCAGCCACTGCACATGCCCCGCTAAAGCCGTTGAGCGCCGCGCTGCGGGGTTGCAGGCCCGGCAGCGCGGCCGGCTCAGCGTAGTTTTACCCGCCCGAGCCACGGCAGCGTTCACGCGCGGGCGTGGCGCGGGCCCCCAGTAATTTTTCCCACAACTTCTTCAGACTTTTCAGCCCTACATTTGGGATTTGTCTGGCAGACCCCAGCCCCGCCCCTCGGAAACAATCCCGGTGAACGCATTCACACGGATACCCGCCCATGCCTCGCTCTTTTTACGACCATACCCGCCACCTGCTGCTGGTCAGTGGCCTTGAGGCGCCTGTGCACGTCATGGCCTTCGAAGGCGAAGAACACCTCAGCCAACCCTACTGCTACCACATCGAGTTCGCCGCCGATGAGCGGCACATCGGCCCCGAACAGGTGCTGAACCAGCGCGCCCGGCTTGAACTCCACGCGGCCCCGGCCCACAGCGACGGCACGCCGTTGCGCACGCTGCAGGGGGTGGTCACCGGTTTCAAGCGGCTGGGCAGTTCCGCCGACCAAGGCCTCTACAGCGTCACCCTGGAGCCCCGCCTGGCTTTGCTGGGGCGCGGCTGCCAGCAGCGCTTGTACCTCGGCCTGAACGTCGAGCAGATCGTGCGGGAGGTGCTCAAGGCCCACAACGGTTGGCAAGACTACGACTTTCGCTTCCAACTGGCCCGGCAATACGCGCCCCGCGAGCAGGTGATCCAGTTTGGCGAAAGCGACCTGGCGTTCATCCAGCGGCTGCTGGCGGAGGTGGGCATCTGGTACCACATCGAGGCCAGCGAAGGTGGCTTCGAAGACGTGGTGTACTTTCACGATGACCAGGCCCATTACCGCCCGCCGGTCAGCTTGCCCTACGTGCCCCAGGCCGGCATGGCCAACGACGGCGAGGATGCCGTGTGGGGCCTGCAGGCGGAGCACCAGGTGGTCGAGCGGGCGGTGCTGGTGCGCCATTACGATTACCTGGAATCCAACGCGCGCCCCTGCCAGCCGATCGCCGCCGAGGCCGACCATGCCCAGGGCGACGCCACCACCCATGGCCTGGCGTATCACCTCGGCGATCGCTTCGGCGAACGCGGCAGCGCCGTGGCCAAGGGCCCAGAGCTGCACAGCCCGGGCGCGTTTTTTTCCGCGCGCCTGCAACATGAGCGTTACCTCAACCGCCAGCACAGCTTTACCGCGGTGACCAGCAGCGCCACCCTGGCCGCCGGGCACCGGCTGATGATCAGCGGCCAGCCGCTGCCGAGCGCCCCCCAGGGCCTGGTGATCACCCGTGTCACGGTCAAGGCCAGCCGTGAGGCGGGCCTGTACACCCGCCTCACGGCCATGCCGTATTCGCTGACCGTGTGTTTTCGCCCACCGCTGCGGCCCAAGCCGGTCATGGCTGGCACCCTGCCGGCGCGGGTGGCGCGGTTCTCCCGCGAGCGCCCGTATGCCGACCTCGACCGCCATGGGCGTTACCGCGTGCGGTTTTTCTTCGACACCGTTGAGCGGGCGCCGGGCAAGGAAAGCCAATGGCTGCGCCTGGCCCGGCCGTACGGTGGCGATACCTACGGGCTGCACTTGCCGCTGATCGGCGGCACCGAGGTGGCCATCGCCTTCGAGCACGGCGACCCCGACCGCCCCTATATCGCCCATGCCCTGCACGATGCCTATAACAACGACCACGTGACCCTGGCCAACGAAGAGCGCAACGTGCTGCGCACCCCCACCAACAACAAGCTGCGCCTGGACGACACCCGCGGCCAGGAGCACATCAAGCTCAGCACCGAATACGCCGGTAAAAGCCAGCTCAACCTCGGCCACCTGGTCGATCAGCACAAGGCCCGGCGCGGCGAGGGCTTCGAGTTGCGCACCGACGCCTGGGGCGCGCTGCGCGCCGGCAAAGGGCTGTTTATCAGCGCCCACCCACAACCCCGGGCGCAGGGCGAGGTGCTAGACATGAGCAGCGCCCTGGCGATGGTCGAAAGCGCCCAACGCCACCTCGAACAGTGCCAGGCCATCGCCCAGGCGCACCATAGCCCGGTCCCCGCCGCCGAGGGCCTTGGGCATTTGCACGGCCAGGCGCGGCAACTGGCCGGCGCCGCGCTGGTGCTCAGCGCCCCGCAGGGGGTAGCCGCCACCAGCGGGGAAAACCTGCTGCTGGGCAGCAGCGCCAGCACTTACCTGCGCAGCGGCAAGCACCTGCACGCGGTGGCCGCCGAGCGCCTGAGCCTGCAAGCCCACCAGGGCATCAGCCTGCTGGCGCGGGAAGAGGGCATGCGCCTGGTGTCGGGCAGCGGGCCGCTGCAGGTCGAAGCCCACGGCAACCTGATGGCGTTGGCCGCCCAGGGCGAACTCAGCGTGCAGTCGACCCAGGGCGAGGTGCGCATCAGCGCGCGCAAAGGCATCAGCCTGGGCTGTGGCGGCGGCGTTATCCGGATTCTGGAAAACGGCGACATCCAGCTACACACCCCGGGCGAGTTGAGCCTGAAGGGCCGGCATACCTGGCGGGGGCCGCAAGGGGCGGCGCTGGCCCTGGGCGAGCTGCCGCAGTCGGTGTGCAAGCAATGCCTCGAGAACGCGCGGGCCCGCGCCGCGGGCCTGGTGCTTCAGCAAGAGGGGGCGCGCCCATGAGCTGGCTGGCGCAACTGACCGCCGTTGCCGAGGAAAACCACCTGGGCCACTTCGACCTGCTGCTCGACCAAACCGGCCTGGCCATGCCCGCCGTGCCCGGGCTGTGCCATATAGACCCGCCGATGCCCTGGCACTCGTTGTTCACCGGCAGCCCCGAACAACACCTGCTCGACAGTGCCCCGCTGCTGATGCGCATCGACCTTGGCCACTGGCGTCATATCGACTGGGCCGAGCAGTTGATCGAGCACTGCGGCCCCGAAGCCCGGCTGCTCGCGCTGCTCTCGCCGCTGCCGTTCAGCGCCCTGGCAACGGCATTGAGCGCCCTCGCCCAAGCGGCCCTCGGCGGCCAGCGGGCACTGCTGCGCTACTACGACCCACGGGTGTTCCCTGAGCTGATGGGGCACATCCTCGCCCCGGCACAGCGCGAGTGCTTTCTCGCCACCGCCTGGTACTGGAGCTGGCTCGACCGCGACGGCGTGGGCCAATGGCTGCGCGGCAATTACGCCGGCGAACGGGGGCCGGTGGGGCCACCCATGGCCATCAGCGATGAACAATTGGAGTTGATCGGTTGCATCAGCGAGGCCGAGCCACTGCTGGCCCTGCCTGGCCTGCAGTGCCTGGCCGAGGGCGCCGAGCAACGCTTTCAGCGGTTGTACCGCTACGCCCTGCAAGCCTCGCGGGCCGGGGCCTTCGGCCCGCTCGAAGCCTACGTGCTGGCGCAGCTCGCCAAAGGCGCGGGGCCGGCCTAGGGCGATGAGCGAGTGTGCGGGTAATGACCTGTTTTCGCACGGCACTTTGAGATTTGTCTGGCAGCCCGGGCCGCGAGCCGTGCGGAACAATTGCCAGGGCTAGGCCGAGCGGGGCTGGGTTGGAACGGTTTATCAGAACGGGGTTTGAGCGGATGCGATGGGGCAAGGGTGGGCGGTGGCGCAAGGCGTTGGGGGCAGGCGGGTGTTTGCTGATGCTCGGCGGGTGTTCCACCGCGGATGACGGGTGGGCGGCCGGGGATTTGAAGTCGGTTAACCATGTGAGGGGCACGGCGATCAATTGGTTTTCTGTGAATGGCTATCGCGCTTCAGGAGGGGGCGGCAGTACGTGCTGTATTGCGCTTCCGAACACGTGGCGGCCGGGGATGATTGCGGACATAAAGTGGGAGGTTGATCCCAATACTAGAGAGCCGCTACCGGAGCTTATGGACCCTGAGTATAGGGCTGCATATGCGATTTATAAGTCTAAATACAGGCAGTACGCTGCGAGGGTCGAGATTCCTGAATATGACCATAAGCGCTGTGGATTGACAGTGCATTTTCTAGCTCGTCAGCAAGTAAAGGTTACAACTTCGTGTCGGGCTACGTGGTTGCCCGACTATCCAATCCAAGACCCTGAAGATGTAGAGGAGCCAGCAGTATGCCCGCGTTAACTAAATTTGGCCTTGGTGGAGCATTGTTCGCCTGGCTGTTAGTAGGTTGCTCTTCGCCAGCCGATGATTGGGTTGCCGGAAGTGTGAAGTCGGTTAACCATGTGAAAGGTACGGCGCTTAACTGGTTTTCTGTGAATAAATCTGGAGCCTCGAGAGGGGGTGGGAAAGCATGTTGTATTGGGCTACCGATAAAATGGCGGCCGGGGTTGATTGCGGACATAAAGTGGGAGATTGATCCTAATCCTGGGGCTTCGTTGCCGAATGTGATGTCGGCAGAATGGGATGCTGCTTATGCGATACATAAATCCAGATATAGACAATACTCTGCGCGGGTTGAAATTCCAGAGTATGACCACGACCATTGCGGCCTGACGGTCCATTTCCTTACCTGCCAGCAAGTGAAGGTCACGACTTCGTGTTGGGCAACCTCGAGGCCTGAGTATCCAATAAAAGAACCCCATTATATGGAGGAACCGGCAGTATGTCCGCGCTAAATAAATTTGGCCTTGGTAGTGCAGTGTTCGCCTGGCTGTTAGTAGGTTGTTCATCGCCGGATGACGGATGGGCTCCCGGAGAGTTGAAGTCGGTCAATCATGTTAAAGGGACGGGAATCAATTGGTTGTCTGTCAATGGCTACGGGGCTTCGGGTGGAGGTGGTGGTATGTGCTGTATTGCGCTACCCAATAAGTGGCGGCCGGGCATGATTGCTGACATCAAGTGGGAGGTGGACCCTGATCCTTCTGCGTATTCCGATTGGCCACCGTTGGGCTCTGAGGGTTATAGGGTGAAGCAGCGAGAACACGCGAAAAATTACAGGCGCTATGAAGCGCGTGTTGAAATTCCAGAGTATGACCACGACCGCTGCGGCCTGACGGTCCATTTCCTTACCTGTCAGCAAGTGAAGGTCACGACTTCGTGTTGGGCAACGTCGAGGCCTGAGTATCCAATAAAAGAACCTCGTCATATGGAGGAGCCAGTAGTATGTCCGCGCTAAATAAATTTGGACTTGGTGGTGCAATGTTCGCCTGGCTGTTAGTAGGTTGTTCATCGCCAGGTGATGGGTGGGCTGCGGGAGATTTGAAGTCAGTTAATCATGTGAAGGGTACGACAGTTAACTGGTTTTCTGTGAACGGCTATAGAGCTTCAGGAGGTGGTGGCAGTGCCTGTTGTATTGCGCTACCGGACAAGTGGCGGCCGGGGATGATTGCGGATATAAAGTGGGAGGTTGATCTCGATCCTTTTGCCTATGTGAATTGGCCCCCATTAACTTCTGAAGGCTATATGGTCGAGCAACGAAAACATGCGAAAAACTACAAGCACTATGAGGCGCGTGTTGAAATTCCAGAGTATGACCATAAACGCTGTGGCTTGACAGTGCATTTCCTTCCTTGCCAGGAAGTTAAGGTCACTACTTCTTGTCGGGCAACGTGGCTGCCTGACTATCCGATCAAAGAACCCCGTCATATGGAGGAGCCAGCAGTATGTCCGAAATGATCCACCCGCCAACCCATGTATGGGGTGCCCCGGAATTCCCACTGGGTGGTCGTCTTCCTAAAGACCTGCGTGCAGTGGAGAACAATCACAGGCTGCAGATGGCAGAGGCACGCGCTTACCAGCGCTCTGCGGATGCCAATGGGCGGCGGCGTTATTTTGCCTGTTGCCATGCGCTGCATGTGAGCCTGTTTTTCGATGGCACGAACAACAACGAGTCCAATGATGCGAAAAAAGGCCACCCGAGCAATATCGCCCGGTTATACCACGCGTCCATTCAGGACGATGAGGCGAGGGGGCATGGCTATTTTTCTTACTACATACCCGGCGTAGGTACACCTTTTCCGAAAATGGGTGAGCTTGATTACAGTAAGGAAGGGTTGAAATATGCCCGCGGCGGCGAGAACAGAATCAACTGGGCGCTGATGCGCATTGTCAGTGCACTGTCTTTCGCGGTCACCAATGACGAAATCGAAGATGAGCCGGCCAGGGCCAGCGTGTTGGCTATGGCAACCGCAATGGTCCCGGCGATGCCCAGCTTCGTTGGCCGCACCCGCCGCCGCGACGAGATCGAGAAGTGGCTGGCGCCTTTGCGGTTGAAGATGCAGCAAAGGCCCCCGCAACCTCAACCGCTCTCCCTCAAGCTCTACGTTTACGGCTTTTCTCGCGGCGCCGCAGAAGCGCGCACCTTCGTGACCTGGCTCAGCGAGCTGTTCGAAACCCCCGAAGGCGCCGACAAGCCCGAACAAACGTTGCTGGGGCTGCCGGTCAGCGTGGAGTTTCTGGGCGTACTCGACACCGTCGCTTCGGTGGGCATCGCCCACGCAGTACCCTTTTTCGCCGGGCATATGGATTGGGCCGACGACACCCAACTGTTGCCGGACCCGACGCGTTTTCCGGGTTTGATAAAACAGTGCCGGCACTT
>NZ_JBIBKC010000016.1:0-88102 GCF_042958985.1 Pseudomonas sp. NPDC007930
CACTCGACCTTGGGCTACAGAGCACCGAACGAGTACGAGCGGCTAGCTGCCTAGACACCACTTATTGAGGTGTCCGGAGAAACTTGACCAGGCCACCAGGCGTTGAAGCGGTGGATGGTGGTTTCGGGGATTGTGAATTCCGTGTTGGAGGTTTCAGACATCGCTCTCCATGGCTCCGCGCTTTTTAAATTGAAAGGCAGTAAGTCTCCGGGAATCTGAAGCGGAGCACCGGCTTGAAGCGCAGCGGCGTAAAGGTCGTGCAAGACGATTTGCGACATCAACTCATGGGTGCCGCCCCGCGCCTTGCCCTGATCGTTAGCGGCATAACCACCGCCCACGTCCGAGTGCACGCCGGGGTATACCACCTCGACCGTATTGGGCGGGTACAGCCCCTGCTCGTTGCGGACCGAATCCAGTGGAAAACAGGAGCGCTGCTCAAACGCCGCGACAAAGTGCCGGCACTGTTTTATCAAACCCGGAAAACGCGTCGGGTCCGGCAACAGTTGGGTGTCGTCGGCCCAATCCATATGCCCGGCGAAAAAGGGCACTGCGTGGGCGATGCCCACCGAGGCGACGGTGTCGAGTACGCCCAGAAACTCCACGCTGACCGGCAGCCCCAGCGACGTTTGTTCGGGTTTGTCGGCGCCTTCGGGGGTTTCGAACAGCTCGCTGAGCCAAGTCACGAAGGTGCGCGCTTCTGCGGCGCCGCGAGAAAAGCCATAAACGTAGAGCTTGAGGGAGAGCGGTTGGGGTTGCGGGGGGCTTTGCTGCATCTTCAAACGCAAAGGCGCCAGCCACTTCTCGATCTCGTCGCGGCGGCGGGTGCGGCCAACGAAGCTGGGCATCGCCGGGACCATTGCGGTTGCCATGGCCAACACGCTGGCCCTGGCCGGTTCATCCTTGACTTCCTGCTTGGTGACCGCATGGGACAATGCACTGACGATGCGCATCAGCGCCCAGTTGATTCTGTTCTCGCCGCCGACGGCGTATTTCAATCCATCTGCGTCATAATCAAACTCACCTATTTCCGGGAATGGTGTGCCTACGCCGGGTATGTAGTACGAAAAATACCCCCTATCCCTGGCCTTGTTTCCCTGAATAGACGCATGAAATAGCCTCGCGATATTACTGGGGTGGCCTTTTTTCACATCATTAGGCTCATTATTGTTGGTGCCATCAAAAAACAGGCTCACATGCAGCGCCTGGCAACAGGCAAAATAACGCCGCCGGCCATTGGCATCCTTGGTGCGTCTATAGAGTTGCTCCTCCATCACTTGGGATCGGTAATTGTGTTCGAACGTCTCCTGATCCCTCGGCAAACGGCCGCATCCAGGAAACTCAGGCGCCCCCCAAACGTTGGCCTTATCAACATTCATTTCGGACATACTGCTGGTTCCTCTACATCTTCAGGATCTTGGATTGGGTACTGAGGCATCGACGTTGCCCAACATGAAGTCGTGACTTTCACTTGCTGACAGGTAAGAAAATGGACCGTCATGCCGCAACGGTCATGGTCATATTCTGGAATTTCCACTCTTGCCTCATAGTGCTTGTAGTTTTTCGCATGCTTTCGTTGCTCGACCATATAGCCTTCAGAAGTTAACGGAGGCCAATTCACATAGGCATAAGGATCAAGATCAACCTCCCACTTTATGTCCGCAATCATCCCCGGTCGCCACTTATTCGGTAGCGCAATACAACAGATATTACCGCCGCCTCCTGAAGCTCTGTAGCCGTTCACAGAAAACCAGTTAATCGCCGTCCCCTTCACATGATTAACCGACTTCAAGTCTCCGGCAGCCCAACCATCATCTGGCGATGAACAACCTACTAACAGCCAGGCCAACACTGCACCACCAAGGCCAAATCTAGTTAACGCGGACATACTGCTGGCTCCTCTGCATCTTCCGAGTCTTGGGCACGCCCCATGGCGTAGCCGCCTAAGCTCGCCATTGTTTCGCCCTTCGCCCTGCCGGGCCTGCCAGACAAATCGCAAAAGGCGCCGAGAAAACAGGTAAATCGCTGCGCCGTGGCGAAACCACCGAAGGCGCTCGCTTCTGAGGCTTCACGGGCGGCCCGGCCTCGCCATCGGCACCAGGGAATAAAGAAAGGGATGGGCAAGCAGCGATCCGCCATGGGTGAACCCTCCGTGTGAATTGGGTCACCGGAATTGTTTCCAACCCGCCGGCCGGCGTCTGCCAGACAATTCCCAAAGGTGGCTCGGAAAACAGGTAAATTGCTGTAGGAATCCGCCCTACTCGAACACCCCGGCACGCCCGCCCCCACAGGCGGGGCAGCACTATGCACTGCTAAGAATGGCCGCACAGCCAGCCTCGCCGCTTGCCTCGGGAGCAAGGCTGAACGGGCGGCCGGTGAGCAGCATCAGTGCGCGTACTGGATCGAGGGGCTACAGATCGCTGCGCTGCTAGGGGGGGAAGATTAGGAAGCGGAACACTGCATGCTCAGCATCAAGGGTGGGCAACCATGAGCTGAGCGTAAGCTGGGGCAGGCCCAGCCAGAGCATGGATCTCCGGCGTGCTACTGCGAGCAGGGTTTCAGGGCCTATCGCCCGGCGCAACCGGAGTGCTCTTCACTTAAGCAACTTCACGGCCTCGTGGAGGGGATGAACATGTGAGCTCTGCTGATTTTGTGCATGAGCTTCAGGGCCTATCGCCCGGCACAGCCGGCCTCCCACCAGATTTGTGTAAGCCATTGATTTAAGTGGCAATACACCCGTGGGAGGCCGTGGCCCGGCACTCCGGCTGTGCCGGGCGATAGGCCCTCAACCCCTACCCCGCCAAAAACAGCTCCAACGCCTCCACCCCCGGGCAGGTCGCCGGCCCGCGCCGGGTCACCGCCAAGGCCGCGGCGGCGTTCGCCCGGCGCGCGGCGGCCAGCGGCGCCAGGCCCTGGGCGAGGCCGGCCAGTAACACGCCGGTGTGGGCATCGCCGGCGCCGTTGCTGTCCACGGCGCGCACGCTGAAGCCCGGTACCTGCCAACGTTCACTGCCTTGGGCCAGCCAGCACCCGGCCGGGCCGTCGCGCAGCACCACCCAGGCGCCGCGGGGCAGGCGCTCGACCAGCCGGGTGAGCGCCGCCTCCACCGTTTCACTGGCGGTAAAGCGCAGGGCTTCGTCGCGGTTGCTGCTCCACAGGCTCACCTGCCCGAGCAACTCGGCCATCGCCGGGCTGTTCGGCGTGCTCACCAACGGCCCCGGGTCGAACGCCAGCGGGCAGCGCCCGGCGTGGCGGCGCAGCCAGGCCAGCAGGCCGTCGGCCTTGCCGGGGTGCAGCAGGCTGTAGCCACTGACCATCAGCCAGTCCTCGGCGTTGGGCGCGAGGTTGGCCAGCTCCTCAGCGGCCAGGCCGCCTTCGGCGCCCACATAGGAGATAAACGAGCGCTCGGCGCTGGCGTCGGTCAACGCCACCGACAGCCCGGTATCCGCCCCGGCGGTGGGCGCCAACCAGGCCTGGATGCCCTCGGCGGCCAGCGCCGCGCGGGCCAGTTCGCCGAAGCGGCCATCACCGTGGCGGCCCAGGTAAACGGTGGCCAGGCCATGGCGGGCGGCGGCGGCCATGACGTTGAAGCCGCCACCGGCCTCGAAGCTGGCGCTTTGCGCGAGCACGTCTTGGCCGGCGCGGGGCAGTTCTGCCACGGCCATCACCAGGTCGATCACGACCTGGCCGGTGTAGAGCAATCTAGCGGGCATGGGCATCCTCTTGGCTGAACCCCTGGCGGTCGCGGCAACCGCCCAACAGTGCGTACAGGCCGCCGGCGACCACGAAGGTGACGATCCAGCCCAGGCCGTTGTGGCCGAACCAGGAGTCGGCCAGCCAGCCGTGGAACAGCACGTGGCCGGCGCCGACCTTCACCGTGGTGAAGCTGAAGCCCAGCACGATGGCCAGCGCCCAGGCGCCGAAGGCGTGCCATTGCACCCCGCCGCGGTACCAGTAGGCGCTGCGCGGGCTAACGTCCATCAGGTCAGCGGCGGCATAGTGCTGGCGGTGCAGCATGTCGACCAGGAAAATCCCCACCCAGGCGGTGATCGGCACCGCCAACAGGGCGATGAAGGTGATGAACGGGCCGTAGAAGCTGTCGGCGATCAGCATGAAGTAAATCGAGCCGGCGAAGATCGCGACGATGTCGACCACCACCGCGTACACGCGTTTGACCTTCAGCCCAAGGGTCAGGGTGGTCAGCCCGGCCGAATACACCGAGAGGTTGTTCGACAGCAGCAAGCCGCCAAAGGCAGTGAGCAGGTACGGCACGGCCATCCACGCCGGCAGCAGTTCACGGATCGCCACGATCGGGTCGTTGGCCGACGCCAGGTGGTCGTTGCCCACCGAAATCAGCCCGCCGAGGGTAATCAACAGCACCAGCGGGATGCCCGCGCCAAACGCCGCCGAGGCCACCAGGCTGCCGGCGCGCACGCTTTTGTGCTGGTAGCGCGACATGTCTGCCCCGGCATTGGCCCAACCAATCCCAGTGCCGGCGGCCATGGTGCCGATGCCGATCAGCACCGCCGCCATCGGCGCGGGCTGCGCGGCCCAGACGGCGCTCCAGTCGATGTGCAAGGCGAGGAACGCCCCCACCCAGAGGTTGAGCGCGCCGAACACCCAGGTCGCCCACTTCTGGATCACCAGCAAGGTGGCATGGCCCAGGCCCGACACGCAGAGGGTGAGCAGCACGAACAGGCCGATGAACACCAGGGTGAGCAGCGGCGCGCTTTTGGCCTCGACCGGGGTGCCCTGGATGATCGACACCAGCGACAGCAGCACGAAGGCCGCGGTGGTGGTGTTGACGGTTTCCCAGCCCAGCCGCGAACCGAGCGAGACCAGCGTCGGGCCGATGTTGCCGCGCATCCCGAACACTGCCCGCGAGAGCGTCAGGCTGGGCGCGCGGCCGCGGCGGCCGGCGATCGAGAGCAGGCCGACCACGGCAAACGAACCGCCGGCGCCGAGGATCGCCACCACCAGCGCCTGGCCGATCGACAGGCCCTGGAAGGCCACCAGGGTGGCGCCCAGGGGCAGCCCGAGGATGCTGATGTTGGCGGCGAACCACACCCAGAACAGCTGCAGGGGGTGGCCCTGGCAGTCGTGTTCCGGCACCGGTTCGATACCACGTGTTTCCAGTTGTCCCGCACTGTTGCGCGTACTCATTGAACAGCTCCCGCGAAGAATGGTTGTTGTGGCGGCAGGGTTGGGTGTAGAGCGTGTGGGCAGTGTCTTGTTATGGGGTTGTTGTGTAAGGGGGGCGATAGGCCCTCAGGCCATGCGCAACGCCAGCAGTTGTTCGGTCAGCAGGTCCAGGTCCAGCCGGTTCACGGCCTTCACCTGCTCGATCGCCTCCAGCGGCCAGGCGCTCAGCCCATGGGTGGCGCCAAGCATGGCGCCGAGCATGGCGGCGATGGTGTCGGTGTCGCCGCCCAGGCTGGCGGCCATGCACAGCGCCGGATAGGGCTGCAGGGTGGCGTTGGCCACCGCGCGGGCCAGGGCAAAGGCGGCTACCACGGATTCCTGGGAGGCCACCGAGGTACCGATCACGTCGTAGATCAGGTCGGGCAGGCGCGCGCTGTCGCAACCTTCACAGAGCAGCCGCGACCAGCCAATGCGCGCCGCCACCGAGCCGCCGGCGACCCAGTGGCCACGGGTTTCGCCCCATTGGGCGGCTTCGATGCCCTGCTCCAGGGCGGTTTTCAGGTCGGCGCCGTTGATCCCGGCCGAGACCACCGCCGCCACCGCCGCCGCGCTGGCGATGCCCAGGCCAGTGTTATGGGTGACCTGGCAGGCCTGCTGCACTTGCTCCATGAAGCGCTGCGGTTGGTTCACGTCGCTGGCGATGCCCACCGGGGTGATGCGCATGGCGGCGCCGTTGGTGGTGCCATAGCGCCCGGCGTCGTCGGGGCTGGCGCCGGCGAGGATCATCTCGATGGCGCGCTTGGTCGAAGGCCCGAGCAGGTCTTGCGAGCCCTTGGCGCGCATCGCGGCTTCCCAGTCGATCAGGTGCTGGGCGAGGTCCCCAGGGGCGATTTCACCGCGCCCGGCGACCAACAACTCAGCCACCAGCACAGCCTGTTCGGTGTCGTCGGTGATGGCGCCGGCGGGCATGTTCGGGGCGATCGGCTGGTCGCTGCCGGAGGCCAGCAGGCCGCTGATGCGCCCGTAGCGCTGGCGAACCTGCTCGCGTGACAGCGACTGGGTGGGCATGCCCAGGGCATCGCCCAGGGCCAGGCCGTAGAACGCGCCCAAGGCACGCTGGCGGAGAGGTAAGGCGCCGGTCATGGTTCGTTTCCGAAGCTCAGGCTGAGCTGAAAGTGGCTGGGGTCGAGCAGGCTTTCGACCTGCTCCATAAAGCGCCCGCGGGTGTCGTAGGTTTCCCGCAGGGTTTTCAGGAACACCGTGCCCTGGGGGCGCTGCAGCCACTCGGCGCTGGCTTCATCCAGCGGCTCGGCGCCGATCCACTGGCGGCCGCGGGCCCCGGTAAAACCATGGGAGACCAGCGTGGCGGTGAGCGAACCTTCGACCAGCCCCAGCGCCGGCAACTGCTCCAGGCCATCGGTGGCCGGCACCAGCGCGCATTCCAGCGACACCAGGCTGCCATCGGCGGCGCGGCGCCGGCGGCGAATGCAGATGAACCGCGCGGTACCCAGCCGCACGGCCAGCTCCGGGCGTTCGACGGCGGTGATCTCCAGCAGCTCGGTGGCCACCTGGGTCGCCCCCGCCGCCAGCGCCCGCGCCCAACCGGCGCTCTGGTGCAGCGGCACGCCGTCGTAGGTGACGATCGAGCCAACGCCGGTCTGGGTGGCGATGTAGTTGCGCCGCTTCAGCTCCGACAGCGCCTCGCGCAGCGTGCCGCGGCTGACGTCGAATTCCGCCGCCAACTCGTGCTCGCCGGGCAAACGCTCGCCGGTGCCCAGTTCACCGCGTTCGATACGCTGCACGAGGGCATCGACCACGCGGGTTTTCTTGTCAAATCGAACCTGTCTAATCATGTACAAATTGATACCGTGAGTGGGGGTGGGTTGGCAAGGTTTTTTTCAGAGGGTGGCGTGAAGGCCCTTTGCCCGGCCGCGCCGTGATGCGGTTCACTTAAGCGATCAGAACGCTAAGTTGACGGTGAACAGCTCTGATGTATCCCGGTGGTTTTACCGAGCGCATGACCTAGCTGGCCTATCGCCCGGCACAGCCGGCCTCCCACGGGCTCTGTGCTTTCTGTTAAATCAGGTACTTACACAAATCTGGTGGGAGACCGTGGTCCGGCGTTCCGGCTGTGCCGGGCGATGGACCCGTCAGATCAACCGCGCACGCAAGGCTTCAACCACCCGCGCCAGCTCGGCGGATTCGCCTTCGATGCGCACCGCCAGCCCTTCGACCTCGCGGCGGTACGGGTACTGCTTGCGCAGTTGGTCGAAGGCTTGGCGCTGAGCGGCCTCGTCGCGGTGCAGGCTGCGGCGAAAATCCGCGTCGTCCCGGCGTGGGTCGTACACGGCGCGGCAGATGGCCGCCAGCGCCCAGTCCGGTTCGGTGCTGGCGTGCAGGCTGAGCTGGGCCAGCCACGGCGGCGGCAGCAAATCGGCCAGTTGCACACTCGGTGCCACGCCCTGCCAGCGGCAGAACGCCTGGTAGATTTGCGCGGTGCCGCGCTGCTTGCCGTCCAGGCTGTGCCCGGCGATGTGCGGGGTGGCAATCAGGCATTGGCTGGCCAGGGCGCGGTCAACGCTGGGTTCGTGCTCCCACACGTCGAGCACCGCAGTAAGGTCGGGGCGCTCGGCCAGTACCGTGCGCAGGGCGTGGTTGTCGATCACCGGGCCGCGCGCGGCGTTGATCAGCCAGGTGCCCGGGCGCAATGCGCGCAGGCGCTGTTCATCGAGCAAATGCCAGGTGGCGTGCTCGCCCTCACGGGTGAGCGGGGTGTGCAGGCTGATGGCATCGCACTGCGCCAACAGCGTGTCGAGGCTCACATGGCCCTCGCCTTCGCGGAACGGGTCACACACCAGCACGCGCCAACCCAAGCCGCGCAGGGCTTCGATCAGGCGCCCGCCGACCTCGCCAGCACCGACCACGCCATAGGTGCGCGAGGCCAGCGCCACACCCTCGCGCTCGGCCATCAGCAGCAGGCTGCCGATCACGTATTCCACCACGCCACGGGCGTTGCAGCCGGGCGCGCTGGCCCAGTGGATGCCGGCCTCGGCGAAATGCTCCAGGGCCAGGTGGTCGGTGCCGATGGTGCAGGTGCCCACGAAGCGCACCGGGCTGCCGGCCAGCAGCGCGGCGTCGACGCGGGTGATCGACCGCACGATCAAGGCATCGGCATCGCGCAGGTGCTCAGGGCCGATCTGCCGGCCTGGCACCCGGCGAATTTCGCCGAATGAGCAAAAAAACTCATCGATCAGGGGGATGTTTTCATCAGCGACGATCAGCATGGTCAGGCTTTCTTGCGAATCCAGTACAGGTAAGTGCCGGCGCTTTCGCGCTGGCCGAGCAGTTCGTGGTCGAGAAACACACAGAACTTGGGGATGTCGCGCTGGGTCGACGGGTCGGTGGCGATCACCTTGAGCAGGCCGCCGGCGGCCAGGTCGCGCACCTGCTGGTGCAGCATCATCACCGGTTCCGGGCAGTTCAGCCCGCTGGCGTCGAGCACCGCGTCAACGCTCAGGTCATCAAAAGTATCAGGCATGCACGCACTCCAGGGTCAGGGCGTTATTGTCACGCAAAACGTTCACTTGTCGAGCCGGCGCAGATGGCAGGTGACCTCTTCGCGGTCGAAGTACAGCTGCTTGCAGCCAATCTGCACCTTCACCTTGCGCGCCTTGAAACCTTCCTCGATGCGCTCGAGCAGGCGCCGCACTTCGGCGTAGCGCTGTTTCATCGGCAGCTTGAGGTTGACCACCGCCTCGCGGCAGTAGCCCTCGCCCAGCCAGGTTTCGAGCAAGGCGGCATTGCGCGCGGGCTTTTCGACGATGTCGCAGACCATCCAGTCGACCGGCGGCTTGGGCACATAGGTAAAGCCGTCGGCCATCAGGTGCCGGACCAGGCCGGTGTCCATCAGGCTTTGCGCCATCGGCCCGTTGTCGATGGCGGTGACCAGCATGCCGCGCCGCACCAGTTGGTAGGTCCAGCCGCCGGGCGAGGCGCCGAGGTCGACCCCGGTCATGTCGCTGTTGAGGCGCTCGTCCCACTGCTCGCGGGGGATGAAGTGGTGCCAGGCTTCCTCGAGCTTGAGCGTCGAGCGGCTCGGCGCCTCGCGCGGGAACTTCAAGCGCGGGATGCCCATCGGCCACATCGCCGAGTTGTTCGCCGGGGCGATGCCGGCGAACACTTCGCGGCCGCTGACGAAGGTCAGCAGCAGGCGCGGGCCGTTGCCGCCCTCCTCCAGCCGCCCGGCATTGATCAGCGCCTTGCGCAGCGGCGCTTCGAACTTGCGGCAAAAGGTCGAGAGCTCTTTGCCGTCGTTGGTGTCCATCACCTCCAGCCACAGGCTGCCGCACACCGGGTACGCCGCCAGTGCCTCGAGCAGCACGCTGATGCGGTCGGTTTCCGGCAGCGCCAGGTAACCGCCACGGGCCCACTGGCGGGGGAAAATCAACTGCATGAAGCGCAGCCGCGCCATCAGCGTGGCCGGGCCCTCGGCGTCGAAGCACACGAACTCGGCGCAGGCACTGCCGGCCTTGCCCTTAGCGTAACCGGCCACGCCGAGCGCGGCGGCGTGTTCACTGATTTCGGCACAGGCTTCGCCTTCGAAGCCCGGCCGGCAGTGCATGAACAGCGTATTCATGGAAAACCCTGCGGTACTAAAGGTGCGGATGATAAAGGAATTCGGAACTGCCGGCGCGCTGGCCCAGTCCAGTAATAAAGACCATAGCCATTTGGCCCGTGCCGTGCGGGCCGCGCAGGAGACGCCTCACATGCCCTCGCAAGATAGCCTGAACACCCTCGCCACCCTCGATGTGGCCGGCAAGCAATACCATTACTTCAGCCTGCCGGCGGCCGCCAAAACCCTGGGTGACCTGCAAAAGCTGCCGATGTCGCTCAAGGTGCTGCTGGAAAACCTGCTGCGCTGGGAAGACGGCAGCACCGTGACCCGCCCCGACCTCGACGCCCTCGCCGCCTGGCTGCAAGAGCGCCGCTCGGACCGGGAGATCCAGTATCGCCCGGCGCGGGTGCTGATGCAGGACTTTACCGGCGTGCCCGCAGTGGTCGACCTCGCCGCCATGCGCGCGGCGGTGGCCAAGGCCGGCGCCGACCCGCAGAAGATCAACCCGCTGTCGCCGGTGGATTTGGTGATCGACCACTCGGTGATGGTCGACAAGTACGGCAACACCGCCGCCTTTGGCGAAAACGTCGACATCGAGATGGAGCGCAACGGCGAGCGCTATGCCTTTTTGCGCTGGGGCCAGAACGCCTTCGACAACTTCAGCGTGGTGCCGCCGGGCACCGGCATCTGCCACCAAGTGAACCTCGAATACCTCGGCCGCACGGTGTGGAGCAAAGACGAAGACGGCCGCACCTACGCCTTCCCCGACACCCTGGTCGGCACCGACTCGCACACCACCATGATCAACGGCCTGGGCGTGCTCGGCTGGGGCGTGGGCGGCATCGAGGCGGAGGCCGCCATGCTCGGCCAGCCGGTGTCGATGCTGATCCCGGAAGTGGTCGGCTTCAAGCTAACTGGCAAGCTGAAGGAAGGCATCACCGCCACCGACCTGGTGCTGACCGTGACGCAGATGCTGCGCAAAAAAGGCGTGGTGGGTAAGTTCGTGGAGTTCTACGGCGACGGCCTGGCCGAGCTGCCCCTGGCCGACCGCGCGACCATCGGCAACATGGCCCCGGAATACGGCGCCACTTGTGGGTTCTTCCCGGTCGATGAGGTGACCCTGGATTACCTGCGGCTGTCGGGCCGCCCAGACGCCACCGTGCAACTGGTCGAGGCCTACTGCAAGGCCCAGGGCCTGTGGCGCCTGCCCGGCGAGGAGCCAGTGTTCAGCGCCACCCTGGCGCTGGACATGGGCACGGTCGAATCCAGCCTGGCCGGGCCGAAACGCCCGCAAGACCGCGTGCCACTGGGCAACGTGGCGCAGGCGTTCAATGATTTCGTTGGCCTGCAACTCAAACCGGCGAGCAAAGACGAAGGCCGCCTTGAAAGCGAGGGCGGCGGTGGCGTGGCGGTGGGCAACGCGGCCCAGGCCGGCGAGGCCGACTACACCCATGAAGGCGCCACCCACCGCCTGCGCAACGGCGCCGTGGTGATCGCGGCGATCACCTCGTGCACCAACACCTCCAACCCCAGCGTGATGATGGCCGCCGGCTTGCTGGCAAAAAACGCCGTTGAAAAGGGCCTGCAACGCCAACCCTGGGTGAAAAGCTCACTGGCGCCGGGTTCCAAGGTGGTCACCGATTACTTCCAGGCCGCCGGGCTCACGCCCTATCTCGACCAGTTGGGCTTTGACCTGGTCGGCTATGGCTGCACCACCTGCATCGGCAACTCCGGCCCACTCGATGCGCCCATCGAAAAAGCCATCCAGCAGGCCGACCTTACCGTGGCCTCGGTGCTGTCGGGCAACCGCAACTTCGAAGGCCGGGTGCACCCGCTGGTGAAAACCAACTGGCTGGCCTCGCCGCCGCTGGTGGTGGCCTATGCGCTGGCGGGCAATGTGAACATCGACATCAGCCGCGAGCCGCTGGGTACCGGCAGCGATGGCAAGCCGGTGTACCTGCGCGACATCTGGCCCAGCCAGAAGGCCATCGCCGAGGCCGTGGCGCAGGTGAGCACCGCGATGTTCCACAAGGAATACGCCGAGGTGTTCAAGGGCGACGCGCAATGGCAGGCCATCGCCGTGCCACAGGCGGCCACCTACGAGTGGCAGGCTGGCTCGACTTACATCCAGCACCCGCCGTTCTTCGAAGACATCGCTGGGCCGCTGCCGGCGATCACCGACGTAAAAGGCGCCTACGCCCTGGCGCTGCTGGGCGACTCGGTGACCACCGACCATATTTCCCCGGCTGGCAACATCAAGGCCGACAGCCCGGCCGGCCGTTACCTGCGGGAAAAAGGCGTGGAGCCCCGGGACTTCAACTCCTACGGCTCACGGCGCGGCAACCATGAGGTGATGATGCGTGGCACCTTCGCCAACATCCGCATCCGTAACGAAATGCTCGGCGGCGAGGAAGGCGGCAACACCATTTACGTGCCCAACGGCGAGAAAATGGCCATCTACGACGCCGCCATGGCCTACCAGCAAAAAGGCACCCCACTGGTGGTGATCGCCGGCCAGGAATACGGCACCGGCTCCAGCCGCGACTGGGCGGCCAAGGGCACCAACCTGCTCGGGGTGAAGGCGGTGATCGCCGAAAGCTTCGAGCGCATCCACCGCTCCAACCTGGTCGGCATGGGCGTGCTGCCGCTGCAGTTTCTGGGTGAGCAGAACCGCAAGAGCCTGGAGCTGACCGGGCGCGAAACCTTCGACATCACTGGGCTGGAGGGGGTTGCGCTGAAGCCGCGGCTGCACCTGAAGCTGGGGATCACCCGTGGCAACGGGCAGCGCGACGAAGTGGAAGTGCTGTGCCGGATCGACACCCTGAACGAGGTGGAGTACTTCAAGGCGGGGGGGATTTTGCATTACGTGTTGCGGCAGTTGATTGCGGCCTGATGTGAGGGCCCTTCGCCCGGCGTAGCCTTAATGCTGTTCACTTAAGCAATTTCACGCCTTTATGGAAGGGATCAATCTGTGAGCTCTGCTAATTTTGTGCATGAGCTTCAGGGCCTATCGCCCGGCACAGCCGGCCTCCCACGGGTTCTGTGTTGCCTCGTAAATCAATGGCTTACACAAATCTGGTGGGAGGCCGGCTGTGCCGGGCGATAGGCCAGTCAGCTCATGCGCTCAGTAAAACCATTTGGAGAATTCTGGGCTTTTCACCCTCAATTCAGCGCTCCGAGTGCTTAAGTGAACAGCATTACGGCGTAGCCGGCCGAAGGGCCACCTCTCAAGCCCTGGCCCGCCAGCGCAACCAGTCAGCCCGCAACACCACCCAGCTGCCCACCAGTAACACGGCGTCCTTGAGCAGGAACCCGGTGCTGTCGCCCATCGCCGGGAAGCCGCCGGCGGATGCCTCCCAGCCCCCTGGGGTGGTGAGGATCAAGCTGAGGGTAACGCTGTAGGTGAGCATCGACCCCGCCGCCCCCACCACGCCCACCACTGGCCATACCAGCCCCAACAGCAGCAGCGCGGCAATGCCCCATTCGGCCACGCCCAGCGCATAGCTGCCACCGGCATGGCCCCAGAGGGCGTACATCCAGCTCAGCAGCGGGCTGTTGGCGATCAACGGCACCAGCGCCTGCACCTCGTAATCGAACCACTTGGTATAGCCAAAACCGAGAAAGATCAGCACCAGCACCGCGCGCATGGCGCGGGCGCCGCTGTGGCGGCCGACCCAGGCGTCGAGCGCCTGCTGGCGAGGGCAAGGGGTGTGTGGCGTCTGTTCCATGGCAGTGCTCCTGCGGCTGAAGGGCTGCCATCCCTGGCAGCCGGGGCCGCGGAGTATCCCACGCGGCGCGCCGGCGCGGGCCAGGCAAGCCGTTAGCAGGTGTTACCGCCTAGCCCTGGCCGAACAGGTCATGGGCGTCGAGCAGGGCGTAGGCAATCTCCGGGCGCGCCTCCAGCGCCCGGCGGATCGCCGCCGGGATCGCCTGGCGGGTTTTCCGGCACAGCCCCGGGCACGCCAGCACCTCGATGCGAAAGCCACGCATGCTGCGCACTTCGTTCGGCCCGGGTGCCACCTCCACGGTCAACCCCAACTGCAGCTGTATGCGCCCCTGCATGTGGCGCAGGTCGTCGAGGCTGACCAGCGCCTCGAGGCGTTCGAGCAGGCGTTTTTCCTCGGCGCGGGTCAGCCGCAGGATGCGCAGGTCGGCGCCGGGCGTGGCCAACAGTTGTTCGCGCTCGCAGATGCAGGCACCGGGTGGGCAGGGCTGGCGAACGATGGGCTGGGCGCTGGTCATGGTGCGGGGATCATAGCGAAGCCGGGCCCGGCGTGCACATCACCGGCTATCGCCGCGGCTTGTGAAAAAATTGTCGAAAAAACGTTACTGTTTGTTTCTGGTTCTCATTTATCATTTGAGTCAGAGTCTCATTATCATTCACCACCAGGAACCGCGATCTTGAACCCTCGTCTCCCCGCCAGCTTCCTGCTGGCCGGCGCCTGCGCCGCGCTGCCCCTCGCCCACGCTGATGAACTGACCCTGCCGACCACGCAGATTCAGGACACTTCCACCCAGGTCGACGCCCCCAGCGAGGGCTACCAGGGCCGGGTACAGAGCAGCACCACCAAGCTGGGCCTGACCGACAAGGAAACCCCGCAGGCGGTCACCACCATCACTCGCCAGCAGATGGACGACTTCAAGATCAACGGCATCAAGGACGCCCTGCGTTCGGCACCGTCGGTGACCGTCGAGCAGTCTGAAACCGACCGCACCGAGTTCACCTCGCGCGGCTTCGAGATCGGCACCTTCGAAACCGACGGCATGGGCATGCCCTTCGCCCAGGCCACGCTGATCGGCGACCTCGACATGGCCGAGTACGAGCAGATCGACGTGCTGCACGGTGCCAACGGCTTGATGAGCGGCACCGGCAACCCGTCGGCGACGGTCAACTTCGTGCGCAAGCGCCCGACCGATACCTTCCAGGCCCGGATCAACACCAGCGTCGGCTCGTGGGACAACCGCCGTGTCGATGTAGACGTTTCCGGCCCGCTGACCCCGACCGGCAACGTGCGCGGGCGCTTCATCTATGCCCACGACAAAGGCAACTCCTGGCTCGACCGCTACAGCCATGAGAAAAACGTCGCCGCCGGCCTGCTGGCCTTTGACCTGAGCGACGCCGACACCCTGACGGTGGGCTTCTCCCAGCACAACAGCGACTCCAACGGCAGCACCTGGGGCAACCTGCCGCTGATCGACAGCGCCGGCAACCCGATCCACTACAGCAGCCGCAGCTCCAGCGTCGGCCAGCCGTGGAGCTACTGGAACATGCACACGCAAAAGGCCTTTGCCGAGCTCAAGCATGACTTTGGCAATGGCTGGAACGCGACGGTAACGGCGACCGGTATCACCGAATACCAAGACACCAACATGTTCTATATCAGCTCGGTGACCGACGACACCGCCTCTGCCTACGGCGCCCACACCACCAGCAAGAACCACCAGTTGCTCGGCGAGGCTAAGGTTTCAGGGCCGTTCAGCCTGTTTGGCCGCGAGCATGAAATCACCTTCGGCGCCGCCTATGGCCGCACCCACCAGAAGGCCACCGAACACGACGAAGGCGACAGCAACAGCGATGTCACCTACGGCTATTACGACCAGAACTGGCAAGACGTACTGGCCGGCAACGCCACCTACCCGACCTTCCAGTACCAGAGCCCGGCGGATTACCAGAACTTCTCCGACACGCAAAAAAGCCTGTTCGCCGGCGCGCGCTTCAGCCTGATGGACGACCTGCACTGGATCGCCGGGGCGCGGATGATCAGCCTCGACGGCTCGGGCGATAACTACGGCGCCGACCACTCCATGCGCGAGCATGGCAAGGTCACCCCGTACACCGGGCTGGTCTATGACCTGAACAAACAGTGGAGCCTGTACACCAGCTGGACGCAGATCTACAGCCCGCAATACAACTACATCGGCACCGACGGCCGCCCGCTCGACCCACTCGAAGGCAAAAGCCTGGAAGCCGGCGTAAAAGCCAGCCTGATGAACAACCGGCTCGACGTGACCGCCGCAGTGTACAAGGCTGAACAGCGCAATGCGCCAGGTTCGTACACCCAGGAAGGCACCCAGTACCTCTATGAAACCGTTAACTACAAAAGCCACGGCATCGAACTGCAAGCCTCCGGCGAAGTACTCCCTGGCCTGAACCTGCTGGCCGGCTACACTTGGACCCACATCGAAGACGACAACGGCGACCACGCCCGCAAGTACGTGCCCACCCACGCCCTGCGCGGCATGGCCACCTACCGCCTGCCGGGCCTGCCGAAGGCCACCGTCGGCACCCGCGTGAGCTGGCAGAGCCGTATCGAAAGCGACAGCTACAGCTACGTGGGGCAGAACGCCTATGCCCTGGTCGACCTGATGGCGAACTACGACATCGACGAGCACTGGAGCACCGGGCTTAACTTCAACAACATCTTCGACCGCAAGTATTTGTTGTCGATGTACAGCAGCACCGCCAGCAACTACGGCGCCCCACGCAACGTCACCGCCTCGGTGAGCTGGAAGTACTGACCCGCCGGGCCTAGTGCAACTGGGCCCACAGCGAAAAGCTGCCCAGCAGCACCCAGAACGAGATGAAAATCCACGGGGTGCGCAAACTGAACAACAAGGAGGCGCGGTAGCCCTGCTTGTTGTTCTCCCAATCGCTGAACAGCGGCGACTCGTCATAGGCGCGGCCCATGGCCGGGTCGCTGGCGAGCAACTGGCGCTGCTTGAAGTGCCAGTGGCCGATGATTTCATACGACGCGCGAATGCCGGGCCAGGCATGCATCGACGTCACCAACCCCAATAACGCCAACAGCATCGGCACCACCAGGGTGAACAGCAAGCCCCAGCTGTGGTTCACGTTGGCCATCGACGAGGCATAGGCGATCACCAGAAACGATTGCGCCGAGAGGTACGCGTTGGTGCGGTTGGAGAGCAAACTCGACTCGAAATGTATCTCCCGCCGATAAAATTCCAGGCGCGCCCGGGGCGAGTCGAACACCCCCGCCCCCTCCTCCGCCTGCCCTGTCGACAGCGGCGCGTCGACGATGATTCGCTGCATCTGCTTCTCCTGCCCAATTGCCCTGCCTAGGTTCAGGCCACAGTGCCGCCGTGGGGTTCACTCGGCGCACAGCCTGGCAGGCCCCGATAAAAAAAACCGATACCTTCCCAAACGCTTCGCAGGCGACAACTGTGCGCGCCCGGCTTAACGTTCGTGGCATGCCGTGGGTAGGCCGGCATCGAATAACAATGACAATCAAGGTGGCGCGCAATGGCAACTTCCAACTCCGTCGACATCAAGGCCTGGATCGACCAGCGCCCGGTCGGCCGTTATCAATGGCTGATCCTCGGCCTGTGCTTTTTTATCGTGTTGTTCGACGGCGTCGACGTGGCGGTGATGGGCTTCATTGCCCCGGCGGTGATGCAGGACTGGGCGTTGTCCAAGGCCGCGTTCGGCCCGGTGATGAGCGCGGCGATGTTCGGCCTGGCTGCCGGCGCGCTGCTCGCCGGGCCGTTCGCCGACCGTATCGGGCGGAAAAAAGTACTGCTGCTGGCGGTCACGCTATTCGCCGTGCTCAGCCTGGCCTGTGCCTTTGCCCGCAACCCTTATGAGTTGGCGATTCTGCGCTTTTTCACTGGCATCGGCCTGGGCGCGGCGATGCCCAATACCACCACGCTGCTGAGCGAATATTTGCCGCAGCGGCTGCGCTCGGTGTTGATCACGGTGATGTTCACCGGCTTCAACCTCGGCTCAGGCGCCGGCGGCTTCGTCGCCGCCTGGCTGCTCAAGCATTACGACTGGCACGCGGTGTTGCTGGTGGGCGGCCTGTTGCCGCTGGCGTTGCTGCCGGCGCTGTGGCTGTGGCTGCCGGAATCGGCGCGCTTTTTGGTGGTGCGGCGCGCCCCGGATGAGCAGGTGGCCAAACTGATGCGGCCGCTGGGCGGGGTGTTTCCGGCCGGCACCCGGTTTACCTCCGAGGAACCCGCCATCGCCCGCCGCCTGCCGCTGGCCACGCTGTTCAATGAGCGCTACCGCCTCGGCACCTGGGCGCTGTGGGCGACCTACTTCATGGGCCTGATGGTGATCTACCTGCTGATGGGCTGGTTGCCCACGCTGATGCGCGACGCCGGCATCGCCGTGGACGAAGCCGCGCGTACCACCGGCCTGTTCCAGATCGGCGGCGCCGTGGGCGCGCTGTTGGTCGGCTGGCTGATGGACCGCCACCAGGCCAACCGGGTGATTTCCCTGGCCTACCTGGGCGGCGCGCTGTTTATCGCCGTGCTCGGTTTGATCGGCCTGGGCTCCAGCGCGCTGACCCTGGTGGTGATGCTCGCCGGCTTCTGCATGAGCGGCGCGCAAACCGGCCTGAACGCCTATGCCCCAGGCTATTACCCGACCGAAGCGCGCGCCACCGGGGTGAGCTGGATGCTCGGCATCGGCCGCTTCGGGGCGATCTTCGGTTCGATCATCGGCGGCGTAGTGCTCGGCCTCGGCATGGGCATGGACCTGCTGTTCATCACCCTGGCCTTGCCGGCCGTGATCGCCTCGCTGGCGATCCTCGTCAACGCCCGCGCCGCGCGCCGCCTGAGTGCGCACGGCCCAGTTACCACTGTTTAAGGAACCTGCACCATGGCACGCATCATCGGTGGCCTCGCCGTCTCCCACACCCCCACCATCGGCTTCGCGGTGGACCACGACAAGCAACTGGAGCCGGCCTGGGCGCCGATCTTCCGGGACTTCGAGCCGGTACGGCAGTGGCTGCAGGCGCAGGCGCCAGACGTGCTGTTCTACATCTACAACGACCACATCACTTCGTTTTTCTTCGACCACTACTCAAGCTTCGCCCTGGGCGTCGACGAGCACTACGCGGTGGCCGACGAAGGCGGCGGCGCCCGCGACCTGCCGCCGATCCAGGGCCACGCGGCGCTGGCCCGGCACATCGGCCAAAGCCTGATGAGCGAAGAGTTCGACCTGGCGTTTTTCCGCGACAAACCGGTGGACCACGGTTTGTTTTCGCCGATGTCGGCGCTGCTGCCCCACGAAGGCGGCTGGCCGGTGCAGGTGGTGCCGCTGCAGGTGGGCGTGCTGCAATTCCCGATCCCCAGCGCGGCGCGCTGCTGGAAACTCGGCCAGGCGCTGCGGCGGGCGATCGAAAGCTTCCCTGAAGACCTCAAGGTCGGCATCGTCGCCACCGGCGGGGTGTCGCACCAGGTGCACGGCGAGCGCTGCGGCTACAACAACCCGGAGTGGGACGCGCAGTTCATCGACGCCCTGGTGAACGACCCGCTGCCGCTGACCGAGATGACCCTCGCCGAATACGCCACCCTCGGCGGCATGGAAGGCTCGGAGGTGATCACCTGGCTGATCATGCGCGGGGCGTTGTCGGGCAACGTGAAGCTGCTGCACCACAGCTATTACCTGCCGTCGATGACCGGCATCGCCACCCTGCTGCTGGAGAACCAGAGCCGGCCGCTGCCCGTGGACCTCGGCGCGCGCCAGCGCGAACGCGCCGGGCAGCAGTTGGCCGGGATCGAGCAGCTCGAAGGCACCTACCCGTTCGACCTCGCGCGCAGCGCCAAGGGCTACCGGCTCAACCGCTTCCTGCATCAATTGGTCGCCCCGGCGTTTCGCGCCCGCTACCGCAGCGAGGCGGAGGCACTGTACACCGAGCACGGCCTCAGCGACGAAGAGCGCAACTTGCTGCGTGAGGTGAACTGGCAGGGGTTGATCCGCTACGGGGCGATTTTCTTCCTGCTGGAAAAACTCGGCGCGGTGCTGGGGGTGAGCAACCTGCATATTTATGCCGCCATGCGCGGGCAAAGCCTGGAAGCCTTCCAGGCCACCCGCAACCAGCAAGTGCTTTACTCGGTGGCCGGCAACGAGCCCAAAGGCAACTGAACCCCCTCGCGGCGGGCCTGAACCACCTCGGGCCCGGCGCCGCTCTGGGCCTTGCAGCGCTGGAAAAACGCAATGAACTCGGCCGCCGGCAACGCCTTGGCAAACAGCCAGCCCTGGCCAAAATCCACCTGGCGGGCCTTGAGGTAATCGGCCTGGGCCTGGGTTTCCACCCCTTCGGCAACGATGAACAGGCCCAGCTCGCGGGCCATGCCGATGATGTGCTCGGTGACCGCGCTGGTGGCCGCCTCCACGCCGATGGTATCGATAAACGACTTGTCGATTTTCAGCGCGTCCAGCGGCAGCCCTTGCAGGTATTGCAGGCTCGAATAACCGGTGCCGAAGTCGTCGATGGCCACCGCGTGGCCACGGCCGCGGGCGGTTTCGATGGTGCGGGTGGCGCTGTCGACGTCGATGAAGCCGCGTTCGGTGGCTTCCAGCCAGAGTTGTTCGGGGCGCACGCCGGTGCCCTGCAACGCTTGCTCGATCACCGGCAGAATGCGCCCGGTTTGCAGGTCTTCGGCGCAGAGGTTCACCGCGACGTGCAGGCTGCGCTCGGCGTTCAGCAGCGGCCCAAGGTCGCGCAGCACGCCGCGCACCACCTGGTCGGTGATCGGCTGCACCAGGCCGCTGTCCTCGGCCAACGGGATGAACAGGTCGGGGCGGACCATGCTGCCGTCGGGGCGCTGCCAGCGCACCAACGCCTCGGCGCCGACACAGGCGCCGCTGGCCAGGTGAATCAACGGCTGGTAATGCACCACGAACTCCTCGTGCTGCACCGCCAGCGCCAACTCCGCCAACGGCGACAAACGCTTGCGCCCCAGCCACACCACCAACCCCACCAACAGCGCGGCGGTGAGCGCACCGATCGGCAGCAACCACAGTAGCTCCTGGCCCAGCGCGCCATTGAAGCGCTCGCGTGGCTGCATCACCACCGCCTGCCAGCCGTTGCGGCTCACCTCGGCCTGCTGCCAGCCGGCTTGCGGCGGCTGGCCGAAGGCGTCGGCGGCGCCGCCGCCGGTGTGCGCCACCCACTGCCCATTTGGCGCGCGCAGGCCGATGCGCACGTCACCTTCGGTGAGCACATCGACCAAGCGCGACGGCAGGATCAACACGTTGTAGGCGCCCTGGCGCAGCGCCACCAGGCTGGCGCCGCGGCCGACCAACGCCTGCACCGCGGTGGTCACCTCGATGCCGTCGGCGGTGGTGAAGTCCGTCGCGGTGGCCGCCACCGCTTCGCGCACCTCGCCCCATGAGCTGCACTGCAGGCGGCCGCCGGCAAAGTAGCCGACCTCCTCGATGTAGGGGGTGGTCACGGCCAGCGCGCGCAACTGCGCAATGTGTTCGGCCGAGCACGCTGGCGGGCCCTCCCCTTGCAGGCTGACCAGCGCCGCGGTGGCGCCGCCCAAGGCCCGTTCGGTGCGCAGCAAGGCCCAGCTGGCGATATCTTGAAGGCGCGTTTGCTCGGCCTTTTGCGCGCCCTGCCAGGCCAGCCAACTGGCAAGCACCAGCGGCAATACCGCGGCCAACAGCGCCAATACCCCACACAGGGCGATCACCCGGTTCCGGCTCACAGGCCCAGCCCTCGTTCAATAATGCCCGACAGCATAGCCGCTCATCGCCCGCGCGCCGTTGACCGATGTCGTTTTTCAGCGAGGCCGATGGCGCAACTGGGTTTGCCGCCGTGCTGGCCTTAAGCCAAGCTTTAACCGCCACCGCCAACCCCACAGGGCCCAACCATGAAAACCGTCGCGCAATTACTCAAACAAAAGAATGCCTCCGAGGTGTACACCATTGGCCCCGACCAGCTAGTGCTCGATGCCTTGCGGCTGATGGCGCAAAAGAACGTCGGCGCGCTGCCGGTGGTCGACGGCGGCCAGGTGGTGGGGGTGGTCAGCGAGCGTGACTACGCGCGCAAGATGGTCCTGCAAGGCCGCTCCTCGGCTGGCACCGAAGTGCGCGCGATCATGAGCGCGCCGGTGATCACCGTGGGCCTGGGGCACAGCGTGGAGGCGTGCATGGGGATCATGACCGACAGCCACCTGCGCCACTTGCCAGTGGTCGATGGCGGAGCGTTGATCGGCTTGTTGTCTATCGGGGACCTGGTCAAGGAGGCGATTGCCGAGCAGGCCAGCCTGATCGAGCAGTTGCAGCAGTATATTCGTGGGGAGTGAGACTCCCCACAGGGGTAAGGGGCAAGTTTTAAGCTGCAAGTAAAGGCAAAAGCGGAGTGCGGCTTGCCACTTGCTCCTACTTTTAGCTTGCCGCTTCCAACTTGCCGCTAAGGCCTGCCTACAGGCAGGCCTTAGCCATCTCCGACCACGCAGTGGACTCGCGCCACTGGATCGGCACGTACAACTTCACGTTCGAGCCGCCCGGGTCGCGATCGACCATGGCGACCATATAAGCCTGGGTAAACCCGGCGCTCGCGGTGAGCTTCACGCCGGTGTCGGTTGCACGCTGTTCAGCCTGCGGGCGCCAAGCCTGCCACTTGGGCAGGAGGCAATCGGCATACTGCTCCGGTGCCTTGGCACTGCTGGCGGTGAAACTGGCGCCGTCTGGCTGTTCCTCTTTGCTGGAACAGCCAGCCAGCAATCCCACTACGACCAACCCTGCCACGATCTTCATACCCGTCCCTCGGTGATGGTGTGTTGTTCAATGTAGCAAACAAACAGACCACCACCGCGGGCGCAGGTTTACAGGATCGACAGCGGATACTGAATGATCAGGCGGTTTTCGTCGAAGCTGTTGGTGTTGCCGTAGTCGCGGCGCAGGCTCGAGTTGCGCCAGCGCAGGGTCAGGGCCTTGAAGGTACCGCTTTGCACCACGTACGCCACTTCGGTTTCGCGGCCGCGGTCTTCGCCGTCGGTCACGGTGCCGGAGTGCACGTTGGTGCCCTTGATGAAGCGGTTCATCAGGGTCAACCCCGGGATCCCCAGGCCGGCGAAGTCGTAGTCGTACCGCACCTGCCAGGAGCGTTCGTCCTTCAGCTCGTAGCTCCAGCCGTAGCTGTCGTTGGCCAGGGTGCCGCCGCTGGTGCCGGTCACACGCTGCCAGCCAGCATCGCCGCTGACCTTCTGCAGGCCCACGTAGAAGGTGCTGAAGCCGTACTTGGCGGAGAACAACCCGGAGTAGGTGCGGTTGTCCTGATCGCCGGCACGGGCGTCGCCGTCAGAGCCGCCGATGAAGTAACCCAGGTTGGCGCCCAGGGTCACCGGGCCAAACGGCTGCGAGTGCAACAGTTGGAAGTACTTCTGGTCGTAGATGTCTTCGAGTTGCGAGTACCAGGCACCGACCATCGTGCGCTTGTCGTTGAAGGTGTACTCGGCGCCGGCGTAGTTGAATGCGCTGGAGTAGATCGACGGCTTGCCGTGCACCGTGGTGCCGGCGTTGTTCAGCGACATGTGTTCCATGCTGCCATCGTTACGCTGGCTGTTGCCCTGGAACTGGCCACCGTAGAGGGTCACGTTGGTGATGTCACGCGAGGTGACCTGCGCGCCGCGGAAGGTTTGCGGCAGCGAGCGGCCGTCGTCCGAACGCAGGATCGGCAGCACTGGCATCCACTCACCGACCTTCAGCTCGGTCTTGGAGATCTTCGCTTTGGCGGCGACGCCCAGGCGGCCGAAGTTGTCGGCGGGGTGGTTGCCATCGTGGGTGGGCAGCAGTTGGGTACCGAAGGTGCCGCGGCCGCCGTCGAGCTTGTACGACATCAAACCCAGCACGTCGACGCCGAAACCGACGAAGCCAGCGGTGTAGCCCGACTTGGCATCGAGAATGAAGCTTTGCGTCCACTCGGCCGCCTGGCCGCGCTTGGTTGCGCCGGGCAGCGCCTTGGACGGGCCGTTGTCGACGTAGTTGCGGTTCATGTAGAAGTTGCGCAGGTTCAGGTTGACCTTGGCGTCATCGACGAAACCTTCGGCATGGGCGAGGCCGCAGACGCTGGCCAGGCTGACGGACAGGGCAAGGGTGTTACGGGTCACGCGAATGAGCTTGACGGTCATTATTGTTTTGTCCCAGGTGTTTTCTTATGGATTTTGTGTGGCGCGGCGACCGGAAATCGGCTCCTCCGATGGCACTCGGCAGGCCTCCCCGACCTACCCGGGTTGCCACCCGGTGCTGCGCTCAGCTACGTTGATATAGGAATTAACCAAACGTTTCAAATTGTGACCTGGGGGATTCTGACGAACGGTCGTTTTCAGATGATGGTGCGTCACGGTGCCGCACCCCCAATACCCACATAATTCCACCGCGCCACCGCCTTCCAACAACAATAATCAGGAGTACACGGGCCATGTTTTCCCGTCTTTCTTTGCGTAGCGGCCTGCTGGGCGTGCTCGGCGTCTTCGTACTGGCATTGCTGGTGGCCAGCCTCGGCGGCCTGTTCGGCGCGCGCAGCAGCGACCGGCAGATCCACGAACTGAACCTGCTCACCGCCGTGCAGCTCGACAAACTCAACAACGCCGCGGTGTATGCCGTGCGCGCCAGCGCCAGCAGCCACAGCGCCCTGCTCGACCGCCTGGCCGGGCGCATCGAGGTGGCCGACCAGGGCATTACCGGCGCCAAGGAACGCCTGGCCACCGCGCAAAAGCTGGTGGGCGAGATCCTCCCGACCCTCACCGACCCGGCGTTGATCAGCGCTGGCAACGCGCTCAACAGCGCCTTTGGCGCTTACGCCCAGGTGGTGCAGCAACAGATCGACAGCACCCGCGCCGCGGACCTGGCCCAGTACTCGAAGCTCAACGACGACGCCAAGCGGCTTTCTGGCGAGTACTCCCAGGTGCGCGAACGCTTTACCCAGATGATCAACCAACGCATCGCCCAGACCATGGACGACTCCGCCCAGCGCATCGCCCAGGCGCAGCTCACCGCCAGCGCGCTGCTGGTGCTCACCGGGCTGCTGGCGGTGGGCTGCTGGTTGTTCCTGTCGCGCCAGGTATTGGCGCCGCTGCGCCGCGCCGGCGAGCACTTTCAGCGCATGGCCGGCGGCGACCTCAGCCAACCGGTGCCGGTGCATTCGGGCAATGAGCTGGGGGTGCTGCTGCGCGGCCTCGACCACCTGCAACGCAGCCAGCGCGACACGCTGCAGCACCTGGCGCGCACCGCCGCCGCGGTCGACCAGGCCGCCGAGCGCCTGAGCCACACCACCCGCGCCGCCAGCGACGGCCTGCAACGCCAGCACGCCGAACTGGAAATGGCCGTAACGGCCGTGACCGAGATGACCTCGGCGGTGGAGGAAGTGTCACGCAACGCCATCGACACCTCCCACGCCGCCGAGGCCTCCAATGAGCTCGCCAACGGCAGCCGCGAACAGGTGCACCGGGTGCTGCAAGACATCGAGCGGATGAACGGCGATGTGCGCGACACCGGCAGCGTGATCCAGCGCCTGGCCGAGCAGGCCCATGGCATCGGCAAGGTGCTCGACGTGATCCGCGCGGTGTCCGAGCAAACCAACCTGCTGGCGCTCAATGCCGCCATCGAGGCCGCCCGTGCCGGCGAGGCCGGGCGCGGCTTCGCGGTGGTCGCCGACGAAGTGCGCACCCTCGCCCACCGCACCCAGCAGTCGACGCTGGAAATCGAAGAGATGATCGGCACCATCCGCGCCAGCACCGCCACCGCGGTGCACACCATCGCGCAAAGCACCGAGCGCGCTCAGGGCACGCTAGACAACACCCTGGCCAGCGAGCGCATGCTCGGCCAGATGTTCGACGCCATCGGCCAGATCAACGAACGCAACCTGGTGATCGCCAGCGCCACCGAGCAGCAGGCGCAGGTGTCGCGGGAGGTCGACCGCAACCTGGCCAACCTGCGCGAGCTGGCCCTGAGCAGTGGCGAAACGGCCGAGCTCACCCGCAGCGCCAGTGATGAACTGGCGCAATTGGCACGGGAGATGGAAGCGATCGTTGGGAAGTTCAGGCTGGCCTAGTACCACAAGCCGCCAAGGTAGCGATGGCCGGCGGGCGTGAGTTCAACCACCGTCAAGCGCTGGCCAGCGCTGTCGTAGGTGGTTTCGCTGGCCAGGAAGCCGGCGAGGATCAACGCCTGCACGGTGCGGTTGGGCCGGGTGTACACCCGCTCACGGCCAGCGGCCACTTCGCAGAGCAGGCAACGGTGTTCGGTTTTGTAATCAAACATAAATGCACCCCTTATGTTGTTTTTATTGTTGAGTGGCAGTGTAGGCCAGGGTTCGCCGCAGTTCCAGCGGCGCGCCCGTCTAGCATGCGGGCGGCCAGCGTGCAGGCCACAGCCGCCGGGAGCTCGCGCCGTTCAGCAGAAAAGTTTCAGCATTTTGCAGCGTTAATGGCCGCTGGCCTGCTGGTGAGATTTCATCACCCGCGCGCGGCTGTTCGACAGGTGCACGCGCATCGCCGCGCGGGCGGCGTCGTAGTCCTGGCGGGCGATGGCGTTGTAGATGTGTTCATGCTCGCGCACCAGCCGGCTGTGGGTTTGCTGGCGGTCCAGGCGGGCGATCACCGCGCTGTTCAGGCGTGCCCGCGGGAACATGCTGGTGCCGAAGTGGGTGATGATTTCGATGAAGTAGCGGTTGTTGGTGGCGGTAGCGATCTGCAGGTGGAACTGGAAGTCCGAGACGATCGAGCCGCCGGTGTCGCTGGCCAGTTCGAAGCGCGCCAGCGCCTGGCCCATCGCCTCCAATTGCTCGGGGGTGCGGCGCAGCGCGGCAATCCCGGCGGCTTCGACCTCGAAGCTCATGCGCACATCGAGAATCGCGACCACATCCTGCAGGGTCACGATCGACGACGGGTCGAGCCGGCTGACCTCGCTACCTGGGGTGTTGAGCACGAAGGTGCCAATGCCGCGCCGGGTTTCGACCAACCCCGCCACCTGCAGCCGCGACAGCGCATCGCGCACCACCGAGCGGCTGACCCCGCCCACTTCCATCAGCTCGACTTCGCTGGGCAGTTTGTCGCCGGGCTTGAGCGTACCCTGCTCGATCAGCCGCGACATGTCATCGACCAGCGTTTGCGCCAGGCTGCGCGAGCGCCGGGGGGCCTGGCCGGTCAGGGGGAGTTCGATTGGCAAGGGGGCAGTCTTCGTCCGTGGTGTGAAGGCGCATCATATAGCAGCGCGGCGCACTTGTACGACCTGTGCGCGTGCCGCGTCGCGACGGAATTTTTACGAACGGCTGCCCATACTGCTCACATACTTGTGCAGACGTTTTGATAGGCGCCATGAACATCCTGATCGTCGAAGACAACCGCGACATCCACGACAACATCATCGACTTCCTCAAGCTCAAGGGCCACGAGGTAGACGGCGCGCTCGATGGCCTGACCGGCTTGCACCTGGCCGCGTCCAAAGCGTACGACGCGATCATCCTCGACATCATGCTGCCGGGCGTCGATGGCTATCACATCTGCCGCAGCCTGCGCCAACACGCACGCTCCACCACCGCCATCGTGATGCTCACCGCCCGCGACGAACTGCACGACCGCCTCACCGGCTTCGACGCCGGTGCCGACGACTACGTGGTCAAGCCCTTCGCCCTGGCCGAAGTGCTGGCCCGCCTCGAGGCGATCGTCGCCCGCCGGCGCGGCAGCAACTCCCAGGTGCTGCAAGTGGGTGACCTGCGCTTTGATCTGGACACCCTGGAAGTGACCCGCTCCGGCCAACCGGTGCGGCTGACCCCCACCGGGCTCAAGCTGCTCGAGGTGCTGATGCGCAAAAGCCCGGGGCTGGTGCGCAAGCGCGACCTCGAAGAAGCCGTGTGGGGCCGTGACGTACCCAGCAGCGACATCCTCAAAAGCAACATCCACATGCTGCGCCGCGCACTCGACCGCACCTTCGACCTGCCGCTGCTGCACACCGTGCACGGCCTGGGTTACAAACTGAGCGTGCTCTGACCATCCTTTCACAAACCGCCCACCGGGCCGTTACCTTCATCTTCCTATCGTGATGGCATCCCGCCTTGGAGCGGGCCCATTTGCACTCGCGAGCCCAAGCAAGATGAATAATCTTCCGCGCATTACCCTGGCCTTCTGGGTCATGAAGATCTGTGCCACTACCCTCGGCGAGACCGCCGGCGACCTGCTGTCGATGACGCTGCAGGTCGGCTATGCGATGAGCTCGATCATCCTGCTCAGCGCCTTCGTGGTCACCCTCACCAGCCAACTGGCCACCCGCCGCCACCACCCGCTGCTGTATTGGCTGGTGATCGTTTCGACCAGCACCGCGGGTACCACGTTGTCTGACTTCATGGACCGCAGCCTGGGCCTGGGCTACGCCACCGGCTCGCTGATCCTGGTCGGCCTGCTCGGCGCCGTGCTGGCGGCCTGGTACCTGGCCGAAGGCTCGCTGGCGGTGGACCGCGTGCGCACCTTCCAGGGCCAGGTGTTCTACTGGTTCGCGATCCTGGTGTCGAACACCCTGGGCACCGCGCTGGGGGACTTTCTCGCCGACGACTCCGGCCTGGGCTTTGCCGGCGGCG
Source organism: Pseudomonas sp. NPDC007930 (assembly GCF_042958985.1). Taxonomy (NCBI): domain Bacteria; kingdom Pseudomonadati; phylum Pseudomonadota; class Gammaproteobacteria; order Pseudomonadales; family Pseudomonadaceae; genus Pseudomonas; species Pseudomonas sp. NPDC007930. The sequence goes on from NZ_JBIBKC010000016.1 coordinate 28,087, forward strand.
CCGCGTTGATCGGCAGCGCCATCGCCCTCCTCGCGGTGCTGCACTACCGCACCCGGCTCAACTCGGTATTGCTGTTCTGGGCCGCGTTCGTGCTCACCCGGCCGTTCGGCGCCACCCTCGGTGATGTGCTGACCAAAAGCCACGAACAGGGCGGCCTGGCGCTCGGCACCGCAGGCTCGAGCCTGGTGTTGGGCGGGGTATTGCTGCTGTTGGTGCTGCGGGCGCAACTGCGCAAACCGGCACCGCGGCCACAGGCGGTACGGGTAGAACAACGCGGCTAAGCGACCGGCTGTCGTTTGTATCAGAAATTGATACGTGGCCAGTGGCGAGGCGAATGGATCCGTTGTAGCTTCCTCAGCCAGTACCCGTTGCATTTCAAGGAGTGAAACCATGGCACTGCATTTAGGCGCCAGCGCTGGCTTTCTCGGTGAAGCCATGCCGGGCCTGGTGGCCGGCGACTTGTGGGAGGCGCTGTACGCGCCAGGCGATGCGGCCCCGGCCCACGGGGTGTATCGCTGCGAAGGCTGCGGCGAAGAAGTCACCTGCGCCCGCAGCGCCCCGCTGCCGGCCCGGGAGCAACACGCCCACTACGGGCCCTGGCGCGTGCAATGGCGCCTGGTCGCCAAAACCGCGGGGGCCTAAGGCCCCCTTGTTCGTTACTCGGCACCCGGCGGGATGCCATCTTTCTGGAAATCCTTCAGGCGCTCGCGCTCTTTTTCCGTGGAATGCGCGGGGGTTGGGTCTTCCGGCGGTGGGGTTTTCTCGTCGCTCATGGGCGTGGCTCCTTGGCGGGTCAGTGTTTGGGCAGCCAAGGGTGGGGGGAGTTCAGTGGGGGCGGATGTAAAAAGCCCTGGCGGAGGTTGCTGCCAGGGCTTATCAACGCCTACCGAAGTGAACGGGCGGTCAGGCCGGCTTAGCCGTTGCCTTGACAACACGGCCTTCAGCCAACGCGGTTTTGTAAGCTGCGAGCGCAGCATTCAGGCGCTCGGCCTTGGCTGCCTGCACGGCGGTTTTTTCGGTGGTTTCAGAAGATCGCATAACCAGCTCCCTCAAGCACTGTGTGTACCTCAAAGCCCAACTGGCCTTGATACTTTTTGAGCAGTTGCCGGTAGTGTGCGGCAAGCTTCGGCCGGCCAGCAAGCGCAACTGCCACAAATCCACCCACATGGCAGGTTCTGCGCAACAGCCAAGTGGAGCGGAATAGCCCTTCTCCCAGCCCTCTCATTTGCGGCCCGGTCAAGGCTGAGAGATCTGCCCACTTTCAGACGGCTATAAAGGGCCAGCTTGTTGCTGCCAGGCCAGCAATCCTCGCTAAGGGCCCTTCGCCCGGCACAGCCGGCCTCCCACCAGTTTTGTGTAAATCCTTGATTTAAGAGGAAATACACAACCCGTGGGAGGCCGGCTGTGCCGGGCGATGGGCCGGTCAGGCCATGCGCGCAGTAAACCACCTAGAAAAAATCAGGGCTTTTTAACCTCGATTTAGCGCGCTGATCGCTTAAGTGAACAGCATTACGGCACAGCCGGCCACACGGGTTGTGTATTGTCCCGGAAATCAAGGACCATCCACTTCTAGTGGGAGGCCGTGGTCCGGCATCCCGGCTATGCTGGGCGAAGGGCCCACCAACGCAGCACAAACACCCCGTATACCGCTGAAGTGACCACCCCAAGCCACAATGCCCCTACACCTCCACTACCTCGACGCCCGCGGCGCCCTCGCTGAACATCGCGCGTGGCTGCAGGCGCGCCTGCTGAGCACTTACGAAACCGCCAGCGCCCTGCTGCCGCTGGGCCCGTTGGACGTGATCGTCAAGGCCGGCCGGCAGGTCATCGCGGAAAAGGGCCACCTGGGCTATGCGCCGGAACCGGGCGTGATCTACCTCACGGTAGACCCCGCCAACCCCCAGTTCAGCGCCAACCCCCACGCCTCGCTGGAACGCCTGTTCGCCCATGAACTGCACCATGCCGCGCGCTGGGATGGCCCCGGCTACGGCACGACCCTGGGCGAAGCGCTGGTGTCTGAAGGGCTGGCCGGGGCTTTTGCCCTGGAGGCCCTCGGCGGCCAGCCCGAACCCTGGGAATGCCTGCCGTTGCAAACCCTACAGGCGCATGTGGCCCAGGCCGAACGCGGCTGGGCGAGTACCGACTACGGGCATGGGCGCTGGTTCTTCGGCGCGGGCGAGTTGCCCAGATGGTTGGGCTATTCGTTGGGGTTCGCCTTGGTGAACCGCTACATAGCCCAGCACCCCGGTCGCTGCGCATCGGCTTTGGCGCACGCTGATGCGCAGGTGTTTCGTGGTGTGCTCGATACCCTCTAGCCGTCGCCCGGAGGCGCCAGCGGCCACGCTCGAAGCAAGCCAGGCCGCGCGCGCAACCCCTTCACGCCCAGCCCATCACCCGCTTCAACTACGGCCTGAACAGCCATAGCCACCCGTACACCCGCATGCCCCTGGCAAACCCCGCTTGGCCAAGAACAAGCGGCGGCACGCCGAGCGCCAGCGCCGCCGAGGCGAATATCAACACCAATGGCCATGCCGGGATAAACGCGAACAGCACCGCGAGCCCAAGGATCATAGCGGCCACCCACGCCATCGCCCGCCGCTCTCCCGCTTGCTCTGGGTAACGCTGGAACATTCTTGTCTACTCTGTGGCCGGCGATAGGGATGATCACCTTGGGGCGGCATCCCTCCGGATGCCTGGCAGGATAACAAGCCTTCGGCCGCGTCGGCGGCGGCGGCGGCTCTCGCGTGGGGGGCGCGTGGGTGGCGCGTGTTTAACGGGTACCTTGGGCCAACTTGGCTGAGCCGATTCCTTCTTCTGCAAAGCCCCCTTCACTCACCCTCAACACAGCGCAATCACGCCGTGAACACACTACCCATGGTTATATAAGGTGAAAGTTCGATCAATCCAAAGTACATGAAACACCCTGCCACTCCGGTACCCCACCATAGCCGCTTTATCGAACGCCCGGAATGCAAGCAGCCTGGCATCTTCGGTCAAAAAACCCGGTATGGCAGCCCTGATACAGCGCCGATCGATCACCTCAGACCCTAAATGGTATCGGTGCTGATGGCGAATCTCTTTCCACGCCAAGGCGCTCAAGCGCCGCAACTTATCCAGCATTTTGGAGCGCTCATCCTGCTGGCAATCCTGAATGCACCAGCCAGGCTGAAGATATTCGAATGAGAATACCGGCGGCCTCGCATCGGAATCATCATGCTCAACCGGCGCTTCGCGTGACTTGATCTGCGGCCCACTGGCGTCTCGTGTTTTAATCCTGCCACGCGCCACGGCTAATTCACCAAGTTATCGCGGAAGTAGTGCTGCAGGTCTGCCTGGGGAATTTCACGGCTGAATTCACCCTCGGCATAGTGGTTACGCCACGGGTCTTCTTGATGGGTGAGTTGCCGAAGCTTCCACGCCGAGTATTGACCATACACGCTGAACACTTCTTCAACCAAATGGCGCTGCGCTTGGCTTAATACCGAAGGGTCGAAGTTCGGCGAAGGCGGGATAGGATTAGCGCCGTAATCCCTGAAGTTCCGATAAAGGCTGGGAACCACCGGGCCGTGCATCCACGCCTCGATCGGCTCCTCGAACAGCGCTTCATTGCGCAGCGCAAGGCTGAATCCCTGCGCGTAATACACAAGCTTCTGGAGTTTCAAATTAGACATTTCACCGGCCTCTCCCTCCAGCATCAGGAGATATTCGGCGACATCGATGCATTTAGGCATTGAGCTCCCTTATCGCTTTCAGCTTTTTGCCAAGGCAAAAGTGAGGGAGAAGTTTGCAGAAGCTCATTAGGGCTGTCAATTTCCTATTGACACTCAAAGCCGGATCAGAGTATGGAAATCTTCACCGGATGTTACTTCAGGCATTCATTGCCCAGCCGAGCTTTCCGCCCGCCCAAAGAAAAACCCCGCAGGCGCTAACCTGCGGGGTTTTCAAGGGGTGGAGGCCGAGGTCGGAATCGAACCGGCGTAGACGGATTTGCAATCCGCTGCATAACCACTTTGCTACTCGGCCCCAAAGTAATCGGCAAACTTCACCAACTACAAATAAACTGGCACTGAAACGTAATCTTCACCATCACTAACCAATTGATTAACAAGGGTTTTTTCTACTTCCCGTTTCAGGAATGGACGCAATTCTGGACTGCTTCCGAAGCCTTGTCAACCAATCCACGGAAAAAACTTCTTACTATCCAATCATCTGGGCACCCCGCCCCCGACCGGCGGCCCTCCCCGGCCCTCAAGTTTCGCCACGGCGCGCCGATCACTGAGCGGCGGCGTACGGTTTGGATCCTCCTTGCGCGCCCTCAGCCCTCACCAGGGCGCTATCAACGGACCACCACGGGAGCGCAATGAAACACCTTCTGGCTATTTTCGCCTTGACCACCCTCACCGCCTGCGCCACCGCCCCCAACGGCACCCCGCCGCCCAGCAGCATGCGCCTGTCCATCAGCAAGGTGGTGGCGAGCATCGACAACCCCGACCAAACCTTCGCCGTGCAACTGAAGCTGAAAAACGGCTTCAACACAGACCTCAAGGCCGCCAGCGTGGTGCTTATCGCCCGTGATCGCGACGGCCAGATCGTACGTGGCGCCAACCTGGAGCTGGCCGCCGCCGGTGCCCTGGCGGTCAGCGCCCAGAGTGGCACGCTCAAGGGCACGGGCAACACCCTGGGCCACACCGTGGGTTGCATCGAGGTGCGCGAAGTGCGCGCGACCATGCCGGACTACTCGATGCGCTACGCCACCGGCGCCCAGGCGCTGGCCCTGGTCGATGGCAGCCGGGCCAACCTGTGCCCGGCCGAGGGCCTGGCGCAGTAACCCTGGGCGCCGCTCAAAAGGCAAACGGGTGGCCCATCTCCGCCTCCATCCACTCCAGAAACCGCCGCACCCGCGGGAAGCTGGAGTGGGCCTTGGGAAACACCAGGTGGTGCGCCGCCACCGGCACCCGCAGCGCCTGCGGGGCGACTTCCACCAGCACCCCGCTGGCCAGGTACTTGTGCGCCAGGATCGAGCTTTCGAGGGCGAAGCCCAGGCCGTGGCTGGCCGCTTCGAGGGTCATGTAGGAGCGGTCGAAGCTCAGCGCGTAGGGCTTTTCCGGGCGCGCCAGGCCGTGCTGGGCGAACCACTGCGGCCATTTCAGCAAGGTCGCCTCGGAGAGGATCAGGTCGCAGTCGAGCAGGCTTTGCGCCGCCACGACCGGGCGCTTGGCCAGCAGCGCTGGTGAGGCGAGCACGGTGAAGGCTTCGTCGCGCACGGTGCGCACTTCGTAGCTGGGCCAGTTGGGCGTGCCGTGGCGGATGTCGACGTCGATCTTGTCGCGGCTGAAATGCAAGGATTCGTACGAGCACGACAGGTTGATCTGGATGCCGGGGTGGCTCAGGCGAAACGACTCCAGCCGCGGCATGATCCACAGCAGGCCGAAACTCGGCGAGGAATGCAGGCGTAGGCAATCCAGGCCGGCGTCGCTGGCGGCCCGCTCGGTGGCGATCGCCAGGCTGTGCAACAGCCCCGAAACCTCCTTGAGGTACTGCTCGCCCACCGGCGTGAGGCGCACCCCGCGGGCCTCGCGAATGAACAACTGGCGCCCAAGCAACGCCTCGAGCTTGGCCAACTGGTGGCTGACCGCCGACGGGGTGAGGTCAAGCACTTCGGCGGCGCGGGCCACGTTGCCGAAGCGGGCGGTTTGCTCGAAGCACTGAATGGATCTCAACGGTGGCAAGGCGCCGGTGGCGCTGGGCGGCATGGGCATGGCGGCGGGAGTCTTTGTTATTGGGCCTGTGCCATTCAAGCAGCGCCGGGCGGTTTTGGCGAGCCGTGAATTTCTTTCAGCTAGCAATGACCGTTGCCTTATTGCTGCCCTGCCCGCCCGCGGCACAAGCTGGGCCCCATCGATGCCTTGCCATCGCCTCATAACAACAATCAGAGGAACCTCCCATGCTGCTCAACGGTAAAGTCGCCATCATCACCGGCGCCGCCTCGGCCCGCGGTATCGGCCGGGCCACCGCGACCACCTTCGCCGAACACGGCGCGAAGGTGGTGATCATTGACCTCGACGCCGCGGCCGCCCGCGACGCCGCCGCCAGCCTCGGCGAAGGCCACCTCGGCCTGGCCGCCAACGTGGCGCTGCCCGCCGAGGTGCAACAGGCCGTGGAGCAGGTGCTGGCGCGTTATGGCCGCATCGATGTGCTGGTCAATAACGCCGGCATCACCCAGCCACTGAAAACCCTGGCGATCACCCCCGCCGACTACGACAAGGTGCTGGACGTCAGCCTGCGCGGCACGCTGTTGATGTCGCAGGCGGTGATCCCCACCCTGCGCGCCCAGGGCAGTGGCAGCATTGTGTGCTTGTCTTCGGTGTCGGCCCAGCGCGGCGGCGGCATCTTCGGCGGCCCCCACTACAGCGCGGCCAAGGCCGGCGTGCTGGGCCTGGCCAAGGCCATGGCGCGCGAGCTGGGCCCAGACAACGTGCGGGTCAATTCCATCGCCCCGGGGCTGATCCACACCGACATCACCGGCGGCCTGATGCAGGATGAGCGCCGCCACGCGATCATCGAAGGCATCCCCCTGGGCCGCCTGGGCGCCGCCCAGGACGTGGCCAACGCGGCGCTGTTCCTGGCCAGCGAGTTGTCCAGCTACCTGACCGGCACCACCCTGGATGTCAACGGCGGCATGCTGATTCATTGACGGCCTGCGTGCTGGCCCGGATCGCCCCGGCCGCCCCGCGCGGCCGATAACAACAAGAGACCCGCCACCATGACCACCCTCTCGCTCGACGCGGTGCTGAGCACCCGTTCCCACGCCTACCGTAAAACCGCCTGGCGGCTGATGCCGTTCCTGATGCTGTGCTACCTCTGCGCCTACCTGGACCGCGTCAACGTCGGCTTCGCCAAGCTGACGATGATGAACGACCTGGCCCTGAGCGAGGCGGTGTATGGCTTAGGTGCCGGCATGTTCTTCATTGGCTACTTTCTCTGCGAAGTACCGAGCAACATCATCCTGCACCGGGTCGGCGCGCGGCGCTGGATCGCCCGGATCATGATCAGCTGGGGGATCATCTCGGCACTGTTCGCCTTCGTCGAAACCGCCTGGCAGTTCTATGGCCTGCGCTTTTTGCTGGGCATCGCCGAGGCCGGCCTGGCCCCAGGCCTGCTGCTGTACCTCACCTACTGGTTCCCGTCTTACCGGCGCGCGCGGATGACCGTGCTGTGGTTCGTCGCCATCCCGTTGTCAGGGATGCTCGGTGGGCCGCTGTCGGGCTTGATCATGGCCAAGTTCGCCGGGCTGCAGGGCTGGGCCGGTTGGCAGTGGATGTTCGTGATCGAAGCGATCCCGACGGTGATCGTCGGCGCCCTGGTGCTGGTGTTTCTCAAAGACAACGTCGACCAGGCGGGCTGGCTCAACGATGAGGAAAAAGCCCTGATCAAGCGCGAACTGGCCGAGGATGACAGCCGCAAGACCCAGCACGCCTCGGCCAGGGCCTTTCTGCGTGACCGGCGCTTGTGGCGGCTGGCGGCGATCTACTTCTGCGTGGTGATGGGCCAGTACGCGATCACCTTCTGGCTGCCCACCCTGGTGCGCAACGCCGGGGTCAGCGAGCCGCTGCACATCGGCCTGCTGACCAGCGTGCCGTACCTGTGCGCCATCGCCGCGATGCTGCTGATGGGCCGCAGCGGCGACAAACACCAAGAGCGCCGCTGGCACTTGATCGGGCCCATGCTCGCCGGCGCCGTGGGCCTGGCCCTGGCCGCGCTGATGGGCGGCAACCTGGTGCTATCGCTGCTCAGCCTGTGCCTGGCGGCCGCCGGGGTGCTGTCGGCCTCGTCGCTGTTCTGGATGCTGCCCACCACCTTGCTGGGTGGCGTATCCGCCGCGGCGGGCATCGCCGGCATCAACAGCTTCGCCAACCTCGCGGGCTTCTGCTCGCCCTACCTGATCGGCTGGGTCACCACGCTGACCGGGTCCAGCGCCATCGGCATGTACCTGATCAGCGCCGTGCTGGTGGCCGGTGCCACCCTGGTGCTGCGCATCCCGGCCGCGTCGGTCAACCGTTAAGCCCTCTGGAGTTCACCATGACTGTTCACACCGCACCCGCGCCGGCCAACCTTGCCGAGCGCGCCTATAACATCCGCCGCCACGCCCTGCTGATGGGCCAGGTGCAGGGCCAGGGCTACGTGGGCCAAGCCCTCGGCGCGGCCGACCTGCTGGCGGTGGCGTACTTCCACGCCCTTCGCTACCAGCCGGATAACCCCGAATGGCCATTGCGCGACCGCTTTTACTTGTCTATCGGCCACTACGCCATCGCCCTGTACGCGGCGCTGATCGAGGCCGGGGTGCTCCCCCTCGAGGAGCTCGACAGCTACGGCGCCGACGACAGCCGCCTGCCGATGTCGGGCATGGCCGCCTACACCCCCGGCATGGAAATCACCGGCGGCTCGCTCGGCCATGGCCTGGGTATCGCCGTGGGCGCCTGCCTGGGGCTCAAGCGCAAGCAGTCGGCTGCGTGCGTTTACAACCTGCTGTCCGACGGCGAATTGAACGAAGGCTCGACCTGGGAGGCGGCGATGTCGGCCGCGCAATTCAAGCTGGATAACCTTATCGCAATCATCGACGTCAACAACCAGCAGGCCGACGGCCAGGCCAGCGAGGTGCTGGCCTTCGAGCCCATCGTCGAGCGCTGGCGCGCCTTTGGCTGGTACGCCCAGCGGGTCGATGGCAATGACCTGGCGGCGCTGGTCGGCGCCTTCGACGCGGCGCGCAACCACCCCCTCGCGCAGCCCCGGGTGATCATCTGCGACACCCGCATGGGCAAGGGCGTGAGCTTTCTCGAAAACCGGGAAAAAACCCATTTCATCCGCGTGGATGAACACGAATGGGCCTTGGCCCTGGCCACCCTTGAGCGCGGGAGCGACGTATGACCACCGTTAAACACCCAGAGCCCGGTAAAAAACGCCTGACCACCTCGGCGATGATCGCCTCGATCGCCGCCGACGGCCAGGCCACCCGCCCGGCGCCGTTCGGCCATGCGCTGGCGGCCCTGGCCGAGCAGCGCGCGGACATCGTCGGCCTCAGCGCTGACCTCTCCAAGTACACCGACCTGCACATCTTCGCCAAGGCCCACCCGGAGCGCTTCTACCAGATGGGCATGGCCGAGCAGTTGTTGATGAGCGCGGCGGCGGGCCTGGCCCGCGAGGGCTTTACCCCGTTCGCCACCACCTACGCGGTGTTCGCCTCGCGGCGCGCCTATGACTTCATCTGCATGGCCATCGCCGAGGAAAACCTCAATGTGAAGATCGTCTGCGGGCTGCCTGGCCTGACCACCGGCTACGGCCCCAGCCACCAGGCCACCGACGACCTGGCGATCTTCCGGGCGATGCCCAACCTGATGATCGTCGACCCCTGCGATGCGCTGGAAATCGAACAGGCGGTGCCGGCCATCGCCGCCCACCCGGGCCCGGTGTACATGCGCTTGCTGCGCGGCAACGTGCCGCTGGTGCTGGATGAATACGGCTACCAGTTCGAAATCGGCAAGGCGAAAACCCTGCGCACCGGCAACGAGGTGCTGATCATCGCCACCGGCCTGATGACCATGCGCGCCCTGGAGGCGGCGGCCCTGCTGCAGGCGGACGGGGTCGACGTGGCGGTGCTGCACGTGCCCACCGTCAAGCCGCTGGACGAACCCACGATACTGGCCGAAGCGCGCAAACCCGGGCGGCTGGTGGTCACCGCCGAGAACGCCTCGATCATCGGCGGCCTGGGCGAAGCAGTGGCCGGGCTGCTGCTGCGCAACGGCGTGGCGCCGACCTTCCGCCAGATCGCCCTGCCCGATGCCTTCCTCGCCGCCGGGGCCCTGCCCACGCTGCACGACCGCTACGGGATTTCCACCCAGGCGGTGGCGGCGCGGATCAAGGGCTGGTTGTAGGGCGGCTATCCTTCGCCTGGCACAGCCGGCTGTGCCGGGCGATAGGCCCGCAACCCTCCCCGCGTGATTGGCACCACTGGCCCGGAGATGGATAATGCAGCGGTTCACCGCCACCCTTCAGGGCTTGCCTACCTTATGACCCAATCCTCGTCTGAACCCCGCGCCGGCGCGCAGGTTGCCGGTACCGCCGCGTTCTCGAAATTCATGCATTTGCTGCAGATCGTTGCCGACACCGCCGAGCCCCTCACCGTGCCGGACCTGAGCAAGCTCAGCGGCTATCCGCGCGCCACGGTGTACCGCACGGTCGCGGCGTTAGTGGCAGAAGGGTTGCTCGAGATGGGCCAGGTGAGCGGGCGCCTGGCGCTGGGGCCGCGGTTGATCCACTTGGCAAACCGCAGTTGGGGCCGCTCTGAGTTGCGGGTGATTGCCTCGGCGGAGCTCAGCCGGCTACGCGACGTCACCGGCGAAACCGTGCACCTGGCGGTGCTCAGCGGCCAGCAGATGGTGTACATCGACAAAATCGAAAGCGCCAGCGCGGTGCAGATGAGCTCGCGCATCGGCACCGCGGTACCGCTGCATTCCACTTCGGTGGGCAAAGCCTACCTGGCGGCATTGGGCAGCGCCGAGCAGGCGCGCTTGCTGGCGGGGTTGCCCGAGGCATTCACCCGCTTCACCCCCACTACCCTGGGCAGCAAGGCTGAGCTGTGCGCCCAGTTGGTCGAAACCCACCAGCGTGGCTGGTCGATCGACGATGAAGAACGTGAACCGGGGATCTGCTGCTTTGGCGCGGCGATCACCGGCCGCGACGGCCAGCCGATCGCCGCGGTCAGCGTCAGCACGCTGCGCTTCCGCCAGCAGGCGGATGTGCAGCGTGCTTACGTCGAGCCCCTGGTCAGCGCCTGCCGGGCGATTTCCCGGTTGATCATGGAAACGCCCGCCTCGCTCAACACCTTCGCCATCTAAGCGGTTTTGCCCTCTGCCACCGCGGCCTTGCCGGCTTTGGCCCCCGGCAGCGGAAACGGCTCAAGGGTGCCGACCACGAACAGGTAGCTGAACGCGCCGAGCACACAGGCGCCGCCGGCCAGCATCAACGGCACCGCGAACGAGCCGTGCGTCAGTTGCAGCATGAACCCGGTGAAGGTGGTGATGACGATCCCGGCCAGGTTCGAAGCGAAGTTCTGGATGCCACCAATCGACGCCACATGCCCCGGAGTGGGGGCTACGTCGCCAGGCAGCGACCAAATGCTCGCGCCGGTGAAGGCCAGGCTGCCATACGACAACGCCAGGCAGCCGATCAGCAGGTAGATATTGGTGGTGAACGCCGAGACCATGATCACCGACGACATCAACATACCGCCGACCATGCAGGTTTTGCGTGCCGCGGTCAGGCTCCAGCCGCGCCGATACAGCGAGTCGGACACATAACCACCCAGCCAGCCGGCGGGAATGGCGGTGAGCGCCGGGATCATCCCCAGGGTGCCGAGGTCTTTCAGCGAGAACCCGTGGGCCTGGATCAAGTACGCCGGGAACCAGGTGATGAAGAAGTAGTTGGCCAGGTTGAAGCAGAAGAACCCGAGCATCATCCCCCACAGCGTACGGTGGCGAAACAGCGAGCCCCAGGTGATGCGCTGGGCGTCTTGCGCCGACAACGCCGGGGCCACGGGCAGGTCGTTGCCCGGGGCGTCTTCGGGGTTGCGATACAGCACGAACCAGCCGAGCACCCAGACCACCCCCAGCAGCGCCGTGAGCAAGAACGCCGCGCGCCAGCCCAGGGTGCTGACGATCAGCGCCACCAGCGGGATCGACAACGCCGAGCCAACCCGCGCGCCGCTGTCGAAGATGCTGGTGGCGAACGCCCGTTGTTCGGGGCGAAACCACTGCGCGACGATTTTCGAACACGACGGGTAGGCGCCGGCCTCACCGATGCCCAGCAGCAAGCGGCAACCGAACATCGCCGCCACGCTGGAGACCGCCGCCGACAACGCAGTGGCCACTGACCACCAGCCCACCGCCAACGGCAGCGCCACCCGCGAGCCGAGCTTGTCGACCAACCAACCGGCCGGCATCTGCATGAAGGCGTAGGTCCAGAAGAAGCCGCTGAGCAGCAGGCCCATCTGGGTGGGCCCAATACCCAGGTCCCGTTGAATGTCCGGCGCCGCCACCGCCAGGTTGGCGCGATCCACGTAGCTGATCGCGATCGCCAGGAAACACAGTAAAACCATCACCCAACGCATTTTTTTCATCTGCCGCCTCCGTTATTTTTATTGGCGTATGTGCTGCACACAAGCGCGTGTATCGGTGTACCGCGGGCGCCGTTACACCAGCGCGCCGAGCTGCCATGGCACGAACTCATGCTGCCCGTAGCCGTGGGTTTCGCTTTTCGAAGCCTCGCCGGAGGCCAGCCGCAGCAGCCGCTCGAACAACTCGGCGCCGAGCTCGTCGATGCTGCGCTGGCCTTCGAGCACCTGCCCGCAGTTCACGTCCATGTCATCGGCCTGGCGCTGCCACAGCGCGGTGTTGGTGGCCAGTTTCAACGACGGCGACGGCGCGCAGCCGTAGGCCGAGCCGCGGCCGGTGGTGAAGCAGATCAGGTTGGCGCCGCCGGCGACCTGGCCGGTGGCCGAGATCGGGTCGAAGCCGGGGGTATCCATGAACACTAGGCCGCGGGCACGCACCGGCTGGGCGTACTCGTACACATCCACCAGCGCGGTCGAGCCCCCCTTGGCAATGCCGCCGAGGGATTTTTCCAGCACGGTGGTCAAGCCTCCGGCCTTGTTGCCCGAAGACGGGTTGTTGTTCAACTGGGCGCCGTGGCGGGCGCAATAGCCCTCCCACCAGCGGATCCGCGCAACCAATTTTTCGCCCACTTCAGGGGTGACCGCACGGCGCGTGAGCAGGTGCTCGGCGCCATAGATTTCCGGGGTTTCCGAGAGGATCGCGGTGCCGCCATGCTTGACCAGCAGGTCGACCGCCGCGCCCAACACCGGGTTGGCGGAAATCCCTGAGTAACCATCGGAGCCACCACATTGCAGGCCGACCACCAGGTGGCTGGCGGGCACCGGCTCACGCTTGACGGCGTTGGCGGCCGGCAGCAGCGCGCGCACCCGCTCGATGCCCAGGGCGATGGTCTGGGTGGTGCCGCCGGTGTCCTGGATGGTGAACGCCTGCAGCCGTTCACTGGGGGCCAGCCCCTGGCTTTCGAGGAACTGCGGGATCTGGTTGGTTTCACAGCCCAGGCCGATCACCAGCACGCTGGCGAAGTTGGGGTGGCAGGCGTAGCCGCCGAGGGTGCGCCGCAACAGCGCCAGCGCCTCGCCCTCGGCATCCATCGCGCAGCCGCTGCCGTGGGTCAGGGCGATCACCCCGTCGACGTTGGGAAACGCCGCCAGCGCCGCCGGGTTGATGTCACGCCGAAAGTGGTCGGCGATCGCTCGGGCCACGGTGGCCGAGCAATTCACCGAGGTGAGGATGCCAATGTAGTTGCGCGTTGCCACGCGGCCGTCTTCACGCACGATGCCCTGGAAGGTCGCGGTGGTGGTGGCCGGTTCGGTGGCGTGGGTGTCTTGGCTGAAGGCGTAATCGCGAGCGAAATCGCCCATTGCCAGGTTGTGGGTGTGCACGTGCTGGCCGGGCTCGATGGCCTGGCTGGCAAACCCGATGATTTGCCCGTAACGGCGCACCGCCGCGCCCTGGGCGACCGCGCGCACGGCCATCTTGTGCCCGGCCGGGATCGCCTCGCGGGCGCTCACGCCCTCGCTGGCCACCGCGCTGCCGGCCACCAGTGGGCTCAACGTGACCACTACGTCGTCAAGGGGGTTAAGGCGAATCACACGCCCGGGCGCGATGCCCGCGGGTGCTCTGAAGAACGTTTCCATCAACAAGGCCCTCTGAAGCGCCCCGCCGGCAGGCTAACCGGCGGGATATTGGTTTTTATTGAAAGGCTTCGGGTATCGCGGTGCGGCAAGGTCAGTAGGTGGCGCGGCCACCGGAGAGGTCGAACACCGCGCCGGTGCTGAAGCTGCACGAGCCGGAGCAAAGCCAGGCGACCAGCTCGGCCACCTCTTCAGGCTCGCCCAGGCGGCCCATCGGGCTTTTGTCGATCATCGTCTGCACATGCGCCGGGGCCATCTGCTCGAGCAACGTGGTGCGTACCGCCGCGGGCGCCAGCGCGTTCACACGGATGCCCGTGCTGGCCAATTCTTTGCCGAGGGATTTGGTCAAGGCGATCACCCCGGCCTTGGCGGCGCTGTAAGCCGAGGCGTTGGGCGTACCTTCCTTGCCCGCCAGCGAGCCCACGTTGACGATGCGCCCAAGGTTTTGCGCGCGCATGGTCGGCACCACCGCGCGGCACACGTTGAAGGTGCCGACCAGGTTCACGTCGATGATCCGCTGCCACATGGCCGGCTCGTAGCGCTCCACCGGCTCGGTGGGGCCGGCGAAACCGGCGTTGTTGATCAGGAAGTCGATACGGCCGAATTCGGCCAGGGTTTCAGCGTGGGCACGGCCAACGCTGGCAGCGTCGGCGATGTCTACCTGCCATTGGGCGCCCTCGCCTCGCGGCGCAAGGTCCCAGACCACCACGGTGGCACCCTGCTCGGCCAAATGGCGGGCGATCGCCGCGCCAATGCCCAGGCCACCGCCGGTGACCACCGCAACGCGCCCGTTGAAGTCATAATGGGCGCTGCCCAGGGGTTTGAGGGATGTTTGGGTAGGCATTGCGCCCTCCTCGGTCGGTTGTTTTATCATTTTTATTTGTCCGTATTGTGGACTGCATAACTACAATATGGACTGATTCTGTCACCGCGCCTGCCAAAGCGCAAGGGGGCCTTGGCGCCCCGCGCGCTGAAAATCGTGGTTGACAACCCAGCGCCCGGCTGAGCACCATGCGCTCACGCTTACCGCAACGAAGCCTTTGCCATGCGCTTATCCCGCCACCTCGCCAATTCCGCCCCGGGCCTTGCTGCCCCGGCGTTGGCACGTGTGGCCGTTGCCAAGAAATCGAAAAAACAGTCGCTCATTTGACCGGGGCACTGTGTCCGGTCAGATGGGCTGACAGGACACCAGGCGCCAGGCAAACCCTCCCTACGTGACCCTCGACCCTTCTGCCCGGCCCTACAGGCGGTCTGCAATAGGAAGGTTCGTATGTCCGTGTTCAAAGGCATCTGGGTACCGCTGGTTACACCGTTTCGCCGGGGTGAAATCGACTTTCAGGCGCTGCGCGCGCTGGTCGAAAAACTGCTGGCCGAAGAGGTGCAGGGGCTGGTGGTGTGTGGCACCACTGGCGAAGCCGCGGCGCTCAGCGCCGAGGAGCAACTGCACGTGCTCGACGCCGTGCTGCAGTGGGCGCCACCGGCGCGCGTGGTGATGGGCTTGGCGGGCAACCACCTGCCCGGCCTGCTGGCGTTCCTGCAGGCGATACAACAGCGGCCGCTGGCCGGGCTGCTGGTGCCGGCGCCCTACTACATCCGCCCGTCGCAGGCCGCGCTGGAAGGTTTCTTCGACAGCGTCGCCAGCGCCGCGCGGGTGCCAGTGATCCTTTACGACATCCCTGCCCGCACCGGCGCGCGGATCGACCGCGAAACACTGCTGCGGATCGTCCGCCACCCGAACATCGCCGCGGTGAAAGACTGCGCGGGCGACCTGGGCACCACCTTGGCGCTGATCGCCAGCGGCCAGGTGGATGTGCTGGCCGGTGAAGACCTGCAAATCTTCAACACCCTTTGCCTGGGCGGCAGCGGCGCGATCAGCGCCAGCGCCCACATCGGCGCGCCCCTGTTCAACCAGTTGTACCGGCAAACCCTGGCCGGCGAGTTGGCCGCCGCGCGGCGCACGTTCTATCGGCTGCTGCCGTGGATCGAGGTAGCCTTCCGCGAGCCCAACCCGGCAGTGGTGAAGGCGGCGCTGAGTGTGCAAGGGGTGATCGGCCACGAGTTGCGGCTGCCGATGCTGGGCTGCAGCGAGGCAACCCTGGGCGGGCTGCCCGCGCTGCTGGCGGGGTTGCGCGAGGCGTTATAGGGCTTCAGGGCCCCTCGCCCCCAATGGCAAGCCGTGATCCGGCATCCCGGCTGTGCCGGGGCGAGAGGCGCTTCAACTCACCAGGTAGCCCCCGTCCACCGGCACCACCGCCCCGGTGATGAACGCCGCCGCCGGGCTACACAGAAACACCACTGCCTGGGCGATGTCTTCGGGCTGCCCCCAGCGTTTGAGGGGCGTGCGTTGCAGGATCGGTTCGGCCCGCGCCGGGTCGCTCTGCAAGGCGGCGGTCAGCGGCGTGGCGATCCAGCCTGGGGCCACCGCGTTGACCCGGATGCCCTGCTCGGCATAGGCGATGGCCAGAGACTTGGTCAGTTGCATCACCCCACCCTTGCTGGCGCTGTAGGCCGGCACCAGGCCGCCGCCGAAGAAGCTCAGCATCGAGGCGGTGTTGACGATCACCCCACCCTGGCGCGCCAGCTTCTCCCGCGCCAGCCGGCAACAGCGCAGGGTGCCATTGAGGTTCACGTCGATGACCTGCTCGAACACGTCGATCTCATGCTCGTCGCCACGGCGGATGATCCCGGCGCAGTTGACCAGGATGTCCAACCGCGCAAGCCCGGCGATGCTCGCCTCCAGCGCGGCGGCGTCGGTCACGTTCACCTCCCGCGCTTGCAGGTCCAGCCCCGGGGGTACCTCCAGCCGCTCCGGCTGCAGCCCCAGGGCCAGCACTTTGGCGCCCAGGCGCGCCAAGGCAATCGCCACCGCCGCGCCGATGCCAGTGGTGGCACCGGTCACCAAGGCGGTGCGCCCGGCAAACAGGTTCGCTTCAAACGCCATGTTCATTGCTCCGTTGCAGGGTTGAAGGGGGCGGCGCCCGGCGCCTGGTCGGTGCCGATGGGCTGCTTGACCATCAGCGCATAGATGGCCGCGCCGAGCACGGCGATCACCCCGCTGGCGACCAGCGCCTGTTCATAATGGCCGGAGGTTTGCACGATCCAGCCGGTGATCACCGGCGCGAACGAGCCACCGAGATAACCGCCGAAGTTCTGAATGCTCGCCACTGAGCCCACCAATTGCCGCGGCGCAATCACCCCGACCATGGTCCAGCAGGCGGCACTGGCGAGGTTGATGAAGAACATCGCCAGGCAGATCAGCACCATCGCCCAGGTCAGGTCGGGGGTGTAGGCCGCGGGGATGGTGGTCAGCGCCGCACCGAGCAGGCCGATGCCAACGGTCAGCTTGCGGCTGCCCAGCAGCGGTGCCCGGCGCCGGGCGAAGAAGTCAGCGATCTGCCCAGCGCTGATCATGCCAAGCGCGCCAAACAGGTAGGGCACCGCCACTAGCCAGCCGGTGCGCGCCACCGACACGCCACGGTCGTGCTCCAGGTAGGCCGGCAGCCAGGTGAGGTACAGCCAGACCATGTACACCACACAGGCGTAGCCCAGCACCATGCCCCAGGTAGAGCGGTAGGCGAATAGGCTGCGCCAGCTCGGCCGTTGCCGTTGCTCGGCGGCGGCGGCCTCGGCCTGGGCGTCGTAGAGGTAGGCTTCATCCTCGGCGCTCAATACCCGCTCGCTGCGGTTGCGGTACATCGCGTACCAGCCAATGCCGATCAGCAAGCCGGCGACGCCGGTGATGATGAACATCCAGCGCCAGCCGAAGCCGAGCATGATCGCCGTGAGCAACGGTGGCGCTATGCACGGGCCGATGCAACTGGAGGCAATGAACAGGCCGGTGGGGCCGCCGCGCTCGCGCACCGCGAACCACTCGGTGATCACCTTGGCCCCGGCCGGGAACAGCGGCGACTCCCCTACCCCCAACAGGGTACGGGCCAGAATGAACTGGCTGAAGCTGTTGACCATGCCGCAAGTCATCTGCACCAGCGACCATACGCAGATGCCCGCGCCCAGCACCAGGCGGTTGCCCAGGCGGTCGAGCAACGGCCCCACCGGCAGTTGGGAAAACGCATAGGCCAGGGAAAACGCCGACAGCAGCCAGCCCATTTCGGTAGGGGTCAGGCCCAGTTCACCGCGGATGGCGGTGTTGGCCATCGACAGCGCGCTGCGGTCGATGTAGTTGACCAGCCCGGCCATGATCAACAGCGTCATGGCCAGCCACTGGATGCGTCTGAGGTGGGGCGATTTGTTTGCAAGGGTGTGCATGGGGCATCTCTCTATTGTCATTGTTTTCGAGAATGCTCAGCCCCCGCCGGGCAGCCGTGGCCGCCAGCGCAAAGGCCGGGCAAGGGCCCGCCAGCGACGGCGGGCTACACCGGGGTCATTACAATGGGCTGGGGAAGGCCACGCCGAGGCGCTGGGCGCAGCCTTGCAGCGCCGCCACCACCGCCGGGTGCAACAACAGCCCGTGCTCGCGAGCGTGCTGGCGTTTTTCCAGGCCTGCGTGGCCAGGCAGGCGCACTGGCTGGGCTGGGTCCCGCGGGGTGCTGGCCTTGACCAACTGCGCCAGGTAGCCGGTCTCTTCGATGAACGCACCCAGCCCGCCGAAGGCGCGCGGGTCGACCATCAGTA
This sequence comes from Pseudomonas sp. NPDC007930, assembly GCF_042958985.1. NCBI lineage: Bacteria > Pseudomonadati > Pseudomonadota > Gammaproteobacteria > Pseudomonadales > Pseudomonadaceae > Pseudomonas > Pseudomonas sp. NPDC007930. The sequence continues at coordinate 46,520 of NZ_JBIBKC010000016.1, forward strand.
CCGTGGCTGAGGCGCCCCAGTGCTCGGGGTGGTCCTTGCGGCCGTGGCCGGCTAGCGCAGAGGTCAGCGCTTCGACCAACAGCCCGAGGGCAAAGCCCTTGTGGCCGAACTCCAGCCCACCCAGCGGCAGGATGCTGCCCGGCGGGTCGCTGAAGAACGCCGCCGGGTCGCTGCTTACCTCACCGCTGTGGCTGACCACTACCGGGTGCGGCAACGCTTCGCCGCGGTCGCGGCATTGCGCGAGCAGGCCCAGGGTGATGGTCGACATGCTCACATCGAGCAGGATCGGCAAGCCCGGGGTGGGGATGCCGGCGGCGATCGGGTTGGGCGTCAGCACCGGGGTGGCGCCGCCGTGGGCACTGACCAGCCGCGCGGCTGGGTCAGAGGAATAGAGAATCGGCAACAGCCCTTGCTCGGTATAGGGCAGCAGGTACGCCGCCAGGCAGCCGATGTGCCCGGCGCGGCGCACCACCGCCATGCCCACCCCGCCGCGCGCGGCAGCCTGGGCGGCAAAGCTCAACGCCTCGCTGACCGCGTAGGGCCCGAGTACATAGTGGCCATCGAACAGCCCGCTGGCTGGCCCGTTGCTCACCACTTCAAGGGCCTCGGCGCGCGCCTGTAGCTCGCCGTCAAGTACGCCCTGCAGGTAACGCGCGACCAGGTTCAGGCCGTGGGTGCGGTGGCCGAGCAGCTCGCCCTCGAGCAGCACCGTGGCCACACTGCGTGCCACCGGCGCATCGGCCCCGGCCTCGGTGAACAGCGCCTCGACCAGCGCCGACAGCTGTTGTACGGCAAAACGTGTGTTGTTCATGGCTTGCGGCGTCTCTGTTGTGATTGTTCTGGAGAGTTCGCCGGCGCCCTGCCCTGGCAAGGCGCCGCGTGGGTTCAGCGGATGAACTGCTCGACATAGTCGCCGCCCAGGCCCACGGCCTCGTAATGCTGGCGGCACATGTCGATCTTGGTGAATACGTCTTCGTAGCCCACGTTCTCGCCCCACGGGTCGACGTAGTACATGCAGCCCTGCACGTTGAACAGGGTGATCATCTCGGTCACGCCCTCGTCGACCACCAGGGTGTGGGTCTCTCCCGGCGGCTCGAAGGCGTAGCCGCCTTCGGTGGCTTCCCAGTCGTGTTCCAGGTAGCGCCAGCGGCCCTTGATCACGTAGGCATGCACCGGGCCCGGGTGGCGGTGGCGGCTGAGCACGCCAGACTTACGCACCCGCAGCAGGTTGATCCAATAGCCAGCGCTGCGGTTCAGGCACAACGGGCGGAACCATACGTTCTCGGCCTGGGGCACCCAGATGCGTTCGTCTTCGGGCACCACCGGCGCCACCACCAGGTCGGGCAGCATGCCTTGGGGCTGGGCGTACTGGAATGGCATGCGCTTGAGTTGGTCGGGGGTGTAAGCGGCTGATCGCGGGGTGTGGGTGGACATGGTTGTTGTTCTCCGTCCATATTGTGGATTAACAGTCCACAATATGATTTATCTTTGCGCCGCTGCTGTCAAGGCCGATTGCCGGTTCAGCGTGGGCAACGTGCCCTCAGCGCCCCCATGAAAAAGCCCGCCGAAGCGGGCCAAGGTTCCAAGCACACCCCGTGAACGGTCAGCCCTTGTTCTTCTGGTACACGTCGACGAACACCGCCGCCAACAGCACCGCGCCCTTGATCATCTGTTGGTAGTCCACGCCGATGCCCATGATCGACATGCCGTTGTTCAGCACCCCCATGATGAATGCGCCGATCACCACCCCCACCACCTTGCCCACGCCACCGGACGCCGAGGCGCCACCGATGAACACCGCGGCGATCACGTCCAGTTCGAAGCCCATGCCCGCGCGCGGCGTGGCGCTGTTCAGCCGCGCGGCGAAAATCAGCCCCGCCACCGCGGCCAGCACGCCCATGTTGACGAAGGTGAAGAAGGTCACCCGCGCAGTGTTGATGCCCGACAGCCGCGCCGCCTTGAGGTTGCCGCCCACGGCGTAGACCCAGCGGCCCACCACCGTGCGGTTCATGATGAAGGTGTACAGGCCGATCAGTACCGACATGATGATCAGCACCGCTGGCAGCCCGCGGTAGGTCGCCAGCACGTAGCAGAAGCCGACGATCAGCCCCGCCAGCACACCGTTGCGCACCCAGAACAACGCCAATGGCATGCCCGCGGCGCCGCCCTTGATCAGCCGCCGGCGGGCGCGCCATTCGATCCAGACGAAGCTGGCGGCCACCACCGCCCCCAGCAGCATCGAGGTGACGCGCAAGCCCGCGCCCTGGAACGGGTCAGGCAAAAACCCTGCGCTCATCAGCACGAAGGCATCCGGGAACGGCCCGATCGACTGCCCCTGGGAAATCGCGATGGTCGCGCCGCGGAAGATCAGCATCCCGCCCAGGGTGACGATGAATGACGGCATGCCCCAGAACGCCACCCAGTACCCCTGGGCAGCGCCGATCAAGCCGCCGGCAAACAGGCAGATCAACGATACCGAAACGAAGTCGAGGCGGTACTGCACCATCAGCACCGCGGCGATCGAGCCGACCACGCCGACGATCGAGCCGACGGACAAGTCGATGTGCCCGCACACGATCACCATCAACATGCCCAGCGCCATCACCACGATGTAGCTGTTCTGCAGCACCAGGTTGGTCAGGTTCAGCGGCTGCAACAGGGCGCCGCCGGTGGCGAACTGAAAGAACACCACGATCACCAGCAGCGAGGTGAGCAGGCCGTATTCACGCACCCTGCGCTTCAAGGCCGGGAGCATGCTGTGCTTGGGCGCCACGGGGGCGATTGCGTCACTCACTGGATCACCTCGTTTTTCATGATTGCATGCATGATCTGCGCTTGAGAGGCCTCGGCGGCGCTGAACTCGCCAACGAAGCGCCCTTCGTTCATTACATAGATCCGGTCACAGGTACCGAGCAGTTCGGGCATCTCCGAAGAGATCATCACCACGCACTTACCCTTGGCCACCACGTCGTTGACCACGCCGTAGATTTCATACTTGGCGCCCACGTCGATGCCGCGGGTAGGCTCATCGAGGATCAGCACCTCGGGCGCGGAGAACAGCCACTTGGCCAGCACCACCTTCTGCTGGTTGCCGCCACTGAGGCGCTCCACCGGTTGGCGCAGGTCGGGGCTGCGAATGCGCAGGGCCTTGCGGTAGCCGTCGCCCACCTCGCCCTCCTCCTGTTCGTTGACCACCCAGCGCCGCGCCAGCGACTTGAGGCTGGCCAGGCTGACGTTGCGGCCGATGCCATCGCCCAGCAGCAGCCCCAGGCCTTTACGGTCTTCGGTGGCGTAGGCCAGGCCGTTGTCGATGGCCTTGCGCACGCTGCTGAGGTCTACCGGCTGGCCCGCCAGGGTCACGCTGCCGCGGGGGTTGCGGCCGAACGAGCGGCCGAACAGGCTCATCGCCAATTCCGTGCGGCCAGCACCCATCAGCCCGGCGATGCCCACCACCTCACCGCGGCGCACGTGAAAACTCACGTTCTTGATAAAGTCCTGCCCCGGCCGCTCCGGGTGCTCGACCGACCAACCGCTGACCCGCAGCAGCACCTCACCCAGCTGCGGCGCGCGCGGCGGATAGCGGTCGGCCAACTCGCGCCCGACCATCGCCTGCACCACGCGGTTCTCGCTCAGTTCGGCGCCGCGGCAGTCGATCACGTCCACCGTGGCGCCGTCGCGGATCACCGTGACCCCATCGGCCACCCGCGCAATCTCGTTGAGCTTGTGGGAGATGATGATCGAGGTAATGCCCCGTTCCTTGAGTTCGAGCATCAGTTGCAGCAGGCGCTCGCTGTCGGTTTCGTTGAGGCTGGCGGTCGGCTCGTCGAGGATCAGCAAGCGCACGTCCTTGGCCAGTGCCTTGGCGATCTCCACCAGTTGCTGCTGGCCAATGCCCAACTGTTTGACCAGCGTCTGCGGCGGCAGGTTGAGGCCGACCTTATCGAGCAGGGCCTTGGCCCGAGTGTGCGCCAGGGACCAGTCGATCACCCCGTGGCGGGCCACTTCATGGCCGAGGAAGAGGTTTTCGGTGATCGACAGCATCGGCACCAGCGCCAGCTCCTGGTGGATGATGCAGATGCCCAGCGCTTCGCTGTCCTTCAGGCCCTGGAACTGCCGCTCGCTGCCGTCGAAGCGCACCACGCCCTGGTAGGAGCCAGCCGGGTACACGCCGCTGAGGATCTTCATCAGGGTGGATTTGCCCGCGCCGTTCTCGCCACAGATGGCGTGGATCTCCCCGCGTTCCACTTGCAGGCTGACGTTGCTCAGCGCCTTGACCGCGCCGAAGGTTTTCTGGATGCCACGCATGTCCAGCAAGGTATTCGCCATGTTCTTTCCCTCATGGCCCGGCCGCGCGCCGGTGCTGCCCAGGGCAACGCCAGCGGCCGGCCTGGCGCGTTACTGCAGGCGGTCTGCGGTGTAGTAGCCGGTGTCGATCAGGGCCTTCTGCACGCTGCCCTTCTCCACCAGTACCGGGGTCAGCAGCTGGGTGGGCACCACCATCGCGCCGTTGTCGTATGAGGTGGTGTCGTTGACCGCCACCGGCTTGCCCTGCAGGGCCGCGTCCATCATGTTCGAGGCGGCCTGGGCCAGCGCGCGGGTGTCCTTGAATACCGTGGAGAACTGATCGCCACGCATGATCGCCTTCACGCTGGGAATCTCGGCATCCTGGCCAGTGACCACTGGCATCGCCGCGCCGCCCTGGCCATAGCCCACTCCGCGCAGGGAAGACACCACGCCCCCGGCGATCTGGTCGTTCATCGCCAGCACCGCGTCGAGGTGGGCATTGCCGTAGAAGGCGCTGAGAATGTTGTCCATGCGCGACTGCGCCAGGGCACCGTCCCAGTTGGGCGTGGCCACCTGTTCAAGCTTCACCTGGCCGCTGCGCACCACCAGCTTGCCGCTGTCGATGTAGGGTTGCAGCTTGGCCATCACACCGGCGTACACCACGTGGGCGTTGTTGTCGTCGGTGGAGCCGGCGAAGATCTCCAGGTTGAACGGGCCCTTGCCCTGGGCCAGCCCCAGCGCCTCGACGATCGACTGCCCTTGCAGTACACCGGTCTGGTAGTTGTCGAAGGTGGCGTAGTAGTCGAAGTCTTTCGAGCCGCGGATCAGCCGGTCATAGGAGATCACCTTGATGCCCTTGGCCTTGGCCTGCTTGAGCACGTCGGTCATGGTGGTGCCGTCGATGGGGCCGATGATCAGGCCCTTGACGCCCTTGACCAGCAGGTTTTCGATCTGCGAAAGCTGGGTAGGTACTTCGTATTGGGCGTACTGGATGTCTGTGCTGTAACCCAGTTTCTGCAGGGTGTCGACGATGCTGTTGCCATCGTTCACCCAGCGCGCTTCGGTCTTCGACGGCATCGAGATACCGATCAGGCCCTTGCTGTTCTTGTCTTCTTTCGAGCAGCCGGCAACTGCCGCCACCACTAGAACAGCGGCGGCCACTTTGATCCACTTACGCATGGTCGTTCTACCTGTATTCGTAGATTTGTTGTTGTTTTACAGCGCAGCCCCGCCCCCCTTGCGGGGGCAGGTTGAAACCGTCACACCCGCAAGCGCTTAGCCCAGGCGTACCTCGCGGCCATCCTGGTCGGACGATGCGAACAGCGCCTCCAGCAGCAGGTTGATGTTGTGTGCCTGGCTGGCCGGCACCACCGACGGCGTACCGCCCCTCAGCGCGCCGACGAACGCCGCCGCTTCACGGTCGAAGTACACCGGGTTGCCGATCTCGGCCACCTCCGGCGAGTACACGGTTTTGCGCACCGCCCAGATTTCCGGAAAGCTGGTTTCGTTCCAGTGGGTCCAGCCCTCGGCGTGGCCGTTCTTGCCATCGTGGTACAGCTTGTACGAGGCCGGCATCGGCGTGGAGTGCATGATCCCGTGGGTGCCATAGGCGGTGATGTCCCAGGCTTCGGTCCAGGGCAGCGGGTCCCAGCTCATGAAGTCGATGGTCACTACCTTGTCGGGGTAGTTGAGGATCGCCGCGGCGGCGTCTTCCCGCGCGCTGTCGCTCATCTGCCCGGCGAACTTGGTGATCCGCGCGTTCACCGATTGCGGCATGCCGAAGTGCAGCAGGATGCGGTCGATGGTGTGGCAGCCGATCACGTAGAACGCCCCGCCGCGGTCGCCGGGTTGTTTCATGTGGTTCGAATCGGCTTCGTCGTGGGAGCAACCGGCATGGGCACGCACCTGCAGTACCTTGCCGATCTCACCGCTGCGCAGTACTTGCTGCATTTTTTCAACCGACGGTGCGAAGCGCCAGCAGTAACCCACTTGGAACAAGCCGCCGGTGCGCTCGACCGCCTCGACGATCCGCTGGGTATCGTGGGAGCCGCGCCCGGCGGGTTTCTCGCACAACACCGCCTTGCCAGCTTGCAGCGCCTCGATGGCCCAGTCGGCCATCAGGTAGCTTTTCGGGTGCACCAGCACGATGTCGACGTTCGGGTCCGCGAGGATTTCGTCCTTGCCACGCGGCTGCAGCTCCATCGCTTCGGCGAAGGGCGTGAGCAACGGGCTGTCGTCGTAGGCCCCCAGGAACTGCACACCGGGAATGCGCTTGAAGGCCTTCACGCGGCCCGAGGTGTGCGGGTGGGTGATGCCCAGGCAGGCGACGCCCAGGGGTTTGACCGTGTTGTTCTGCGACATGTAAGGCTCCTTTGCATAAGGCCAGGCGCTGCCGCGCCCGCCGTGGCTCACAACGTAATGGCGCGGCCGCTGCGCACCGACTCCACCGCCACATCGGCCAGGCGCAAGGCCTGGAGGCCGTCGCGCGGCGTGATCGGCATGGGTTTTTCGCCGGCCACCGCGGCCACGAAGGCATCGAGCTCAGCCTTGTAGGCTTGCTGGTAGCGCTCGAGGAAGAAATTCAGCAGCGGTTCGCGGGCGTCGGTGGCGCTCTGGTTCCAGCGGCGCAGCGTGGTGGGGCGCAGGTTGTCTTGCAACAGCATGCCCTTGGAGCCGAACACTTCGATGCGCTGGTCATAGCCGTATACCGCCTGGCGGCAGTTGTTGATGTGGCACTGCTTACCGGAAGCGGTCTTCATGTGCACCATGGCGGTGTCGTAGTCGTCGTACTTTTCCATCAATGCCGGGTCGACCAGGCGGCTGCCCATGGCGGTCAGCTCTACCGGTTCTTCGCCGAGCAGCCAGCGGCCGATGTCGAGGTCATGGATGGTCATGTCGCGGAAGATGCCACCACTGCTGCGAATGTAGTCTTCCGGCGCCAGGCCCGGGTCGCGGCTGGAGATGATCACCTGGCGCACCTCGCCGATCTCGCCAGCGTCGATGGCCTGGCGCATGGCGGCGAAGGTGGTTTCGAAACGGCGGTTGAAGGCAAGCATCACCCGGCCGTTGAGCGCTTCGATTTCTTCCACCGCGGCCTGGCTTTTCAACAGGTCGAGGTCGATGGGCTTCTCGCAAAGCACCGCCTTGCCCTGGCGCACCGCGCGCATCATCAACTGGATGTGGGTGTTGGTGGGGGTGCCGATGACGATGGCGTCGACGTCATTGCGGTCGATGGCCGCTTCGCAGTCGGTCATGGCGTCGGCGCCCAGGGCACCGGCCAGCGACTGCGCGGCGCTGGCGTAGGGGTCAGCCACGGCGATCAGCCGGGCCTGGGGGTTGGCGGCGACGTTGGCGGCGTGGATCTTGCCGATGCGCCCGGCGCCGAGCACTGCGATTGCGACCATGGTGTGACTCCTGTTGTTCTTGGAATAAGGTAAAAGCAGGTTTAGAAGCGCAGGCCTTCGAACTGCGCCATGGTGCTGTCGAAGGCGCGCTTGGCGACCACCTCCAAAGGCAGCTTGCGCAACTCGGCGGAAATCAACTCGACCCCCCACGGGCCCGTGTAACCGGTGTCGAGAATCGCCTGGGCAAAGCCGGGAATGTCCAGCTCACCCTCACCGCAGCACTTGCGGTGGTGAGTGGAGTCATTGAACACATCGCCTACCAGCGCCAGGTTGGCGTCGTCGATTTCCACACCCTTGATCAGCTCAGCGGGGATCTTCGCGATTTCGCTGAAGGCCATGCCACCGCGGGCAATGTGCCAACTGTCTACCATCAGCCCACCGTTGGCGCGCAGGCCCTGGGCCACGGCCAGGGCCTTGTCGATGGTGTTGCAGCTGGAGAACGGCAAGAACTCGATGGCCACGTCGACCTTGTACTTGGCTGCTTCGTCGCAGAGCACGCCGAAGGCGTCGCGCATCACGCCCACATCGAGGTCGGTTTCAAACAGCCCCGCGGCGCACTTGAGGCGAGTCGCGCCTACGGCATCGGCCACTTCCAGCAGTTGCTGGCGGACGCGGTCCGAGGCGGTGCGGCGCTCGCAGGTCAGGTGCCAGTCAACCAGGAATTCAACCTCCAGGTGGCGCATGCCGTTGTCCTGGAATATCTGCCTGACGGTGTTGATGCCGAGTTTTTCGATGTTATGGAGAATGTCTTCATACACCAGCCCCATGCCCTTCCAGCCGGCCTTGGCGGCGGCCTGGGCCCGCGCTTGCAGGCTGAACGGGCTGATCTCGCTGGGCGCGCCGGGGTAAGTGTCGCCGGCGATCGTCCAGTAGGAGGCGATGAGCTCGATAGGGTGGCTTGGCATGGCAATGATCACTCTCTTGGCAAAGTGGGTGCGGGCACTGGCCGCGCGGGGGCTGAACCGGAACGTGAAACCACAGCCAAGAAGTGCCCATTGCCAAGGGCAACGGGGGCGGCTAAACAGGCGCCGCGGGGGGTGGGCATCGAGCAGGCAATGCTGTTCATGAACTTCGCCACTTCTTGTTTTTATGGACGTTGGGCCAGAGTCTAATTTCTCCCACCATGCGATAAAAGCCGTATGATCGGGATACAGCTTCCCACCTGGCGCAAAAATAGAACCATGGACCCGCTTAAAGAAGTCGAATTGTTCGTTCAAGTGGCCGAAGCCGGCAGCATCAGCAAGGCGGCCGAGCGCCTGGGTGTGTCGGTGTCTGCCGCGAGCCGGGCGTTGATCGCCCTGGAAGCGCGCCTCGGCGTGCGCCTGGTACAGCGCACCACCCGGCAGCTGTCACTGACCGAAGTGGGCGCGGAGTTCTACCGCCGTACCCGCTCGGTGCTGGCCGACCTGCGCGAGGCCGAAAGCGTCGCCCGCGACGCGGTGGTCAAGCCCAGCGGGGTACTGCGGGTCACCGCTTCGCTGTCGTTCTGCCTGCTGCACATCGAGCCGCTGCTGCCGGCCTTCACCGCCCGCTATCCAGACATCAGCGTCGACATCGTCGCCGCCAACCGCTACCTCGACGTGATGGAAAACAACGTCGACGTGGCCATCCGCACCCGGCAGTTCGAGGCTGACAACAACCTCACTATTCGCCGCTTGGCCGAGACGCGGCGGGTGCTGGCGGCCTCGCCGGCCTATCTGGAGCGCCACGGCGTGCCCAAGCACCCGATGGAACTGATTCGCCACAAGATGTTGGTGTACGACTACGCGATCAACCCGACCGAGCTGCCATTCAAAGGGCGCCAGGAGGCGGTGCGGGTGAACGTGCCCTCGTTCATCTCGGCCAACGATGGCCAGGTACTGGTGAATGCCGCGCTCAATGACCTGGGCATTCTGGTGCAGCCCAAGTACATCGTGTATGACCACCTGCAACGCGGTGAGTTGGTGGCCGTGCTCGATGACTGGGACCTGCCGCGGCTGACCATGAACATTGCCTTCCAGACTCGCCGGCACATGCCGGCCAAGGTGCGCTTGTTCATTGAGGCGCTGGCCGAGCGGTTCCGCGAGAACAACTTCGAGCGGCTATGGACGAAGTGATTGCGGTTTTTCACCCATGAAATAAACATTTCCAGATTCGGCGTTTTATGTCGGTTGCCGGAATTATAGGCTGCGGTTCGAGCGATGGGCCCTGCGCCTGGCACCGCCGGCCTCCCGAAACAGCCAGCATGGGAGGGCCCTGATTCCAAACAACAAAAGGAACCGACCCGTGGCGATCAAAGACTTCACCTACACCGGCCTGCCGGCCCGCGTTATCTTTGGCCGTGGTGCCCTGCGCCAACTGGAAGCGGAAATCGACCACCTCGGCTCGCGCCGCGCGCTGGTGCTCTCCACCCCAGAACAGCGCGACCAGGCCGAGCGCATCGCCGACATCCTCGGCCCACGCTCGGCGGGCGTGTTCGCCAAGGCCGTGATGCATGTGCCGATCGAAACCGCCCGCGAGGCCCGCGAGGTGGCGCAACAACTCGGCGCCGACTGCGCGGTGGCGATCGGCGGCGGCTCCACCACTGGCTTGGGCAAGGCCATCGCGCTGGAATCCGGGTTGCCGATCCTGGCAATCCCCACCACCTATGCTGGCTCGGAAATGACCCCGGTCTACGGCCTCACCGAAAACGGTATCAAGCGCACCGGCAAAGACATCCGCGTGCTGCCCAAAACCGTGATCTACGACCCTGAGCTGACCACTACCCTGCCGCTGGAACTGTCCATCACCAGCGGTATGAACGCCATTGCCCACGCCGCCGAAGGCTTGTACGCCCAGGATGGCAACCCGGTGATGTCACTGCTCGCCGAAGAAGGCATCCGCGCCCTGGCCGAGGGCCTGAAGCGCCTGGCGCAAGCCCCGGCGGACCTCGACGCGCGCGCCGATTGCCTGTACGGCGCTTGGCTGTGCAGCACGGTGCTGGGTAACGTCGGCATGGCCCTGCACCACAAGCTGTGCCACACCCTGGGCGGCAGCTTCAACCTGCCCCACGCGCCCACTCACACCATCGTGCTGCCCCACGCCATCGCCTACAACGAGCAGGCCGCCCCTGAAGCGGCCCAGCGCATTCTGCGCGCCCTCGGCGCCAGCGGCTCGGCCGGTGGCGCGTTGCACGACCTAGCCCGTAGCCTTGGCGCGCCAACCACGCTCAAGGCCCTCGGGGTGAGCGAGGCTGACCTCGACAAAGCCACCGGCATCGCCCTCGCCAACCCCTACTGGAACCCGCGGCCGATCGAGCGCGAGGCCATTCGCGGCTTGCTGCAGAACGCCTTCGAAGGCAACCGCCCGGCCTGAGCCCGCACCGGCGTCGGCCTTAGCGGGTCCAGTAACGCTCGTACTCGCTGGCCTTGAAATGCTCGAGCAGAAAGTCGATGAACAAACGGGTTTTCGCCGGCATATAGCGGCGGTCCTGGAAGGCCAAGTTGATCGTCAGCCGCGGCAGGTCCCAGTCATCGAGCACGGGCACCAGCCGGCCGGCGACCAGGTCGTCATAGATGATGTACTTGGGCTGCACCAGGATCCCCGCCCCGGCCAACGCCGCCGCGCGCAGAATCTGCCCGTCGTTGGACTCCATCGTCGGCTGCACCTTGATGCTCGCCCGCTCGCCGCCACGCGCGAACTCCATCTGGTTGGGGTGGTTGGCGTGGCTGTAGATCAGCACGTCATGGCCTTCGAGCGCCGCCACCGTGGCCGGTACGCCGCGCCGGGCCAAGTACTTCGGCGAGGCCGCGAGCACCCGCCGGGTTTGCGCCAGGCGGCGGATGGTGATGCTGGAGTCGGCCTCGAACTCACGGGTACGGATGGCCAGGTCGATGTCGCTGTCCATGATGTCGTAGTAACGGTTGGCGCCGATCACCTTGACCTTGATGCCGGGGTAGAGCTTTTGGAAGGCCGGCACCAGCGGTGCCAGGTGCAACATGGCGAACGACACCGTGGCGGTGACTGTCAGCGTGCCGGTGGGCTCGACCAGCGCTGCGTTGACCGATGCCTCGGCATCGGCCATCGACGCCAGTACGCCCTTGCAGCGCGCATAGAACTCATGCCCGGCATGGGTCAGCGACAGGCGGCGAGTGTTGCGCTCGACCAGGCGCACCCCCAGGCGCGCCTCAAGCGCCGCCAGGTGGCGGCTGGCGGCGGCGTTGGAGATGTCCAGCTTCTCTGCGGCCCTGCTCAGGGTGCCCAGCTCGGCGGTGTGCACGAACAACTCGATTTCAACGAAGCGATCCACTCGGCCACCTTTGTTATTATTTCACCTGTGAAATAAAGAATTTCATCTTCAGTGTTTTATTCCACTCAGCGGCACTTTAGCGTAGTTGTACCTGATCGGGAAAGGTTGCGCGGCCAACCCTTCCAACGTACCCACAACAAAAAGTGAACAAGGGCTTCCCATGCGAAATCTTGACGAGCACACCATTACCCAAGCGGTGCTGGCGCGAAACGCCCAGCCCGACAACGAGCGCCTGCGGGAGATCATGACCAGCCTGGTGCAGCACCTGCACGCCTTCGCCCGCGAAACCCATCTCACCGAGGCAGAGTGGGAAACCGGCATCGAATTCCTCACCGCGGTCGGGCAGATCTGCACGCCGCAGCGCCAGGAATTCATCCTGCTCTCCGACACCCTGGGGCTGTCGACGCTGGTCACCGCGCAGAACCACAAAAAACCTGAGGGCTGCACCGAAGCCACGGTGTTCGGGCCGTTCCATGTGCAGGGCGCGCCCAGCTTCGATCTCGGCGCCGACATCAGCACCGGCCTGCCGGGCACCCCGTGGTTCGTCAAAGGCCAGGTGCGCGACATCCACGGCGCACCGGTACCGCACGCCGTGATCGAGGTGTGGCAGGCCGATGAAGCCGGTTTCTATGACGTGCAAAAGCCCGCGGGCGTGGCCGGTGATTACCAGGGCCGCGCGGTGCTGCAGGCCGATGCCTACGGCCACTACCACTTCAAGACCATCGTCCCCGAGTGCTACCCCATCCCCCACGACGGCCCGGTGGGCAAGATGCTCGAGGCGCTCAACCGCCACCCGTGGCGCCCGGCCCATCTGCACTTCATGATCGTCAGCCCAGACCACGAACGGCTGGTCACCCACGTGTTCCGCGAAGGCGGCGAATACCTCGATTCCGATGCCGTGTTCGGCGTGCGCTCTTCGCTGATCGCCGAGTGGCAGCGCCATGAGCCCGGCACCGACCCCTACGGCAACCCGATCGACCAGTTGTTCTACACCCTCGATTTCGACTTCGTTCTCAACCCACGCAGCCGCTAACGCTCAATCCCCCTGGGAGCACCCCATGCAATCGGTCAAACATATCGTCATGTGGAACTTGCGTGGCGACAGCGAGCAAGAGCGCAGCGCGAACATTCAGAAGCTCAAAACGGAATTCGAATCCATCCGCCATGAAATCCCCGGCCTGAAACTGCTCGAGATCGGCGTGGACTTCAGCCAGATCGATTATGCCTGTGACGTGGTGCTGTATTCGGAGTTCGACTCCCTCGAGGCCCTTAAAGGCTATGCAGCGCATCCGGCGCACCTGCGGGTACGCGAGGCGCTGGGCAACCTGCGCACCGATCGTTATCAGGTGGATTACTTTGCCTAAGGGGATACACCCCGAGGCAGGCTGGGGTCGAGTATTTCGGCGGCGCCGGGCGGAGGGCCGCCAAGGCTCGGCCACCGCCTGAAAAGCCCACCCTGAGGGGTGGGCTTTTTGACTCAGAACTTGGCCAAAAACTTCAACCCCGCCACCCAGGCATCGTCCACTTCACTCACCCCGCCCGGGTGGGCGATGTACTGAAGGTTCGGCCGCAGGGTCAGCCACGGCGTGACGGCAAAACCATAATGCACTTCGGCGTCGTACTCGGTGCCGCGTACCGGCGCAAAGGCAGGGTTGTCATAATCGCTGATACCCGCCAGGGCATTGGCCAGCCTGGCCCGCGCGGCGGCGTCGTCGTTCACGTGGATGCGCGCCACGCCCACGCCGAAATCATCCAGCGGCCGGGCGTCGAACAGGCCCTTGTACACAAACCCCGCCTGCACGAAGTTGTCGACCAAGTTGGTCGCCTTGTCGTGCACGGTGGCATTGAAGAAAACGCTAAGGCCGCGGTTGGGGTTGCCGTCACGGGCGGTGAGTTGCTGCTGGGCTACCACCCAGGCGCCGTGCTTGCTGCCATGGCTTTTGAAATCGCCGCCGCTCACTGGCTGCGGCTGGCCGTCGGCGCCGGTATACAGGTCATCGGCCTTAGCGCTGCTGTAGTAGTAACCCAGCCGGTACTCGCCCGGCAGGTTATTCAGCTTCGGCGCCCACACCAGCTCCACTGGCACCAGCGCGCCTTGGCTACCGCTGCCGCTGAGTTTGAAGCCATTGCCGGTCTCCAGGTTGGAGGGGTTGACCTCGAACGCCCCGACCTGGGCAAATACCTCGGGGTTAAGCTGGTACTTCAGGCGGATCGCCCACTGGCTCACCGGCCAGTTGTACCACACCGAACCGGCCCAGTTGGCCGCCTGGGCACCACAGAAGGCGTTGTTCTGGAACTCACACGGGAAGGTGTTGAAGTCTTCGCCTTCACCAAAGCGGCCAACCTTCACATCCAGCGCGCCGTCGTAAAAACCCTTGCTCAACCACAATTGAGTGAGCCGCCAGGTCTGGCCACGGCCGTACACCTCGGAGGTCGAACTGAGCATGCCAGCGCGGGGGTCGCTGATGCGGTCGTTGGCCAGGTTGCGCCCGCTGCGCTCGGTAACCATCAGTTGGAACACCGCATCCTGCCAGCCGGCGATCTTCTGCAGGTCAAGCTTGGCGCCCAGCGCCACCTGGTCGGTGTAGCGCGCGGTGTGCTGTTTGTCATAGCCGCCGTGCACGTTGGCGGCGGCCTCGCCCACGTACTCCAGGGTGAAGTCATAGCCCTGGTCATAAAGCGCCGCGCGCTGCCCGCCCCAATCGCCCAACGCATATTGGGCCGCGCTGAACGGCGCCGCCCCCGCGGAGCACGCCCCCAAGCCCAGCAACCCCAACAGCGCCGAACCCAACGCCGGGCGCGCGAACGCCGCCCCGGCAAAAGCAGATTTACCCATCGTCCACACTCCTGGTTTTTTATTGTTTTACCTACGGCCATCGGCCCGTGCGGCCCATGGCGTTTACCGCCGCGGCGGTTTCACCCGCGCGCAACTTCGCCCACGCCTGCCGTAGGGCAGCAGGCGCGCGCAGTTCGAGAAAGGAAACAGCGGGCACCCGGCGGTGCCCACGGGCCGCGCCGGTTAGCGCGGAGTGCCCAGTACTGGCTTGTCGCTGGCCTCGCCAGCCTGGCGGGTGCCGCCGAAGGTGCGCTGCATCAGGCGCTCGATCTCTTCCAGAGACAGGCCTTTGGTTTCCGGCAGGCACAGCGTGCAGAAGATGATCGAACCGATGTTCACCACCGCGAACAGGAAGAACGTCATGCCGCCAAACAGCGCCATGGCGATCGGGAAGGCGAACGCTACTATCGCGTTGAATACCCAGAACAGCCCCACGGCGATGCCGTTCATCAAGCCTCGCGAATGGGTGGGGAAGATCTCCGCCATCAGCACCCAGTACACCGGGCCGATGCACATCTGCATGAAGAACAGGAACACCAGGATGCCCCCCAGCGCCAGGTAACTCTGGGCCATCGACGCCGGCATGAAGTTGAGCACAGCACCGAGAAACACCTGGGTCAGCACCACCACCGCCAGCCCCAGCAGCAGCATGCTGCGCCGGCCCATGCGGTTGATCAGCCACATGCCCAGGGCCGCGGCGATCACCGACACCACCCCGTTGCCGATGGTCGCCACCAGCGCGGCGTGGGTGCCCATGCCAGTCGCCTTGAGGATGATCGGCGTGTAGTACATGAAGGCGTTCACACCGGTGGCCTGGAGCACGAAGCCCAGCCCTGTGCCGACCAGCAGCAGTTTGATCAGCCAGGGCTGGTTGAGCTGCCGCAGCGCTGAGGCGCGGTGTGGCTCGCGGCTGCATTGCTGGGCAATCTCGCGGGCTTCACGGTCAGCCTCGTGCGGGCAGTCACGCAGTTCGCGCAGGATGCTCTTCGCCTCGCTCAGCCGGCCCTTGGCGACCAGCCAGCGCGGCGAATTGGGGACGAAATTCATGCCGATGTACAGCAACGCGGCGGGGATCAACGCAATCGCCAGCATGTACCGCCAGGTCAGCGGGCTGTCGAACAGGTGTGCCAGCAGCGCGCTGGTCATGTACGCAATGCACTGGCCTGACACCACCATCAGTTCGCTCTGGCACACCAGCCGCCCACGGTGCTTGGGCCCGGCCACTTCAGCGATGAACACCGGCACAATCGAGGAGGCGCCGCCCACGGCGATGCCGAGCACGAAGCGAATGGCGATCATCGCCCAGAGGTTGGGCGCCAGGGCGCTGCCAATGGCGCCGGCGGCGAACAGCAGCGCCAGCAGCTTGAGCATCGCCAGCCGGCCGTAACGGTCCGCCAGGCGCCCGGCGCACAGTGCGCCCACCGCGCCACCGAAGATCAACGCCGAGGCCACGGCGCCCTCGCTGACCGGGGTCAGGCCCAGGCCACCTTCGCTGGCGGGCAGTGTCATGAACGGCAGGGCACCGGATATCACGCCAGTGTCATAGCCAAACCCGAGAGAACCCATCGTGGCAATCGCGGCAACGCGCCAGAGGATGGCTGATTTTGAAAGGCGGCGCGGCGCGCCGTGTTCAGGTGTCAGCATGCGTCTCTACCTTTATTAGATTTATAGGTAACGATGAATAGCGGGAGGTTATCCGCGCCACTGCGGAAGAAAAACCTGCTGAGGGAAATTGTGTTTTTCGCCAGCCGGAAAGCAAGTGTTTTCTCAAAGCCAAAGTGTGCAGTGGCGTAACCACCATGCCGCCAGCACCTGCACGCCTGCCGCGCCAAAACCCCCATGCCAAAGCCTTCACGCCCACTTAAAAAAACAGCATGGCGCTGGCAAACAGGGCGTTGAAGCGCCACGGGAAAGCAATATTTTTTTTGATAGAAAGCTATCAAAACAGCCGTGGCGTGGCGGTTTGTCACACCGTACTATCCTGCCCCTACTTGGGCGGCGGCTGCCGCCAAACAATGAATAACCCTAATAAAAATAGTGCTAACGGCAACTTCGGTGGCCGGGGGGAGCACGTGCGTTTTCGTTTTTTGGACTATCCATCTACCAACTGGAATTGGGGACAATGAAAAAACTCTTACCCATCATAGTGGGGCTGTTATTAGCCCTCTGTGGCCTTGCCTTGCTTGTGGGCGGCATCAAGCTGGCGTCGCTCGGCGGCAGCCTTTATTACCTGGTGGCCGGCGCCTCGATGCTGGCCTGCGGTGCCTTCACGGTGCGCCGCCAACTGCTGGCGCTCTGGCTGGGCTGGGCGCTGCTGGCGTTCACCCTGGTGTGGGCGCTGTGGGAAGTCGGCCTGGACTTCTGGCAACTGGTGCCGCGGCTGGTCACCTTCGTGGTGATCGCCCTGGTACTGACCGCCCTCTCGCCGTTGTTCACCGGTTGGGCGCGCTACTTCAAGCCGGCCACCACCGCCCTGCCGGTTGCGCTGCTGGCGTTGCTGCTGGTGGCTGCCGGCTACAACATGTTCCAGCCCCACGCGACGGTGGCGCCCAGCGGCGAGCCGGCGAAGGTGGTCAATGCCAGCGCGGCCGCGGACACCGGCAATGACTGGACCGCCTACGGCCGCAGCACGATGGGCGAGCGCTTTGTGCAGTTTGAGCAGATCAACAAGCAGAACGTCAAAGACCTCCAAGTGGCCTGGACCTTCCGCACCGGTGACATGGCCATCGACGGCGCCGAGTACCAGGGCACGCCGATCAAGGTCGATGACACGATCTACTTCTGTACCCCCTACAGCAAGGTGTTCGCACTGGATGCGGTGAGCGGTAAACAGAAGTGGGTGTTCGACCCCAAGGCCGAAGAAAACGCCGGCAACAAGGGTTGGAAGCGCTGCCGAGGAATCGGCTACTTCGACAGCACCCAGGCCAGCGCCGCCCTGGCCAGCGAACAGCCCGCCGCGGGCACTCCCGCCGCCCCGGCGGCCTGCCGCAAACGCATCATCACCACCACCATCGACGCCCGGCTGATGGCGATCGATGCCGACACCGGCAAGGCCTGCGACGGCTTCGGTGACCACGGCGCGGTCAACCTGCTGGTCGGTCTTGGCCCGAAAGCCTACGGCGACTACTACCCCACCTCCGCGCCCCTGGTGGCCGGCGAGGTGATCATCGTCGGCGGCAAGCTCAACGATAACCTCAGCGTGGGTGAGCCCTCCGGTGTGGTGCGCGGCTTCGACGTGCGCAGCGGTGCCCTGCTCTGGGCCTGGGACCCAATCGACCCAAGCCGGGGCAGCCGCCCGCTCAAGCCGGGTGAAATCTACCCACCCGAGTCGCCGAACTTCTGGGGCACGGCCTCCTACGACCCGGCCCTGGGCCTGGCGTATATCCCCACTGGCAACCAAACCCCAGACTTCTGGAACGGCAACCGCCACCCTGGCTCGGACGAGTACAACGATTCGATCGTGGCCATCGACGTCAAGACCGGCATCGACAAGTGGCACTTCAGAACCGCCAACAACGACATGTTCGACTACGACGTGTCGGCCCAGCCGATCCTCTACGACCTGCCGAACAAGGCCGGCGGCACCACCCCAGTGGTGATCGGTATGACCAAGCGCGGGCAGATCTTCGTACTCGACCGCCGTGACGGCACTCCGGTGTTCCCGGTGGAGCAGCGCCCGGTTGCCACCGACGGCATGCCCGGCATGCGTATTTCACCCACCCAGCCATACTCGCAACTGTCGGTTGGCGCAGAGCGCCTGAAAGAAGCGGACATGTGGGGCGCGACACCATTCGACCAGTTGCTGTGCCGGATCGAATTCAAGCAAATGCGCTGGGAGGGTGAGTTCACCCCCATCACCGAGGGCCAACGCACGCTGATCTACCCCGGCTACTACGGTGGCTTCAACTGGGGTGGCGGGGCCATCGACGCGGCCACCGGCACCCTGATCGTCAACGACATCCGCATGGCCCAGTGGGGCCGCTTCATCAAGCGCGAAGTGGCGACCGAACAAGGCCTGAAGCCGAGCACCGAAGGCGAGTACTCGCAGCAACTGGGCACGCCCTGGGGCGTTGAGCGTTCGATGTTCATGTCGCCGCTGGGCGTGCCGTGCTTCAAGCCGCCGTATGGCTCGATGACCGCGATCGACCTCACCAACGGCAAAACCCGCTGGCAGGTGCCGATGGGCAGCATCCAGGACGCCCCCGTACACGGCGTGGTGCCAGGGGTGTACATGCCAATCGGCATGCCGACCATGGGCGGCCCGCTGGTGACCAAGGCCGGCCTGACGTTCTTCCATGGCACGCTGGATTACTACATGCGCGCGCTGGACAACGACACCGGCAAGGAGCTGTGGCGCGGCCGCCTGCCCGTGGGCGGCCAGGGCGCACCGATGAGCTACGTGGGCAAGGACGGCAAGCAGTACATCGTGGTGACGGTGGGTGGTGCCACCCGCACCGGTACCAACGACAACCGCGGTGACTATGTGATTGCCTACGCGCTGCCGGGCAAGTAACCCGGCCGGCTTCGGCGCCCTTCGCCCGGCACAGCCAGAGTGCCGGACCACGGCCTCCCACCAGATTTGTGTAAGCACTTGATTTACAAGGCAACACAGAACCCGTGGGAGGCCGGCTGTGCCGTAATGCTGTTCACTTAAGCGATCAGAGCGCTAAATCGAGGTTGAAAAGCCCTGATTTCTTCAAATGGTTTTACTGAGCGCATGACCTGACTGGCCCTTCGCCCGGCACAGCCGGCCTCCCACCAGGTTTGTGTAAGTACTTGATTTACGAGGCAGCATAGAACCCGTGGGAGGCCGGCTGTGCCGGGCGAAGGGCCCTGAAGCTCATGCACAAAATCAGCAGAGCTCACAGATTCATCCCTTCTTTAAAGCCGTGAAATGGCTTAAGTGAACAGCATTCCGGCTGTGCCGGGCGATGGGCCCTCAGAGGTTCTCTGGGGTCACGATCGAAAACGGTACCGTGCCCGAGGGCGGTTCACCGATCGCCCCCAACTGGTACAACAGCGCCTGCACGCAGGCCGCGGCCTGCAGCTCGGCGTTCTGGTCGATCAGCGCAGCCACCTTCCCGGCCATCAGCAGCGCACGGTTCGCCGGTGTCACCTCATGTGCCACCCAGGCCCGCAGCGGGTGCCCCGCCAACGCCGCGGCCACGCCAGCATTGCCCGCCCCAGTGTGATACACCCCCTCCACCTGCCCCGCCTGCTCAACGAACGCGCGCACCCGGGCTTCACCGTGGGCGTCGGTGTCATCGCAGTGCACTGGGCCGAGCACCTCCAACGCTGGGAAGCGCGCGCGGCATACCTGCATGAACCCCTGCACGCGCTGCGCATGGGAACGGAATGCCAAATGGTGGGTACCGAGCAGCACCCGCCCGCGGCCGCCCATGAAGCCGCCAAGCAAGTACGCCGCGGTGCGCCCGGCGGCGAGGTTATCGACGCCCACGTAATGGCCGCCCTGCTCGCCCACCTCGCTGCTGATGAACACCGTGGCCTTGCCAGCCTGCTTGAGCGCCTGGCAATGGCCACGCAGCGAGGCGTTGTCTTCGACGATCAACGCCAGGCCATGGTAGCGCCCGGCCTGGGCCTGGATGGCCTCGAGGATCGCCGCGTTACCTT
Source organism: Pseudomonas sp. NPDC007930 (assembly GCF_042958985.1). Classification (NCBI taxonomy): domain Bacteria; kingdom Pseudomonadati; phylum Pseudomonadota; class Gammaproteobacteria; order Pseudomonadales; family Pseudomonadaceae; genus Pseudomonas; species Pseudomonas sp. NPDC007930. Next base: position 66,942 of record NZ_JBIBKC010000016.1, read on the forward strand.
CAAGGGAATGAAACCTGCGCAGGCGCACCTGCACCCCGTACTTCATCGCGCAGTGCTGAAACGCCTGTTCATAACGGGCAAAAAAGGTTTCATCGCTGAGCGACATGACCACTTCGAAGCGAAATATATGCCTCGCTCCAGACGGCAGCACGCTCGCCGAGCCTAGCTCGCGCAGGGCGTTGAGCACCTTCAGCGCGGTTTTGTCCGAGACTTTCGCGCGGTCGCTGAGCACTCGGTCAACGGTGGCAACGCTGACCCCAGCGCGCTCGGCGACGGCGCGGATCGATGGTTTTTTGTTGCTCACCCCACACCACTCATGCAACGCCCACCCCGGCAGCCAAAGGCGCGCAGTTTAACATGCCGCCGGGCGCAGGGCGTTGGCACCGGTGGCCAGGTGCTGGCGCAGAAACTCGATGCACACCCGCACCTTGGCCGACTGGTCGCTGCGCGCCACGGTCACCGCCCAGACGTCTGCCGGCTGGTTCCACTTCGGCAACACCCGCACCAGTTCGCCACTGGCCAGCGCCTGCTCCATGTTCCAGTCGGCCATCATCACGACGCCGTGCCCGGCCAGGGCCCAGCGCAGGGCGACTTCGCTGTCGTTACTGGCCAACTGGCCGTTGACCTTGACCGTTTCCCAGCCCTTGGGGCCCTTGAGCCGCCACACGCCGAAGGCGTCGTCACGGTCGCGGAACACCATGCAAGCGTGGCGGCTGAGGTCTTGCGGCCGCGCCGGCACGCCGTGGCTGGCCAAGTAGCCCGGCGCGGCGCAGAGGATCCGCGGGGTGCTGGCGATGTGGTGAGGGATCAGCCCGGGCTCCTCGACATGGCCCACCCGGATGTCGACATCGAAGCCTTCTTCGACCAGATCGACGCGGCGGTCCATCAACTCCAGCCAAACGCTCAGCTGAGGGTGCGCCTGCATCAGCAAACCCAGGATCGGTGCCAGGTGGCGGCGCCCCAGGCGCTGGCTGGCGCACACTCGCAGCACCCCTTTGGGCACCTCGCGCTGGCCGCTGAGCTCGGCTTCGAGCGCCTGGGCATCCCGCAGCATGCGCTGCGCCCAGTGATGCACCACCTGGCCCTCGGCCGCCACTTTCACGCGCCGCGTGGTGCGGTGCAGCAGCTTCACCCCAAGGCTCGCTTCAAGCAGCTTGATGCGCTTGCTGATATAGGTTTGCGCCAGGCCAGTGGCCTGGGCCGCGGCGCTGAAACTGCCATGGCGCACTACGGCACAGAACACCTGCAAGTCGCGCAGCGGAACGTCGTTGAGCACCCTGGCCTGCCTTTTTTATCGTTGAAATCGGCCCATCATAGCCGGTTGCGGCGCGCCCGCCGCCGCCTAACAGTAAGTCCACTTTGGCATGAATCCAAGCGTTTGATTAGCCTCAACAAAACCCGCCTGAAGTGGCTGCCGTGGCGCCCCCACGAACACCCGCGCCCGGTGCCCTGGCCGGTGCCACGGCGGGGCGCCGTTGACTTCGCCCGGGGCCGATCTCACCCTCTGCCCGCAGTCGTACCCCCTCCAAAAACAAGCACAGCGGGCCACACCATGATTATCCGCGGCACCACGCGCCTGATCGCGCACATCGGTTACCCGACCCACACGTTCAAGTCACCGATGATCTACAACCCCTATTTCGAAACGGCCGGCATCGACGCACTGGTCACTCCCATGAGCGTGCAGGCCGAGGCATTCACGGCGTTCCTGCCGGCGATCTTCAGCATGACCAACATCATCGGTGCGCTGATCACCATGCCGCACAAGGTCACCAGCGCTGGGCTGCTCGCCGAACTCAGCCCCTCCGCGCAGATCGCCGGCGCTTGCAATGCTGTAATCAAACGCGCCGACGGCAGCCTGTACGGCGACATGTTCGATGGCGAAGGCTTCGTGCGCGGCATGCAGCGCAAAGGTTTCGCCGCCGCCGGCGCCAGCGTGCTGGTGGTCGGCAGTGGCGGTGTGGGCTCGGCGATCGCTGCCTCGCTGGCGGCCGCGGGGGTGGCGCGCATGGCCCTGTTCGACACCCGACCGGAGGTCACCGAGGCCCTGGCCGCACGTTTGCGCCAGCACTACCCGGCGCTGGCCATCAGCCTCGGCGAGCGTGACCCCGCGGGCAAGCACCTGGTGGTGAACGCCACCCCCGTGGGCATGAACCCGGGCGACCCACTGCCCATGGACGTGACCCGCATCGCTCCAGGCTGCTTTGTCGGCGAGGTAGTGATGACCGCTGAGATGACCCCCTTCCTGCAGCAGGCCAAGGCCCGCGACTGCGTGATCCAGGTGGGCACCGACATGCTCTTCGAGCAGATCCCGGCGTACCTCGAGTTCTTCGGCTTGCCCAGTACCACCCCCGAACACCTGCGCGCCGTGGCGCGCCTGAGCTATTGACCCCAACACAAGGAACAGACCATGAAACTAGGCTGGTGTGGCCCCCTGGACAGCGCCCGAGACATGGCGGCAGCGGGCCTGGATTACATCGAGGTGCAACTGGTGCCGCTGAACCTTGAAAACGACAGCGCCTTCGCCGAGGCCAAGGCACGGATCACAGACCTGCCGCTGCCGGCGCTGGCCTCCAGCTACCTGTTCCCCAAGGATTTTCGCATCCTCGGGCCTGGTACTGACGAGCGCCGCAACCGCGCCTACTTCGAGCGAGTGGTCGAGCTGCTGGGGCTGGCCGGCACCCAGGTGGTGGTGCTAGGCAGCGGCTGGACGCGCAACATCCCCGACGGCTGGAGCCGCGCCCAGGCCGAAGACGGCTTCGCCCACACCCTGGCCTGGTGCGCCGACACCCTGGCCGGCAGCGGCACCACGCTGGTCATCGAGCCGCTCAACCGCAAGGAGTCGAACCTGGTCAACAGCGTGGCCGAAGGCGTGCAGCTCGCGCAACGAGTGAACCGCGCCGAGGTGCGCGGCCTGGCCGATTTCTACCACATGGATGAAGAGCACGAGCCGCTTGCCGAGGTGGGCGCCTACCCCGGCTGGCTGGGGCATGTGCACCTGGCCGACAGCGGCCGGTTCAACCCCGGTACCGGGCACTATGACTACACGAGCTTTTTCGGCCATCTGCAACGCGGCGGCTACAGCGGCCTGCTCAGCGGCGAGTGCAGCCTCAAGGGCGACCCTGTCGAGGCCATGCGCGCCAGCGCGCGGTTTCTGCGCCACACCTGGAACACCCTGTTACAGCACTAAACAGCGCGGCCCCGCCTGGGGCCGCGAGGGCACCCCCTGGAGAGATAACTATGACAACAAGATCTTCACCCCACACCACCCGCGACACGCCGGTGGCCCGCGCCAGCCACAAGGCGATTCGCCGCCTGGTGCCGTTTTTGCTGTTGATGTACGTGATGGCCTTTATCGACCGGGCCAACGTCGGCTTTGCCAAGCAGGCCCTGAAAGACACCGTGGGTATCTCCGACATGGCTTTCGCCTTTGGCGCCAGCGTGTTCTTCATTGCCTATGTGCTGGCGGAGATCCCCAGCAACATCATGCTGCACAAGGTCGGCGCGCGGCTGTGGCTCGCGCGAATCATGGTGACCTGGGGGCTGGTCAGCGCCGCTACGCTATTCGTTGACAGCGCCACCAGCTTCTATGTGCTGCGGTTCATCCTCGGCGCCTGCGAAGCGGGGTTCTTTCCGGGGGTCATCCTCTACCTGACCTACTGGTTCCCCGACCACTACCGCACCCGCGTCACCGGGCTGTTCTACATCGGCGCGCCGCTGGCGTTCATGCTCGGCGCGCCGTTGTCGGGCTTCTTGCTGCGCATCGATGCCGGCGGCTTGCTTGGCTACCAGTGGATGTTCCTGATCGAGGGGCTGGGCGCTACCGCGGTAGGTATCTGGGCGTTCTTTTACCTGCCGTCGCGGCCTACCGACGCGCGTTGGCTGAGCGCCGAGGAGCAAACCGAATTGACCGCGTGCATCACCCGCGAGCAGCAGGCGAAGATGGCCCACGGCCCGCGCACCATGCTGGCCTCGATGCGCGATGCGCGGGTGCTGTACTTCGCCTTGATCTTCTTTCTGATCCAGATGGGCGTGGCGGTGATCGTGTTCTATCTGCCCACGTTCATCAGCCGGGTCACCGGCGCGCTGCCCGGCACGCTGGTGGGCTTCATGGTCGCGGTGCCCTGGACCTGCGCCTTGCTCGCCACCCTGGCGGTGCCCAAGCTGGCCGCGCGGCACCAGCACCTGGTCGGCTATGGCGCGGCCTGTTTGGTGGTCGCCGCGGCGGGCATGGCCGCCAGTGCCAGCGCTTCACCGGCGCTGGCGCTGGGCGCGATGTGCGTAGCGGTGGCCGGCATCTGGGCGGCGCAGCCGATCTTCTGGTCGCTGCTGACCAACTACCTGGGCGGCGCTGCGGCGGTGGCCGGGGTCGCGTTCGTCAACTGCGTGGCGAACATCGGCAACTTCCTCTCTCCCAACGTCAAGGCCCTGGCAGATGTAGCCTTGCAGAGCGAGGTCGGCGGCCTGCTGGTGCTGGCGGGGGTGGTGCTGTTGGCCGCCGTACTGTACCTGGGGCTGGGGCGCCATGCCAGGCGGGAGGCCACCACGGCCAGTGAGAGCCCGGTACCTCGTTGACCGCTGAGCGGCCCTCAGCGCCGCGCCCCGAACAACTCCAGCAACACCCCGCGCAACCAGCGGTTGCCGGCATCCTGGTGGTAACGCGCATGCCAGTGCTGCTTGACGGTAAAGCCGTCGATCAGCACCGGGCAATCGAACACCTTCAGCCCATGGGTGTCGGCCAGGGTCTGGCCGATGTGCCGCGGCAGGGTGACCACCAGGTCGGTGCCTTGCACGATCGCCCCCACCCCGAGAAACCCCGGCAGCTCCAGCACCACCCGGCGCTTGAGCTGCGCCCGCGCCAGCCCGGCCTCGAGCAGCTTCTGCCCGGTACCGGCGCTGACCAGCACATGCCCTTCGCTGGCATAGGCACGTGCCGAGAGGCTGCGCTTGATCCGTGGGTGCCGTGGGCTGGCCAGGCACACCCAGTCTTGCGGGAACAGCACCTGCTGGTAGATACCGCCGCCCAGCCATGGCACGAAGCCGATCGCCAGGTCGGCTTCGCCGATTTCCAGGGCGCGCTCGGTGTTGCCGTCGATCCGCGCCACGTCCAGCCGCACCCCCGGCGCCTGTACCCGCAGGTATTCCAGGATGCGCGGCAGAAGGGTGATGTGGCTGGCATCGCTCACGCACAGGCGAAAGTGCCGCTGCGCAGTGGCCGGCTCAAACGCGATCTCCCAAGCCACCAGGCGGCGCAGCGACTCGAGCACCTCCCGGCACGGTGTGATCAACGCTTCGGCCTGGGGCGTGGGCGCCATCCCGCCGGGCGTGCGCACGAACAACGGGTCGCGCAATTGCTGGCGCAGCTTGCCCAGCCACAGGCTGATGGTGGGCTGGCTCTGCCCCAGTTGTTCGGCGGCGCGGGTCACGCTGCCGGTGCTGTAGAGCACGTCGAACAGCATCAGTAGCTTGGGTTCGGGCAACCCCTCGGGGCTGGGCATTATTAGAATTCCAAATAGCCGTATTGGGTTCATTGTATAGCCCAACACAGGCCCCAGGCCTAGAGTGGCGAAAAAAACCGGAGCCGCTTTTATCGTGAAAATCTGCATTCTTGGCGCGGGCGCGCTGGGCAGTACCTTCGGCGCCTGGCTCAGCGAGGCCGGCCACGACACCTGGCTGCTGAACCGCCGCAACGCGCATATCCAGGCAGTACGCCGCCACGGCCTGAGCGTCGAAGAGGCCGGCCAGCGCCGCCTGGTGAAGGTGCAGGCCAGCACTGATGCCGATGAGGTCGGGGTGGTCGATTTGGTCGTGGTGCTGGTGAAGTCCTTCGCCACCACTGAAGCCATGCACAGCGCCGCCGCCTTGATCGGCCCCGCGACCGTGGTGCTGTCACTGCAGAATGGCCTTGGCCATGAGGAGCTGCTGGCCGAGGTGGTGGGCCGCGACAAAGTGATCGCCGGCAAGACCTACGTCGGCGGTGTGCAGCTCAGCGCCGGCGCGGTGCGTAGCGGCGTGGCCGGCAAGCACACCCTTATCGGCGAGCTCGACGGCAGCCTCAGCCCGCGGGTGCAGGCCATCGCCGAGGCGTTCAGCGCCGCGGGCCTGGCCACCGAGGTCAGTGCCAATATCGTTGGCACGATGTGGGACAAGCTGCTGGTGAACGTTTCTACCGGCGCCCTCAGCGGCATCACCATGCTCACCTACGGCCAGCTGTACAGCGAACCGCTGCTGCGCGACACCGCCCTGCTGGCGGTGGCCGAGGCGATCAGCGTGGCCCGCGCCGCCGGTGTGCAACTGAGCCTGCAGCGCCCGGAAGCGGCCTGGAACCTGGCCAGCGAAGGCCTGCCCGCCTCGTTCAAGACCTCGATGCTGCAGAGCCTGCAAAAAGGCTCAGCCACCGAAATCGATTTCATCAACGGCGCCGTGGTGCGCCTCGGCCAGCGTTACGGCGTACCGACGCCGGTGAACGCCACCCTGGTGGCCTGCATCAAGGGCATCGAGCGCGCCATGGCCGACCAACAACAAGAGGAAGCCAAGCTGTGAGCATCCCCAAAGCGTATCTGGAACACGTGGCTTTTTGGGTCGCAGACATCCACTGGCACATCCGCTTTTTCCATGAGGTGTTCGGCATGGAAATGCGCGAGGTGCAAGGCACCGTGGAGGAGCCCATTCAGTACTGGACCCTGGGCGGCATGCAGTTCATGAGCCAGCCAGGCTTCCAAGGCCCCGAAGGCCGCATGGGCCACCTGGGCATGATGTGCGAGAACGCCGCCTACGCCCTGGCTGCTGCCCGCCGCTTCGAGGGGGTGGAACCCATGCCGCAAGGTGACAACTGGCTGCGCCTGCCCGATGGCCTGGCGGTTGAGTTCATCCAGGCATCGCCGGCCACCGCCGTGCACCAGGCCCTGGCCGTAAACGCCCGCGTAACCGAATAAGAGAACCGCCATGACCGTACAAGAAAAATACTTCGACGACGCCCGCGAAGGCGATGAAGCACTCACCCCCAGCTACACCGTGACCAAGGAACGCATCCTCGCCTACGCCGACCTCACCGGCGACCACACCCCGGTGCACGTGGACGAAGCCTATGCCAATGCCAGCCACTTCGGTGGCTTGGTCGCCCATGGGCTGATGGGCTTGGCCATCGCCGACGGGCTGAAAACCCAGTGCGAGTATCGCTTCCTGCCGGGCATGTCGCTGGGCTGGACCTGGGACTTCCTGCTGCCGATTCGCGTGGGCGATGTGCTGCACGTGAAAATGCGCGTCGGCCCCATGCGCCCGAGCAAAAGCAAACCGGGCTGGGGCATCGTCGTGCTGCCCTCGGAGCTGATCAACCAGAAAGGCGAAGTGGTGCAGCGCGGTGAACACCGCTTGATGGTTCCCCGCCGGGAGGTTGCGCAATGAGCCAGCCACTACCGCTCAAGGGCATCCGCGTGATCGATTACAGCCACTTCCTCGCCGGCCCCTACGTGGGGCGCTGCCTGGCCGCGCTGGGCGCTGAGGTGATCAAGGTCGAACGGCCGGGCAGCGGCGATGCCGGCCGCCAGCATTCGTTCGTGCTCGATGAGTACCAGAGCGGCTACTTCCTGCAACTGAACATGGGCAAGCAGGGCGTCAGCGTGAACATGAAAGACCCGCGCGGCAAGGCGTTCATGCAGCAGCTGTGCGACAGCGCCGATGTGTTCATCGAGAACTACCGCCCGGGTGCCCTGGACAAACTCGGGCTGGGCTATGCCGAGCTGGCGGCGCGCAACCCGAAGCTGGTGTACTGCTCCATCTCTGCCTACGGCCATACCGGCCCGGACGCCCACCGCGCCGGCTTCGGGCTGATCGCCGAGGCCAAGAGCGGGATCATGCAGATGGTCGGCAACCCCGGTGAAGCGCCACCGCTGCTGCGCATCTCGCTGGGCGACATGTATACCGGCATCCATGCGGTGGCGGCCATCAACGCCGCCCTGCTCGGCCGGGTAAGCAGTGGGCAAGGCCAACATATCGACATGGCGCTGTACGACACGCTGGTGTCGATGCACGAATACGCGGTGCAGTGCTACACCTTGAGCGGCGGCGAGATCCTGCCGCAGCAAACCGGCCATGACATGCCCACCTCCACCCTTTACGGGGTGTTCCGCGCCGCCGATGGCGACCTGGTGATCGCCGCCCAGGTCGATGACTCATGGAAGCGCTTTGCCGGGCTGGTGGAAACTGACGCGGGCGTACCCGGCTTTGCCGGTGATAAACGTTTCCACACCCTCAATGGCCGCAATGCATACCGTGAAGAGATCCTCGCCACGGTCAAGCGCTGGGTGGCGGCTAACCCAGTGGCGCGCCTGCTCAGCCTGCTGGATGAAGTGGATGTACCCTGCGCCAAGGTGCAGCGCATCGACGAGGTGATCAACGACCCACAAATCCAGGCCCGCGGGATGATCACCGAACAACAGCACCCGCGCTACGGCACCCTGCGCTTCCCCAACCTGCCGTTTCGTTTTTCCGGCTGCGACACCACCCTCGCCCAGGTGGCCCCAGACCTGGGCGAACACAACGCCAGCGTCGCCAGCAGCCTGGGCTACTCGCCGGCCGACATCGCCCGCCTGCAAGCCGACGGCGTGCTGTTCACCCAGGAGATCAAGCCATGACCGACCAATACGCGGTGATCGGCCGGCCGATCAGCCACACCAAAAGCCCGCTGATTCACGGCCTGTTCGCCGAAGCGACTGGGCAGCAACTGAGCTACGGCGCCATTGAAGGTTCAGAGGGCGATTTTGCCGGTGACGTACAGCGCTTTCGTGACAGCGGTGGGCGCGGCATGAACATCACCGCGCCGTTCAAACTGCAGGCCTACAGCCTGGCCACCCAACCCAGCGAGCGGGCGCGCCTGGCCAAGGCGGCCAACGCCTTGAGGTTCGACGGCGACCAGGTGCTCGCGGAAAACTTCGACGGCATTGGCCTGTTGCGCGACATCCAGCACAACCTGGGCAACCCGCTGGCCGGCAAGCGAGTGTTGCTGCTGGGGGCCGGCGGCGCGGTGCGCGGCGCGCTGCTGCCGTTTCTTGGCGCGGAACCCGCGCAATTGGTCATGGCCAACCGCGACCTGCGCAAAGCGCAAGTACTGGCCTGGGAGCTGAAGCACCCGCGCCTGGAGGTGCTGGGCTACGAGGCGCTGGAAGGTGAACACTTCGACATCGTGGTCAATGCCACCTCTGCCAGCCTGACCGGCGAACGGCCGCCGGTGCCGGCAAGTGTGTTCAACGGTGCCGCCCTGGCCTATGAGCTGGCGTACGGCAAGGGCCTCACCCCGTTCTTGCGCCTGGCCCAGGAACAGCGCGTGGCGCAACTGGCCGATGGCGTTGGCATGCTCGTCGAGCAGGCTGCCGAGGCCTTTGAATGGTGGCGCGGCGTGCGCCCCGATACCCGCCCGGTCATCGACCGCCTGACGATCCCTTTGGTGTGAGCGAAACCATGAAAGTGCTGATGTTGCACGGCATTAACCACAATATGTTCGGCAAGCGCGACCCGGCCCAGTACGGCACCATCACCCTGGCCGAGATCGATGCGCGGCTGGCCGCGCTGGGTGAGGAACTGGGGGTGAGCGTCGAGAGTTTCCAGAGCAACTGCGAAGGGCAGATCGTCGAGCGCATCCACCAGGGCTACCAGGACGGCGTGGGCGCGGTGCTGATCAACGCCGGCGCCTGGACCCACTACAGCTACGGCATCCGTGATGCGTTAGCGATCCTCACGGTGCCGGTGGTGGAGCTGCACATGTCGAACATCCACGCCCGCGAACCGTTCCGCCATCACTCGGTGTTTGCCGAGATCGTACGCGGGCAGATCGCCGGGTTTGGCGCCGACAGCTACCTGCTGGGTTTGCGCGCGGCGGTGAGCGCGGCGCGCGCGGGCTGAGTGCCTATCGCCCGGGGCAGTGGGGAGGCCGGCTGCGCCGGGCGAAGGCGCGCCTCCTTCAGGCCGTGCTCAACACCCCCGCCCGCGCCAGGGAGGCAATCTGCTCTTGGCTATAGCCCAACTCTTCCAGCACCTCGCTGTTGTCCTCGCCCAGGCTTGGCGCGAGCTTGGGCAACGGCGCGCTGAAGCCGGAAAACCGGAACGGCAGGTTGGGCAGGCGAAGGGTCCCCAATTCGGGGTGCTGCTGCTCGATGATCATGTTGCGCGCGGCCACCTGCGGATCGTTGACCACCTCGTCGATCCGCTGTACCGGCGCGCAGGGCACCCCGGCTTCGGTCAATTGCCCGATGCAGTGCTTCACGCCGGCCTGGGCAGCCGCCCACGCCGTGACGTAACCCAAGGCTTCTGGGCGGTTGGCGTTGCGCCGGGCGCTGCTGAGAAAGCGCTCATCGGCGGCCAGGGCGTCGCCGCCGATCAGGCGCGCCAGCTTCTGCCAGATAGCATCCACCTGCGCGGCGATCACCAGGTAGCCATCGCACGCCGCGAACACTCCATAAACGGTGGCGTCTGGCAGGTCGTGGCCGACTTGCCGAGGGATTTCCTCGCCGCCGCTGATGGTGTACGCCTGAATGGCAAAATCGTGCATCGAGACCATGCAGTCATACAACGCCAAATCGATGTGCTGCCCTCCAGCACCTGTGTGCCGGCCCACGATTGCCGCGCAAATGGCCGCCACACCGTGGATGCCGGTGTACATGTCGGCGATCGGCATGCGCAGCAGCGGCGGCGCCTCACCTGGGTTGCCCATCTGCGCCAGGGCACCGGATTTGGCTTCGGCGATCAGGCCGAACCCCGGCTGGCCAGCGTCCGGGCCAGTATGGCCATAGGCCGAGACCGAGCAGTAGATCAGCCCGGGGTTGATCGCGGCCAAGGCCTCATAGCCCAGGCCGAGTTTTTCCAATGCGCCGGGGCGGTAGTTCTCCAGGAACACATCGGCGCCGCGCACCAGGTCTTCGACTATCTTCAGCCCTTCGGGCTGGCGCACGTCCACGCAGATGCCGCGCTTGCCCATGTTCTGCTGCAGGAAGTACCCGCTCACATCACCGGCCATGTAGGCGTGCACGCGGCCGGGGTCGCCACCGCCGGGGCGCTCGACCTTGATCACGTCGGCCCCCAGCGCCGCCAGGCACCTGGCCATGTAGGGCCCGGCGAGAAAATGGCTGTAATCGACCACGCGGATACCACTCAAGGGGAGGCCGCTCATGGGCACGCTCCATCGGTTGTTATTGGGCCCCCACGCTATCCGCCCTGCCCGCCCACGGTCTATTCGCTGGCCACAATGGCTGTATTACCCAAGGCAATAACAACATGACCAACGCCGACCACACCCTGCTCGACCTCAAGCTGCTCAGGCTGTTCGACCTGATGTACAGCACCCGTAGCGTCAGCCGCTGCGCCGAACAGTTGGGGCAAAGCCAACCAACCATCAGCATCTGGCTGGGGCGCCTGCGCGAGCAGTTGGGCGACCCGCTGTTCGTGCGTACGGGCGCCGGCATGCAGCCCACACCGCGCGCCGACGAGTTGGTCGGCACCTGCCGCGATGCCCTGGCGCTAGTGCGCCAGTTGTCTACCGCCGAGGCCGCCTTCGACCCGGCCAGGGCGCAGCGCACCTTCCGCATTTGCATGACCGACGCCAGCCACGCCACCTTGCTGCCCGAGCTATACCAGCGCATCGCACACTTGGCGCCAGCGGTTAACCTGGAGGCCGTGCGCATCGACCATCAGACCCTGGAAAAACTCCAGGCCGGTGAAGCCGACCTCGCCTTGGGCTTTCTGCCCGAGCTGGAAACCGGCTTCTACCAACAAACCCTCTACCAGCAGGATTGGGTGTGCGTGGTACGCCAGGCCCACCCGCGGGTCGCCACCGCGCTGGCAATCAGCGAATACCAGGCGGAGGAGCACATCGGGATTTCCGCCGGCTTCGGCCACCAGCGGCTGGATATTGCCCTGGCCGAGCAGGGCATCGAGCGCCGTGTAAGGGTGCGCCTGCCGGGGTTTCTCGGTTTGCCGTCGTTGATCCTCAGCTCTGACCTGATCGCCACCGTGCCGCGCCTGATCGGCCACACCCTGGTGCGCGACAGCCCGTTGAAGATGCTGCCCTGCCCGGTGCCGCTGCCGGGCTTCCCGGTCAAGCAGCACTGGCACGTACGCTACCATCACGACGCGGGCAACCGCTGGTTGCGCGGCCTGTGCGCGCAGTTGTTCCAGCAGGTGGGGCGGATTATTGAATAGGGCAATAGCGGTATAGCGGCCAGCGCATGGACGCCGCCTCGGCCGCGCTTTTAAGGTGGCCGCAGACTAAAACAACAAGAGGCGCCGCCATGCTACCGCCGTATCAGTTCTGCCGTTATGAGGTTGAAGGCCCCCTGCTGACCCTCACCCTGCAGCGCCCGGAAGTACTCAACGCGCTGCACCCCGCCGCGCATGCCGAGTTGGCCGACGCCTTCGACCGCTTCAACCAGGACCCCTCCCTGCGCGTGGCGATCATCACGGGCAGTGGCGATCGCGCATTTTGCGTGGGCACTGATCTCAAGGCCCTGGCCCACACCGGCGACCACCGCAAACCCACCACCGGTTTTGCCGGTATCACTCACCGTTTCGACCTTTGGAAGCCGCTGATCGCTGCGGTCAATGGCCTGTGCCTGGGCGGCGGGATGGAAATCCTCGCTGCCTGCGACCTGGCCGTGGCTGCCGACCACGCGCGCTTTGGCCTGCCCGAACCACGGGTGGGCCTGGCCGCGCTGGGTGGCGGCCTATTGCAGCGGCTGCCTCGGCAGGTGGGTATGAAGCACGCGATGGAACTGGTGCTCACCGCGCAACCGGTCGATGCCGCGCGGGCTCTGGAGATGGGCATCATCAACCGCGTAGTGCCGGCCAGCGCCGTGCTGGCCAGCGCCCGCGCGCTGGCGGCGCAATTGCTGGAGTGCGCGCCGTTGGCGCTGCAGGCCTCCAAGCAGGTGATGCTGCAGAGCCTGCGCGAGGCCGACCTCAACGCCACCCTGCACGAAGACTACCCCATGGCCGCACGCATGCTCGCCAGCCAGGACGCCGTCGAAGGCCCGCGCGCTTTCGCCGAGAAACGCACGCCCCGCTGGGCCGGGCAGTAACCCGGCGCGCTGAATATCCTCGAACAATCACAATAGGGATACACCATGAACCCACCTGGCGAACATCACACCCAGGCCATTGCCAGCCCCATGGCCACCCGCGCGGCGCTGAGCAGCATCGCCGGTTCCGCCCTGGAATGGCTGGACTTCGCGGCCTATGGCGCGATCGCGGCCACCGTGCTGCCCAAGCTGTTCTTTCCCGCCACAGACCCCACCACCGCCACCCTCGCGGCCTTCGCCACGTTCTCGGTGGGCTTCGTCGCGCGGCCGCTCGGCGGGCTGGTGTGCGGCTACTATGGCGACCGCCTTGGCCGGCGTACGATGCTGGTGTTCACCTTTGTGTTGATGGGGCTGTGCTCGTTCCTGATCGGCGTGCTGCCCACCTACGCCAGCCTGGGTGTGTGGGCACCGATCGCGTTAGTGGTGTTGCGCTTCCTGCAAGGCTTCGCGCTGGGCGGCGAGGTCACTGGCAGCCAACTGTTGACCATGGAGCACGCCCCCGCCGGGCGGCGCGGGTTTTATAGCGCGTTCATCGCCATGGGCTCACCGCTGGCCCAGGTGCTGGCCAACGCCCTGTTGTTCGGGATCTCCGCGTGGATGAGCAGCGAGCAGTTCGATGCCTTGGGCTGGCGCTTGCCGTTTCTGTTCAGCTTCGTGCTGGTGGCGGTGGGGTTGTACATTCGCTTCCGGGTCAGCGAAGCGCCGGCGTTTACCCAGGCCCGGCATGCGGCGGCCCCGGCCCGAATTGGGCCCCATGTGCCGGCGATGCTGCGGCTGATGCTGGTGTGGGCCGCGCCGTCCACGGGCTACTTCATTGCCGCGGTGTACAGCCTCAATTATGCGGTGAACCAACTGGGCCTGGGCAAGCAGGCCGCTTTTGCCATTTTGATTCTCGCCCACCTCTGCTCGATGCTGGCGATGGCCGTGGGCGGGCTGATGGCCGACCGCCGCGGGCGGCGCAAGAGCATGCTCAGCGCCTCGCTGCTGATGCTCGCCGCGCTGGCGCTGTTCTTCCCACTGGTGGCCAGCGGCAATGCCTGGCTGGTGGCCGCCGGGGTGGTCTTGCTGCTGTGCGCGGTGCAATTGCACGCGGGCATCCAGCCGGTGTATTTCGCCGAAGCCTTCCCGCCGGCAGTGCGCTACCGCGGCTCGGCGGTGGGCTACAACCTGGCCAACCTGATCGGCAGTTGCGCGCCGTTGTTGGCCACCTGGCTGGCAGCCCGCTTCGACGGCGCCTGGTGGCCGATGCTCTGTGTCGGCCTACTGCTCAACCTGTTGTCGCTGGCTGCCATCGCCAGTGGCGGCGAACGCTACCAAGCCCCTGCCCCTGCCCCTTCCGCCGCCGCGGCGCCCTTTGGCCCCGCGCGCCAACACTGACTGCTCTCGGTAACCTCACACAGGGATCCTCATCATGATCAAGCCTGAAGGAGCACTGGCGGCCGCAGCGGCCGCTGGCAGCCAGGCGCGGGCCAGCCGCGTGCGTTATTTCATGCTGTTCTTGCTGTTCACCGGCGTGTCGATCAACTACCTCGACCGCACCATCGTTTCGGTGGCCGCGCCGCTGATCCAGCAAGAGCTGCAGATAGACCCCGCCTGGATGGGGGTGATCTTCTCCGCCTTCGGCTGGACCTACATGGCCATGCAATTGCCCTCGGGCATCCTCATTGACCGTTTTGGCGCCAAGCGCACCTTTGCCTGGTCGCTGACCCTGTGGTCGCTGTGCACGATGTTGTTTGGCTTGGCCGGCAGCAGCGTGCAATTGTTGTTACTGCGCCTGGGCCTGGGTGCCACCGAGGCACCGTGCTTCCCCTCTGCGCAGCGGGTGGTCACCTCGTGGTTCGCCCGCCAAGAGCGTGGCCGCGCGGTGAGTACCTATGTCAGTGGGCAGTTCATCGGCCTGGCGTTCTTCGCCCCACTGCTGGCCTGGGCGGTGACAGTGATCGGCTGGAAGGTGGTGTTCCTGCTGTGCGGCGGGTTGGGTTTGTTGTTTGCTTTGGCCTGGGCCCGGCACTACCGCGAACCCGAACACTGCCCGCGGATCAACGCCGCCGAGCGGGCGCTGATCGCCGGCACCGACGCGGTGCCCGCGGCCGGCCAGCGCACGCCGTTTCAATGGGCCACGGTGGGCGCGCTGCTGAAAAAACGCGACATGTGGGGGGTGTACATTGCCAAGTTTTCGCTCACCTCTACGTTGTTTTTCTTCTTCACCTGGTTCCCCAACTACCTGGTGCATGAAAAAGGCATGGATTTGATCAAGGCCGGGCTTTGGGCCAGCGTGCCGTTCATTGCCGCGATGCTGGGGATGATCTTTGGCGGGCATTGGTCAGACGCCATGTCGCAGCGCAACGTCGGCCATAGCCGGGCGCGCAAGCTGCCGGTCATCCTTGGCATGCTGCTGTGCTCCAGCCTGTTCATCGCCAACTACCTGAGCGAACCGCTGGCGGTGATCGCCTTGCTCAGCGTGGCATTCTTTGGCCAGGGCATGGCCGGCGGCCTGGACGCCATCGTCGTCGACATGGTACCGAGCACCGGCACCGCCACGGCCGTGGGGCTGTGCCAGTTCTGCGCCAACATCGGCGGCGCGGTCACCCCGCTGGTCATCGGCTTGATCATCCAGGCCACCGGCAGCTACATCGGTGGGTTGGTGTATGTATCGGTGATGGCCCTGCTCGGGGTGGCGGCGGTGGGGTTGATGATCGCCAAGGTGGAGCGCATCGAGTTGTGAGGGCCGGATACGGGTGCACACGCGTGCGTGCTGCGAGGGCTTGAAAGGCCACTCAAAACAACCCCTGCACCGCCTCCAGCACCCCACGGTCCATCTGCCCGGTGCGCACGTGCAGGCTGACGAAACTGGCGAGCATGTCGAGCTTGCTGTTGAGCAGGTCGCGCCGTGCCTCGAACAGCCGCTGCTGGGCATCGAGGATGTCGACCGTGGAGCGCACGCCGCCTTCGAAGCCCTTCTGGGTCGACACCAGCGCGCGCTGGTTCGACTCTACCGCGCGCTGCAGGGCCTTGCTCTTGGCGTAGCCGGCGACCACGCCCATGTAGTCGGTTTCGACATCCTCGGCCAGTTGCTGGCGTTCGGCGTCGTAGTCGGCCTGGGCGCCGGAGAGCGCGGCGCTGGCCTTGCGCACCGAGGCGCTGGTGGCGCCGCCACGGTACAGCGGGATGTCCAGCGACAAGCCGACGTAGTAGCTGTCTTGGCGGGGCGACAGCTCCTGGTACTGGGAGTTGTCGCGGCGGGTCAGTTGGCTGGTCAGCGACAGCGTCGGGTAATGCCCGGCGCGCTGGGTGTCGGCCTGGGCCTCGGCCACGCGGATCTGCGTGGCGCGGGCGGCCAGCTCGGGGCTGGCGTTGCGCGCCAGGTGGGTCCAGTACTCCAGGCTGTGCTCGGCGGCCACCGGGTTGCGCTCTGGCGGCGCTTCGCGCATCGGCAGCACCTCGAGCAGCGGCAGGCTGCCGCGCCCGGCGATCGTACGCAGCGCCGCCTCGCGGTTGGCCTGGTTTTCCGCCTCCTGGGCCTGCACCAGGTCATAGCGCGCCTGGGCTTCGTCCACATCCGTGACCGCGCCCTGGCCGGCGCTGTACAAGCGTTTGCTCTGCTCCACCAGGCCGGCGATGGCGGCCTTCTGTTGGCTGATCAGCTTGAGTTCGTTCTCCAGCCGGGCCACGGCGAAGTAAGCCTTGGTGACCCGGTCGAACAGCGACTGGTTGGCCGCGTCGTACTGATTTTCACCCAGGCTGCCACGGGCCTTGGCTTCTTCATAGGCGGCCCAGCGGGCCTTGTCGTAGAGCGGCTGCTGGGCGATCAGCGACACGCTGTTGGCCTGGTAGTCGTCGCTGTTCACGTACTCGTTGTCGCTGCCACCGTCGGTGCGCCCGCCACGGCCATAGCGGGAATTGAGCGACAGTTGCGGCAGCAGCCCGCCGCGGCCGATGGCTTCTTCGTTTTCCGCGGCGCGGTGGGCGAAGTCTGCCGAGCGCATCACCGGGTCGTTCAGGCGCGAGGCGTCGTACAGTTGCAGCAGGGTCAGGCGCGGGGTGTCAGCCGCCTGCGCGCTCAGGCTGAGCAACGCGGCGGCGAGCAACAGGGTTCGCATTCATTCTTCCTTGAAGGCCGCCAGCAAACGCTCGCGCAGCGGTTTGACCAGGTAATTGACCAGCGTGCGCTCCCCGGTGACCACGGTCACGTCGGCGAGCATGCCTGGCTTGATCGGCAGGCCGGCGGCGCGCAGCTTGGTGAGGGTGTCTGCCGGCAGCTCGATACGCGCCGAGAAGTACGGGGTGTGGGTTTGCTCATCGATCAGTTGGTCGGCCGACACGGTGGTCACACGGCCGATCACCACCGGGGTGTCGACCCGCTGCAGCGCGGTGAAGTGCACCTGCACCGGCAGCCCGGGCTTGAGCTTGTTCGCCAGCATCGGCGGGAAGCGCGCGGTCACCCCCAGCGGCGTACCCTGAGGCACCACGCTCATCAGCGCCTGGCCAGCAGTGGCCACCCCGCCGACGGTGTGCACGGTAAGGTCCAGCACCTGGCCGCTGGCCGGGGCCTTCAGCGCGCCATTGGCCACTTCGAACTCCAGCGCGGCAATCTGCTCGGCGTAGCCGGCGGCCTCAGCGGCCACATCGCTCAGCTGGGTTTCGGCGTCGCGACGAAACTCTTGGTCTTGTTGCAGCGCCTTGAGCTTGCTCTCGTTGATCGACTGCACGGTCTTGCCGATGTCACCGATGCTCGAGGCCAGTTGCCCGCTCATCTGCGCGGCGTTGCGCTCGGCCTCGAACAGCTTGGCGCGCGGCACGTAACCGTCGCGGGCGAGCTCGCGCAGGCCTTGCAGTTCTTCGCGCTGGAAGCCCAGTTGCGCGTCGTAGTTGCCGCGCACCTGCTGGTAGGCCTTGAGCTGCTGATTGAGCGAGGCGATTTCGTGCTCGACGATGCCCTGGCGGCTGGCAAGCTCGGCGGCGCGAGTGCTGAACAGGTTCTGTTGCAGGGCCATCGCCGCTTTGGCCCGGGGGTCGGCGGCCAACGCCAGGAGGTCATCCGGCCAGGTAATGGTGGTTTGCTTGAGGCGCTCGGCGGTCAGCCGCGCTTCGGTGGCGCGGGCGTTGATCAGCTTGCCGCGGGTCACCGCCAACTGCGACTGCGCCTGCACGGTGTTCAGTTGCACCAGCAACTGGCCCTGGGTCACCGCATCGCCCTCGTTGACCAGGATCTGCTCCACCACTCCGCCCACCAGCGGTTGCACGGTTTTGCGCTCGCCGGCCACCACCACCGTGCCCTGGCCGACCACGCCCTGGTCGAGCGGCGCGAAAAACGCCCAGGCGAGAAAGCCGCCCAGGGCGATCAGCAAAAACCACAGGCCGCGGCGGGCGGTGCCGGCGGCGTCGCTGCTGGCCACCGGGCGCGCCAGCTTGGGCACTTCGGCCAGCGGCAGCTTGCGAATCGGCTCAGGCATCGCGGCGCCCTCCTTTGACCACCGTCGGCCCGGTGGGCGTGGGCAGTACGGTTTTCAGCACCTGGTCCTTGGCGCCGAACAGTTGCTGGCGGCCGTTGTTGAGCACCAGGATCTTATCCACCACGCCCAGCACGCTGGGCCGGTGGGTGATCAACAGCACCGTGCTGCCGGCCGCCTTGAGCGCCTGCAGGGCTTTCATCAGGGCACCCTCGCCGGCTTCGTCGAGGTTCGAATTGGGCTCGTCGAGCACGATCAGCCGTGGCTTGCCGTACAGCGCCCGGGCCAACCCCAGGCGTTGCTTCTGCCCCCCCGAGAGGCCCAGCCCACCAGGGCCCAGGCGGGTGTCGTAGCCGTTGGGAAAGCGCAGGATCATCTCGTGGATGCCGGCATGGCGCGCCGCCTCGATGATCGGCTCGGCGGCCAGGTCACCAAAGCGGGCGATGTTTTCCGCCACGCTGCCGTCGAACAGTTCGATGTCTTGCGGCAGGTAACCCAGGTGCGGGCCGAGCGCCTCTGGCGCCCATTGGTCGAGCGGCGCGCCGTCCAGGCGCACGGCCCCGGCGCTGGGCGCCCAGATGCCGACCATGGCCCGCGCCAGGCTCGATTTGCCCGAGGCGCTGGGGCCGATCACTGCCAGCACCTCGCCCGCCGCCAGGCTGAACTGCACCCCGCGCAGCACCGGCTCGAGCGCGCCGGGCGGGCCGACGTCAAGCCCTTCGACGCTGACCTGGCCAGTGGGCGGCGGCAGTTGCAGCGGCGCCAGGCGTGCCGGTTCTTCTTGCAGCAAGGTGGTCAAGCGGGCGTAAGACTGCCGCGCGCCGACAAACTGCTTCCACGAGGCAATGGCCATTTCCACCGGCGCCAGCGCCCGGCCCAGCAGCAACGACATGGCGATCATCATGCCGGCGCTGATCTGCCCCTCGAGCACCAGCAGCGCGCCCAGCCCCAGCGACAGCGACTGCGCGCCAATGCGCACGAAGCGGGTCATGGCGGTGATCCGCGCGCTGCGGTCACTGGCCTCGGCCTGGGCGCCGATCATGCCCTGTTGCAGGCTGTACCAACGCTGGCGCAGCGCCGGCAGCAGGCCCATGGCCTGGATCACGTCGGCGTTCTGCAGGCTGGCGTTCACATAGTTGCTGGCCTTGGCCGAGTAGCCGTTGGCTTGCATCAGCAGTGGCCGGGTGGCCAGCTCGCCCCAGAACGCCAGGCCGATCAGCACCACCGCCACCACCAGCGAGAGCACGCCGAACCAGGGGTGGAACAAAAACGCCACGACCATGAACACCGGCAGCCAGGGTGCGTCGAGCATCGCCAGCAGGCCCTGGCCGGTGATGAACTGGCGCAGTTGGGTGAGGTCGGCGAACACCTGCGCGGGGTTACCTTCATGGCTGCGCAGGCTGCGCGCGAAGGTGGCGTCGAACAGCCGCGCGGCGAGGGTTTGATCGATACCGGCGCTCATGCGGATCATCACCTGGCCGCGCAGCCACTCAATCAGCGCGCTGAGCAGGAACAGCCCCAGGGCGATCAGTGTGAGCATCAGCAAGGTGGTTTCGTTGCGGCTGGTGAGGACCCGGTCGTACACCTGCATCATGTACAGCGACGGCACCAACACCAGCAGGTTGATCACCCCACTGAACAAGGCCAGCGACCAGAACACCCGGCGATACGCGAGCAAGGCCGCATCGATGTCGTTGCGGGGGTCTAAAGAAAGGCGCATAGGTCATACCCGAGGTTCTGAACGGGAAATCTGACCGCCGAAGTTCCGTTTCATTCCGCCATCATGGCGAATTCCAATCACTCGAGGAAAAGCCCGGTGTACAACAGGGTTAGGTGCGCCGGCGTTCGCTTTGCAAGCTACAGCCAGAATGCCGGCACGGCCAGCCGTGCGCGACGAAGGGCGGCAAGGTGTGCGGCATGAGCGGCAAGGGCTTGCCCACGGCCCTCGGCAGATACGGCTAAAAACCCCATCGCAGAAGGGTTTCAGCAACTGGCCCAGTATTTGCTGCAGGGACGCTATCGCCCACCGGAGCCCTTGCCATGAGCATCAGCAGCATTACCGACCAATTACAGGTTTTCAGCCTGCCCAGCACTAAAAAGAGCAGCGACGACGACAGCACCACCAGCGCCAGCGCGGAGTTCGCCAACCTGATGGCCATGAGCCCGGAGCAACGCATGCGGGCGTTGATCCTCGAGCAACTGGGCCTGAGCGAAAAAGACCTGCAGAACATGCCCGCCGACCAGCGCGCGCAGATCGAAAACAAGATTGCGCAGATCGTCAAAGAGAAACTCGGCGTGGGCACCGAGCAGGCCACCAGCAGCGACAGCAGCGGCATCGATGCCACCGCCGCCACCAGCGCGGCCACCTCGGCCAGCAGCGCCGCCGCGGTAACCGCGAGCGCGGCCAGCAATGACAGCAGCGCCAGCCACACCGGCAGCGAAGGCCAGCCGGCCACCGACCAGGCCGACCGCTTGCTGGCGTTGATTCGGCAGGCGACGGCGCTGAGCTAAGGCGGCGCGGGCGGCCCATCGCCCGGCACAGCCGTAATGCTGTTCACTTAAGCAATCAGAGCGCTAAATCGGGGTTAAAAAGCCCTGATTTCTTCAAATGGTTTTACTGAGCGCATGACCTGACTGGCCCTTCGCC
>NZ_JBIBKC010000017.1:0-79943 GCF_042958985.1 Pseudomonas sp. NPDC007930
CTGCGCAAGGCCCGGAAGTTGGGGATGGAACTGGTGAGGGCTGCTTGATTTTTTCTTTTAAAAAACAAGGGGATATTTTTTGTTTGATGAGAGGCGAACGGGGCCAGCAACACCGAGCCGATGGCCGTGACCGCCACGATCGGCCTGGCGGGGGTTTGGTAACCGGCGGTGCGCAGCACGGCGATGCCCGGTACCGATTGGCCGGTGAGCGATACCAGCGCCAGTGGCAGGCCGATGTTGATCAGGGTATGCCAGTCGAATAGTGGCGTGGTCCACACTGGCTGCGCGGTTTGTAACACCAGCGCCTGGCTTTGCAGTTGCCCCAGCGATGCAGCGATGGCGCAGCCGACGACCAGCACCGAGAGGATCACGTAGCGTGGCGACAGACGCTTGAACAGCAGATAGGCCACCAGCATCGACAACACCAGCGCCGGCTGGCCGCGCAACGAGGTGAACAGGTCGGCGCCAAAGCGGAACAGGATGCCGGCCAGCATCGCCGCGGCGATGGCCTTGGGCAGGCGGCTCATCAGCCGGTCGAAGGCACCGCTCAGGGCCACCACGGTAATGATCAGCGACGCGACGATATACGCGCCGATGGCCTGGGCCAGGCTGACCGTGGGCAACGTCGACACCAGCAGCGCCGCGCCTGGCGTGCTCCAGGCGGTGATCACCGGCACGCGCAGCTACAAACTCAGCAGCAGGCCGGTCAAGCCGCTGCCGATGGAAATGGCCCAGATCCACGAGCCGATGATTTCGTTGCTCAGGTTGGCGGCATGCGCGGCCTGGAACACGATGATCAAGGGCCCGGCATACGAAATAACCACCGCGACGAAGCCGGCGATGATCGCGGAGAGCGATGTATCCCTACGGATGCTACTCATTGAATTCTCCAATGGTTCGATTCAAGCGAATCATATTGACTCGACTCAATTTACTCTAAACCGTTCTTTTTGGAAAAATCAAGGGTGTTTGTGCGCTAAAGTTTCGCGGCGCAGGGTGCCTGAGCGAACATTTTGATCCGGGAATAAGTTGACTCAAATTGAGTCGATACATTGCCCTGTCGAAGTGGTGTAATATCTTCCTGTTCAGCCATTGATACGGTAGTAAGCGCTTATGTGGGTTCCCCAGCTCGGCGAGCATCAGCAGCCGGTTTACCTGTCCATCGCCGATGCGCTGGGCCGGGACATCAGCAGTGGCCGCTTGCGCCACGGCGAGCGCCTGCCGACGCTGCGTGAGTTAGCGACGGCCCTGGACATCACCCCTGGCACGGTCAGCCGTGCCTACAACGAAGCGTCGCGGCGCGGGCTGACGCAAGGCGAGGTCGGCCGCGGCACCTATGTGCTGGCGGCTGCGGAACCGAGGTTGCCCTTGCCGGCCGCCGGGGCAGAAGCCGCCGAGCGCTTGCGCGGTGAACTGCTCGACCTGTCGATCATCAAGCCCCACGGTGAGTCGCGCCAGCAGTGGCTGCGCGAGGCATTGGCGACGTTGGCCGGCAGTGACGCGCTGGAGGCGGCCCTGGACTACGCGCCCGACGGCGGCCACCCGGCGCACCGCAAGGCCGCCGCGCAGTGGTTGGGCCAATGGCTGCCTGGCGCGCAATGGCAGCAGGTGGTGATCACCAGCGGTGCGCAACATGGCCTGATGGTCGCGGTCAGCGCGCTGACCGAGAGCCGCGACCTGATCCTCTGCGAAGCGCTGTGTTACCCCGGCATCATCTCGGTGGTACACGGCACCGGGCGCCGCTTGCGCGGCGTGCCGATGGACGAGTACGGCATCATCCCCCAGGCCTTGCGCGAGCTGTGCATGCGCGAGCGCCCGGCCATGCTGGTGTGTGTCGCCAGTTGCCAGAACCCCACCACCTCGACCATGCCCAACGCGCGGCGCGCGGAAATCGCCGCGATTGCCGAGGAATTCGATTTTCTGTTGCTCGATGACGACATCTACGGGTTTCTTGCGGCCGACAGCGACATCCGCCCATTGAGCACCTTCGCGCCGGAGCGCTCGGTCTACCTGACCAGCCTGTCGAAATCGATTTTGCCAGCGCTGCGTATCGGTTACCTGTACAGCCCGGCGCGCTTGCTATCGCGCTTGACCGCCATGGTCCGCAGCAGCGTATGGATGCCGTCGCCGTTGACCGCCCAGGTGGCCAGCCAGGTACTGAGCAGTGGCCTGCACCAGCAGCTGATTGCCCAGCACCGGGCCGAGGCCGCCGAGCGCCAGGCGATGGCCCGAGAGATCTTCGCTGGGCATACCCTGTATGCCCAGCCCCACAGTTACCATGCCTGGCTGCAATTACCGGCGCCATGGCGCAGCGATGAGTTCGCCCTGTTGGCCCGCGCCAATGGGGTGTTAGTGATGAGCGCCAGCCAGTTCGAAGCCGAGCGCAACCAGGCGCCCCAGGCGGTGCGGCTGGTGCTGATGTCGCCTACCAACCGCGCGGAACTGCGCTTTGCCTTGACCAAGCTGAACAGCCTGTTGGAGGGGGGCGACCCTAAGCGCTTCTACTGACGGCGATCGGCCAATATGGCCATCGCCTTACCCTCGCGCGCGGCTGAAGTCGATCAGCGCTTGCAACGCCGGCGGCGTATGGCGGCGGCTTGGATAGTAGATGAAAAACCTGCTGGCGGCGGCTTTGCAGTCCTGCAGGAGTTCTTGCAAGCGCCCGTCGGCGAGGTACGGCTTGGCCATGGCCTCATACACATAGGCAATGCCCGCGCCGTCGAGTGCTGCCTGCAGCATCAGCCCGTCGTCTTCCAGCACCAACGCCGCCGGCACCGCCAAGCGCAGCGGTTGGCCGTTGAGCAGAAACTCCCAACTGTACAGTTTGCCGCTGGGAAAACGCCTGCCGATGCAGGCGTGCTCGAGCAGTTCGCGGGGCGCCTGCGGGGTGCCGCGCGCGCGCAGGTAGCCCGGCGCGGCAACGCAGACGAACGCCTGCGGCGCGCCAATCGGCAGGGCGATCATGTCACTGGCCAGGCTTTCACCAAAGCGCACGCCCGCGTCGAACCCTTTGGCGACGATGTCGGTCAGCCCATCGTCGGTAAGCAGTTCAACCTTGATGCGCGGGTAGGCGGCCATGAACGGGCCAAGCATCGGGCCGACCACCAAGCGCGCCGCCGGGCGCGAAACGTTCAGGCGTAGCGTGCCGGTGGGGACTTGCTGCTGGCATTGCAGCGCTTGCAAGGCTGAGGCCACGGCGGCCAGGGCCGGTTGCAGGGTGCTCAGCAGCTGCTGCCCAGCCTCAGTGGCAGTCACGCTGCGGGTGGTGCGGTTGAGCAGCCGCACCCCCAGGCGCTGCTCCAGCGTTCGCATCGCATGGCTGAGCGCGGACGCCGAGACCCCGCGCTCATCGGCGGCTTTGCGAAAGCTGCCATGGCGGGCCACCGCGGCGAAGGCGTCGAGTTCGGTCAGGTCGGGTTTCATGAATGGGGTTCAGTAGCTCAAATTCGATTACCTATCTTATCTTCAGTACTGGCGGTGCGGATACTTCACCGATCCATTGACGTGAGGTGTGTGATGCAAACAAGCCGTTTGGGCCAATCCGAATTGTTTATCTCGCCGGTCGGGATGGGCACCTGGGCCATCGCCGGGCAGGGCTGGGAATACAGCTGGGGCGCGCAGGATGACCGCGAAAGCCTGGCGGCGCTGGAGGCTGCGGTGGAGCAGGGGGTGAACTGGATCGACACCGCCGCAGTGTACGGCCTGGGCCATGCCGAAACCCTGACTGGGCAATTGCTGCAACAGGTGCCGGCATCGCGCCGGCCGATGGTGTTCAGCAAAGGCAGCCTGGTCTGGGATGCCAACAGCGGGCAGATCTCCCATTCGCTGGCGCCCGCCTCATTGCTGGCCGAGGTTGAAGCCAGCCTGCGCCGGCTGAGGGTCGAGGCGATCGACCTCTATCAGATTCATTGGCCGGCCTTTCCGGCAACGGGCCCCAGTGACGGCATCGAAGCGGCGGTGGCGGCACTGGCCACGGCTAAACAGCAGGGGAAAATCCGCGAAATCGGGGTGTCGAACTTCGATGTGGCGCAGTTGAAGCGGGCCCAGGCAGTGGCCCCGATCGCCTCGCTGCAGCCGCCTTACTCGGCGTTGATGCGCGATGCCGAGCAAGCGCTGTTGCCGTTCTGCGAGGCCGCCGGGGTGGGGGTGATCGCCTACTCCACGCTGCAGTCCGGGTTGCTCAGTGGCAGCATGACCCGCGAGCGTATCGCCAACCTGCCGGATGATGACTGGCGCAAAACCCGTAGCGCGGATTTTCAGGAGCCTCGCCTGGCACCCAATTTGGCGTTGGTCGAGGTGATGGCTGGCATCGGCCGCGCGCATGGGGTGAGTGCAGCGGCGGTGGCGATCGCTTGGGTACTGCGCGCACCTTGGGTGACCGGCGCGATCGTCGGCGCCCGCCGGCCGGCGCAGGTTGGCGCGCTGCTGGCGGCGGCGCAACTGGTGCTGAGCGCGGCTGAGCTGGGCGAAATCAGCCGCTACCTGCCCGCGGGGATGGGCACGAATGTG
The DNA here is from genome assembly GCF_042958985.1 of Pseudomonas sp. NPDC007930. NCBI lineage: Bacteria > Pseudomonadati > Pseudomonadota > Gammaproteobacteria > Pseudomonadales > Pseudomonadaceae > Pseudomonas > Pseudomonas sp. NPDC007930. Next base: position 4,510 of record NZ_JBIBKC010000017.1, read on the forward strand.
CCGGGGCAGGTGGCGTAACGCCCCAGTGGCCTGGCGGGCCCGCGGCGGCTCACAGCCGCGAGCGCTCAACCCCATTGGCCACCCGCACGATGTCGGCCATCACCGCCAGGGCGATTTCCGCCGGGGTTTTGCTGCCCAGCGCCAGGCCGACCGGTGCGTGCAGCCGCGCCAGGTCGCCGCGTTGCAGCCCGCCGATGCGCCCCAGGCGCTCGCGGCGCCGCTCGCTGGTGCGCTGTGAGCCCATGGCGCCGATGTAAAAGGCCTCGGTGCGCAATGCTTCGAGCAGGGTGAGGTCGTCCATGCGTGGGTCGTGGGTCAGCGCGATCACCGCGGTGGCGGCATGGCAAGCGCCCTCGGCGATCGCCCGCGCCGGCAGCAGCGCCTGCCAACGTGGGCCGGCCCAGCGTGCCTGGGCGGGCAGAAGCAGCTCTTCGCGAGGGTCGTACACCTGCACGTCGTGGCCGAGCATCAGGCCGAGGGCGATGCAATGCTCGGCCACCGGCGACAGCCCGGCGATCAACAGCCGGCGGCTGGGGCCGATGCGCACCGCCACCTGCTCGGCGCCCACCCGCACCCGCTCGGCGCAGGCCTGTTCGGCGAGCAGCGCCAAGGCGCCATCGGCCAGCCGCACCTGGCGCACGCAGGGGCGCTGCCCGGCCAGCGCGTGGCCCACGCCGCGCAGGTGGTCGCACGCCGCAGTACTGGGCGCCAAGGCTTCCACCAGCACCTCCAGCACGCCGCCGCAGGGCAGCGCCAGCGTCGGCGCCAGGCCGCCTTCGCCGTAACGGATGATCCGCGCGCCGCTGCTGAACTGGCCATCGCCCAGGCGCTGGAGGAAGTCTTCCTCCACGCAACCGCCGGACAGCGAGCCCAGGTGCTGGCCATCGGCGCGGGCCACCAGCATCGACCCCGGCGGGCGCGGCGCCGAGCCATAGCTGGCGAGCACCGTGCACAGCCACGCCGGCTGCCCGGCCTCCAGCCAGGCCAGGGCTTGCTCAACCACCTGGCGGTCAAGGTGCATCATGCGCGGGCCGTGTCCATCAGCTTGTCGAGGGTGATCGGCAGCTCGCGGATGCGTTTGCCGGTGGCGTGGTACACCGCGTTGGCGACGGCGGCGGCCAGCCCGGTCACGCCGATTTCGCCGATGCCGCGGGCGCCGAATTCGTTGAGGTGGTAGTCCGGGTAGTCGAGCAGCACCACGTCGATCTCGGGCATGTCGGCATGCACCGGCACCACGTATTCGGCGTAGTTGTTGTTCACCGGCAGGCCGCTGCGGCTGTCGTATTCGCTGGCCTCGAACAGCGCCATGCCAAGGCCCATCACGATGGCCCCTTCCACCTGGTTGCGTGCCGCCAGTGGGTTGATCGCCCGCCCGGCGTCGATCACGCTGACCACCCGGGCGATGCGCAGGCGCGAGATGCCTGGGTCCCAGCGGGCCTCGACGAAGTGTGCGCCGAACGAGCGGAACGCGTAGGTTTTGCTGTCGGCGCCGGTGGAGTGGGCTTCGCCCTCGGCGCGGGCCAGGCGCTGGCGTTTGAGCACCTCGCTGAAGCTGAAGCGCTGGCCCTGGGCGCTGAGTTGCCCGGCGCTGACCTCGAGCTGCTCCGGCGCCAGCCCGGCGAACACGCCATTGCCCGCCACGGCGAGGCTGGCCAGGCGTTGCAGGGCGTTGCGGGTGGCGTCGGCCACCGCCGGCATGGCGCTGGCGGTCACCCATGAGCCGCCGGACACCGGGCCCGGCGGAAACGCCGAACTGCCCAGCTCGACCTCGACCTTTGCCAAAGGCAGGCCGGTGAGCTCGCTGACCGTTTGCGCGAGGATCGTGTAGGTGCCGGTGCCGATGTCTTGCAGGCCGCATTGCACCAGGGCAGTGCCATCGGCGCGCAGGCTGACCCGGGCCTGGGTCGGGATGCGGTAGGCGTCCCAGTTGCAGGCGCCGAGGCCGTAGCCGATCAGTTCATCGCCGTCGCGCATGGCGCCGGGTTGCGCCTGCCGGCCGGCCCAGCCAAAGCGTTCGGCGCCCACCTTCAGCGCCTCCGGCAGGTGATTGCTCGACCACGGCAGGCCGGTACTTTCGTCGCGGCTCGCCAGGTTGAGCAGGCGGAACGCCAGCGGGTCCATCGCGCAGGCGATGGCCAGTTCGTCGATGGCCGACTCCAGCGCGAACAGGCCCGGCGCCGCCCCGGGCGCGCGCATCGAGGTCGGGGTACCGCGGTGCACGCCGATGCTCTGGTGGGTGACCAGCACGTTGGCGCAGCTGTACAGGCTTTCACTGACTCGCCCACAGGTTTCGACATAGGTGTCGATCACCGAGGTGCTGTTGACCGACGCGTGCCCCAGGGCCACCAACTGGCCGGCGGCGTTCGCCCCCAGGCGCAAGTGCTGGCGGGTTTCAGGGCGATGGCCGACGGTGGTGAACATCTGCGCCCGCGGCAACACCAGTTGCACCGGCCGCGACACCGCGCGGGCTGCCGCGCAGGCGGCGATGGAATGTGGCCAGGGGAACAGCTTGCCACCGAACCCCGAGCCAATGAACGGCGCGCGTACTTCGACCCGGTCCGGGGGCAGGTCGAACACCGCCGCCAGGGCGTTGCGGTGGTTGATCACGCCTTGGGTGGCCTCGTACATGAACAGCTTGCCCTCGGCCCACCAGGCGGTGGTGGCATGCATCTCCATGGGGTTGTGGGTTTCCACCGGGGTGCTGTACAGCGCGTCGACCTGGTGGCTGGCGCCGGGCAGCGCCGCGTTGAAGTCACCGCGGCTATGCCGGCGCGGGGCGTCCTGGGCGGGGCCGGCGGCCAGCGCTTGATCCAGTGACACCACGGGGGCAGCGCTGGCATAGCTCACGCGCACCCGCTGCGCCGCGGCGCGTGCCTGCTCGAAGGTCTCGGCCACCACCAGCGCGACGAACTGGCCGGGGTAGTGCACCTGGTCGTCTTCGAACGGCACGCGGTGTTCGTCCATACGGCTGGCGCTGCTGGGATCGGCCACGTTGAACACGCTGGGTGAGTGGTGCAGCCCCGGCAGGTTGCCGTGGTGCAGCACCGCCAGCACCCCCGGCATGCGCTGCGCCGCGGCCGCGTCGATCGCCTGGATGCGGCCGTGGGCGATTTCGCTGTACACCCCGTAGGCGTAGGCCATGCGCGGCAGCGGGTGGTCGGCGGCATAGCGCGCCGCACCGGTGACCTTCTGCCGGCCTTCGATGCGCCGTTGGCTGTGGCCAATCGTTGTGTTGTTCATGCAGGGCTCCGGTTATGCCAAGGCATCGCGCAGGCTGCGCACAATGGCCTGTTGGCCCAGGGGGATTTTGTAGGCGTTGTGCGCGTAGGGCTTGGCCTCGGCGAAGGCGGCGCGTGCCGCGCGTTCGAACAGCGCCGGGGAGGGCGCCTGGCCCAGCAATTGCTGCTCGGCTTCCCGCGCCCGCCACGGCTTGGTCGCGACCCCGCCGAGCGCCACCCGCGCCTGGCGGATGCGCCCGCCTTCCAGCACCACCAGCACCGCGCTCGAGGCCAGGGCGAATTGATAGGAATGGCGGTCGCGCAGCTTCAGGTAATGGGCCCGGGCCCCGGCGAGCGGTGCGTCGAGGGTCACGTGGGTGATCAGTTCGTCTGGCTGCAGCGCGTGCTCCAGCCACGGGGTGGCGCCGGGCAGCAGGTGGAAGGCTTCGAAGGGGATGCTGCGGCTGCCTTGGCGGCCTTGTACGGTGACCTCCGCGCCGATCGCCTGCAGGGCCACGCACAGGTCTGACGGGTGGCTGGCGATGCAGCTGGCACTGGTGCCGAGTACCGCGTGCACGCTGCGGTTGTGCCCTTGCAGCGCCGCGCAGCCAGAGCCGGGCACGCGCTTGTTGCAGGGCGAGAGGTTGTCGCGAAAATAGTTGCAGCGGGCCCGTTGCATCAGGTTGCCGCCGGTGCTGGCTTTGTTGCGCAGCGAGGTGCTGGCGCCGGCCAGAATGGCTTGGCTGAGCAGTGGGTGCTGGGCGCGCACCTGGGCATGGTTGGCCAGGGCGCTGTTGCTGACCAGCGCGCCGATGCGCAGGCGGCCATCGGCTAACGGTTCGATCTGCTTGAGCGGCAGGCTGTTGATGTCGGCGACCAGGGCCGGGCGCATCACGTCGAGCTTGACCAGGTCGAGCAGGCTGGTGCCGCCGGCGAGAAAACTGCGCTGGGCAGGCTCGATGGCAATGGCCTGGGCGGTGCTGGTGGGGCGCAGGTAATCGAAGTGGCGCATGGCTCAGGCTCCCATCTTGCCGCGGGCATCCTGGATGGCCGCGAGGATGTTCTTGTACGCGCCGCAGCGGCAGATGTTGCCGCTCATGGCCTCGCGCACGCTGGCGTCATCGCTGCCGATGTGCGGGTCGTTGAGCAACGCGTAGGCGCTCATCAGCTGCCCGCTGGTGCAGTAGCCGCACTGGTAGGCGTCGTGTTCCCAGAAGGCTTCCTGCAACGGGTGGAGGGCGCCGTTCTGCGCCAGGCCTTCGACGGTCAGCAGTTCGTCGCCGTCGTGCTGCACGGCGATCGACAGGCAAGCGTTGATCGCCTGGCCGTTGACCACCAGCACACAGGCGCCGCACTGGCCGTGGTCGCAGCCCTTTTTGGTGCCGGTCAGTTGCAGGCGGTCGCGTACCACATCGAGCAGGATGGCGTTGACCGGCACGTTCAGCGCATGGCGCTGGCCGTTGACGGTCAAGTGGATACGCCGCTCGCCCACGCCCGGTGGCGGGGCATCAGTGGCGGTTTCGGCGTGGGCGGCGGGGATCCAGGTGCTGACAGTTGCGGCAGCGACACCGGAAACACCCAACTTGAGAAAGTGCCGGCGGCTCGGCGCGCCAGCGGATTCCTCTTGGGGCAAGGCATGGGCGGCATCGGCCCGTTGCCGATCATCGGGCATGGTCGGTCCCTCTCCTGAACGTGTGGGAAGCGGCCAGCCACGGCGCTGGCGCCAGGCGTCCAGCTTAAACGTGAAGAGGCGGGGGGATTGCTGAATAACCGCGAATGCCTCATGCGATAGGGCTCATGAATAACGCGGTTATTTATTGAAACGGGATGTTTCTACATCACTCGATATCCGCGCTTTGCCCACCAGAAACAAACGAGCCGCTGAACTGATAGCGCTCGCCCACATAGGTGATGTCGGTGTAGTTGATACTGCGCTGGTTGAGAAACGTATGCCGGGTCAAGCGCAGGCACGCGGCCTGCCGCTTGACCTCCAACAGGCGCGCCATGGCCGCATCGGCGGCCACCGCGCGAAGGGTGTGGCGGGCCTCCGACCAAGGGATCTGGGTGATCATCCACTGGCCAGGTGGTAAGGCCTCAAAGGTTTCACCCAGCGCCTGCGGCACCATGCTCAGCAGGATGATCCGTTGCTCCAGCGCATAGGCTTGGCCGCCGATTCGGTGCAGGCACTGCACGCGTTTGATCGGTGCCCCAGCGGGCTCGCCGGTGGCCTGTGCTTCCGCTTCGCTCAGTTCGCAGGCGGCATTGGCCAAGACGCTGTAGGTGTGCGGCTGGGTGGCTAGCAGGTCCTGGCTGCCGATGTCCTGGATTTCCATCACCGTGCGGTTCAGCGGCGTGGCCACGAAGGTACCGGCACGGCGGCGGCGGATGATCATGCCGCGCTCGGCCAGTGCCGCCAGTGCCTTGCTCACCGTCATCCGTGAGCACTGGTACTGCTCGCTCAGTTCTGTTTCGAACGGGATGCGATGGCCTGGCGGCCAGGTGCCGCCCATGATCGCGGCCTGGATGTCGTTGAAGATGCGCTGATGTAGGGTCGTCAAGCCTGGGGCCTCGGCATTTGCATGGGTCGGAGGATTCTCGCACGGGTAAAATTTATTGAATAGGTATAGACATATTTAAGCGATGCCGATAGATTTCGGGGCGTGGGCAACGCTTCGACACCCCTCTTGAAGTGGCCGCCAAGCCACCGCAGCCTGCTTTCGCACAGGCTTTTTCGCCCACCCAGCCTATACCGTATCGCGCCATAGAAGCTGCGATCGCTGCCGATCTTGCCGAACCTGCCCTCATCTTCCTGTAAGGATTGGTCCATGACTGGATTGGTAGGCCGTCTCGTTTCCCATATGCCGGCAGCGGCCCTGGGTATCACGCTGTTCACCACCGCGCTGCTCGCCAGCGGCGCCGCCCAGGCAGATACGCTGGCGAAGATCAAAGCCGAGGGCACCCTGGTGGTGGCCACGCAAATGGCCTACCCGCCGTTCGATTTCATCGACAACGGCAGCTACGCCGGGGTCGACAAAGACCTGCTGGATGAAGTCGGCAAGGAACTCGGCGTGAAGATGGTCTACCAGGACCTGCCCTGGACCAGCGTGCTCAGCGGCCTGGACGCGAAGAAGTTCGACTTCGTCGGCGCGCCGATCAATGCCACCCAGGCCAGGGTCGAGAAGTACGCCTTCACCAGCCCGATCGCTGGCTCTGGCAACGCGTTCATCAAGAAAAAAGGCAACACGGCCATCAACCTGCCCGCTGACTTGAGTGGCAAGCGGGTCGGGGTGGTGCAGGCCAGTTATGTGCAGCAGCAGGTGGAGGCGTATTCAGCCACCCTGGGTAAGCCTATTCAGGTGCGCCAATACCCTGACCTGAACCAGATCTATGCCGATGTCGCCAACGGCCGCCTCGATGCCGGCGCCACCTCGTTGCCGAACGTGTCTTACGCCGCCCTGCAGCGCCCGGACGCCCTCGAGGTGGTGCTGCCGATTTTCGGTGTATCCACCTACTACGGTTTTATCGGCCGCAAAGGCCCTGATGACGCCAGCTTCATCGCCGCGGTGTCGGCGGCGCTGGAGAAGATCAAGGCCGATGGCCGCATGGCGGTGATCCAGAACAAATGGTTTGGCCGTACCGAAGCGCTGCCCGCGGCGATGCCGGCGCCGTTGCTGTAACGCTCGGCGAAGGAGGCCAGGTTATGCATTTCGAGGTGGTGATCCACGCGCTGCCGTTCCTGCTCAAAGGCTTTGCCATCACGCTGCTGGTGTCGCTGCTGGGCACCTTGCTTGGGGTGGTCGTGGGCGTCGCGATCTGCGCCCTGCGTTCGCTGCCGGGGTTGGCAGTGCTGGCCGCGTTGTACATCAGTTATTTTCGCGGTGTGCCGCTGCTGGTGCAGTTGTTGGTGTTCTACAACTTTTTGCCCTACGCCGGGATCGACCTGGCGCCGATCACCGCGGCGGTGTGCGCGCTGGGCATGGTCGGCGGGGCCTATGTGGCGGAGCTGCTGCGCGGTGCGCTGGCGGCCATCCCCACGGGGCAGGTCGAGGCGGGAGTAGCGCTGGGGTTCTCGTGGCCGGCCATCGGCCGCAGGCTGCTGCTGCCGCAGGTGCTGCGCTTGGCCACGCCGGCGATGACCAACGAGCTGATCCTGCTGGTGAAGGCCTCTTCGCTGGTGTCGGTGGTGGGGCTGGCCGAGGTGACCCGGGTCAGCCAGACCTTCGCCGCCAGCACCTTGCGGCCCATGGAGTTCTACCTGGCCGCCGGGGCGTTCTACCTCATCACCAACCTGTGCCTGGCCTATGCCGGCGGGCGCCTTGAACGCCATCTGGCGAGGCGGTAAGCCATGAGCATCGACACCCTGCTGGGCTATTTGCCAGCGATCGCCCAAGGGCTGTGGGTCACCCTCTTCAGTTGGGTGATCGCGGCGCTGGGCGGCGTCGCGCTAGGGCTGGCGATCGCCCTGGTGCAACGTGGCGCCGGCGCCACGTTACGGCGCTTGATCCAGGGCTATATCGAAGCCCTGCGCTGCACACCGCTGATCGTGTTGCTGTTTATCGTGTACGACGGTGGGCCGGCGCTGGGGCTGCTGCTGGACCCGCTGCCGGCCGGGTTGCTGGTGTTGATCATCCACGGCAGCGCGTATTTCGCCGAGATCTTCCGCGGCGGCTTCGCCGCCGTGCCGGCCGGGCAACTCGAGGCCGCCAACAGCCTGGGCATGGCGCCGTTGGCGGTGGTGCGGCGGGTGCTGATGCCCGGCGCGTTGGCGGCGGCGCTGCCGGGGCTGGTGAACATGGTCATCAACGTGTGCAAGGAAACCGCGCTGCTGTCGGTGATCACCGTGGGTGACCTTACCTTCGCGGTGCAGAACATGGCGGTGGAAACCTTTGCCGCGTTCCAGTCGATCCTGGCCCTGGCCTTGGGTTACTGGCTGCTGATCGAGCTATTTTCACGGCTGGGGCAACGTGCTGAACGCCGGATCAACAGGCATTTGACGCTCCGTGGCGGGGCAAGTGAGGGCGCTGTATGAGCGATGCATGGGTAACGGTCTCAAACGTGCGCAAGCGCTTTGGCAGCGTCGAGGTGCTCAAGGGCATCAGCCTGGAAGTGGGGCGCTCAGAGGTGGTCTGCCTGATCGGCCCCAGCGGCTCGGGCAAAAGCACGCTGCTGCGCTGCATCAATTTTCTCGAAAGCTACGACAGTGGCGACATCGTTGTGGCAGGCAAACTGATCGGTTACCAGGGGCAGGGCAACACCCGCCGGTTGATGAGCAGCCGCGCATTGCGTGAGGCGCGCAAAGGCATTGGCATGGTGTTCCAGCAATTCAACCTGTGGCCGCACATGACGGCGCTGGAGAACGTGGCGGAACCCCTGCTGCGCGTGCGCCGCATGAACCCTGGCGACGCCCTGGCCAAGGCCCGTGGCCTGCTGGCCCGAGTCGGCCTGGAACAGAAGGCCGGCAACTACCCCTCGGCGCTGTCTGGTGGCCAGCAGCAGCGCGTGGCGATCGCCCGCGCGCTGTCGATGGAGCCGGCCTTGATGCTGTTCGACGAGCCGACCTCCGCGCTGGACCCTGAGTTGGTCGGCGAGGTGTTGCAGGTGATGCGTGACCTGGCCGGGGAGGGCATGACGATGGTGGTGGTGACCCATGAGATGGGCTTTGCCGCCAAGGCCGCGGACAAGGTCGCGTTTCTCGACGGCGGCCGCATCGTGCAGTTCGGGCCCCCGCAACAGGTGCTTAAAGAGAGCCGCGAGCCTCGTGTGCAGCAGTTCTTGAAAACCTACCACGCCAGGAACGACTTCTAGCCCTTGAGATGAAGGATTGACCGATGATCGGATTCAAAGTGTGCGAGCGGGCCCGGCGAGTGGATGAAACCTGGGTGGAGGCGTTCCGCGCCCTGCCGGTGGCAACCCTCAGCGATTCGATGGCCCGCATGAGCGCGGGCGGCGCTGGGCTGCGGCCGTTCTACCGCGGCGCGCGGATGGTCGGCGCGGCGGTCACGGTGAAAACCCGCCCTGGTGACAACCTGATAGTGCACAAGGCGCTGGACATGGCGCAGCCCGGCGACATCGTGGTGGTCGATGCCGGCGGTGACCTGACCAACGCCATCATCGGTGAACTGATGGTCGCCCATGCGCGCCAGCGCCGGCTGGGCGGCCTGGTGATTTTCGGCGCGGTGCGCGACAGCGAGGCGCTGTGCCAGGGCACCCTGCCGGTATTCGCCCTCGGGGCCACCCACCGTGGGCCGTACAAGGATGGGCCGGGCGAAGTCAACGTGCCGATCGCCATCAACGGCATGGTCATTCACCCGGGTGACCTGGTGTGTGGCGATGCCGACGGCGTGCTGGCCGTGCCGTTCGCCGAGGTCGCGGCAGTGTGCGAGGCGGCCACGCACAAATGCGAGGCCGAAGCCGAATTGCTGGCCAGCATCGAGCGCGGCACCTCCGATCGCGGTTGGATCGACGCCCAGCTGCGCCGCCAGGGTTGTACCTTCGAGCCTTGAACCTGTTGAAGTGAGAACCGCCGTGAACGCTTTGCCGATCGCCCGCACGGAAGCCATCCCGTTCGAGACCCACACCCCGACCGATACCCAGTTCCTGCAGGGCGCGGTGACGCGCACTGCCACGATTGCCGGGGTGCTGCGGCTGCCGCAGGTCAACGCCGGGCCGCTGCCAGCGGTGATCGTGTTGCACGGCTCCGGCGGCTACAGCGCTTATATCGACGCCTGGGTGCAGCGCTTGAACCAATGGGGGCTCGCCACGTTCGTGGTCGATAGCTTTAGCGGCCGCGGCTTGCACAAGGTGGCCGATGACCAGGGGCGGTTGGGCCGCCTGGTGGGCACGCTGGATGCCTACCGCGCGCTGGAAACCCTGGCCCGGCACCCGTTGATCGACCCCGCGCGGGTGGCCTTGCTGGGCTTCTCGCGGGGCGGGCAGGGCGCGTTGTACGCGGCGATGCGGCGGTTCCAGGGGTACTACCTGCAGCCGGGGCTGCAATTCTCGCGGTTCATCGCGCTGTACCCCAATTGCGCGGCGCGCTATCAACAGGATGAACAGTTGGTCGAGCGGCCGGTGCACATCTTTCACGGCGCGCTGGATGATTTCAACAGCGCCGCGGCCTGTGCGGGCTATGTGCGGCGCTTGGCGGCGGCGGGTGCGCAGGTCGCGTTGACCGTCTACCCGGGCGCTCATCACGTGTTCGATTGGGAGGGCTACAGCGAACCGCACCGGGCGCCTGGCAATCAATCCCTGCGCGAGTGCCGGATTGCCGAGTCACCCCAGGGGGTGTTGATCAACCAGGCCACCGGGCAGCCGTTCAGCTACGCCGACGCCTGTGTCGTGGCGGGTACCACCGCGGCGTACAATGCCGCGGCGGCGGCTCAAGTGATCGAGGCGATCAAGGGCTTGCTCAGCATTGGCCACCAGCGGTAATGCTGTTCACTCGCCCTTGCTCAATGCCAGATAGCCTGGGTTTTTGCCCGATAGCGTTCGAAGTACGCGTTCACCTGGTCAAACGGGATGGCCGTTTGCTTGAAGTGCGTGATGGGTGGGAAGCCTGCCGGCGCGGCGGAGCCTGGCATGGTGCTGTAGGCGTATTCTTTGCCGGCAATGATCGCCTGCGCGCGCGCGGTGAATAACCAGGCCTTGAACAGCCGTGCGGCGTTGGGGTGGGGGGCGTGGTCAATCAGTGCGACACCCGGCCCGTAGAGGATCGCCACCTGTTCCGGAAAGCTCAAGGCCAGTGGCGCGCCCTGGTCCCGCTGGCGCGCGACGGATTGAGCAGGGGCCCAGAGGACGAAGTCGGTGCGGCCCTGGGCGAGGTTGGCGATCAGCGTCCCAGGCCCATCGGCGACCTGCGCGGCGTCATGCAGGGTGTGCAACTGTTGGTCGCTCAGCACGCCTTCTTCCTGCAACAGAACCACCGCCGCGTCGAAGGGGCTGGCACCGACGAAGCGCACGTGCGCGAAGCGCCCTTTATGCTCGGGAGCGAGGATCTGTGCCCATTCCTGCGGCACCTGTTCAGGCGCCATCCGCTGGGTGTTGTAGGCCAGGGTGAAAACGTTCACCCAAGGAATCTGGAAAAAACCGCGAGGCTCTTTGTACTGGTCGGGCAGGCCGGCGCTGGTCGCCGGGACCTCGGCGGCCAGGCGGTTCTGCCGGGTAAGCTCCGAGAGCTCGCTGTAGCCGGTCAATACGATGTCGCCTACCGGCTGGCCGGAGGCGGCCTCACTGGCCAGGCGGGTGTAGATCTGCGTGGCTTGGCTGGGCTTGAGGGTGATGGCGGGGTAGTCCGCCTGAAACGCCTGCCACAAGGCCACGGTTTCCGGAAACGACGTGTACACCACCAACTCGTGTTCCCCGGCCGCTTGCGCGGCCTGGTAAAGGTCGGCGATTTCCGCGGGCGCGGCCGCCGCCGGCGTGCTTGCGCTGCTGCCGGCCTGCGGGCCACAGGCCGCCAGTGACAAGGCCAGCAGGCTGGCCGCCAGGCCGCGCGCGGGCGCGCTCAAGGCATAGGGGATAGTCATCTTCATCCTTAGAAGCGGTAATCGAGGTTGACGTAGTAGAAGGAACCCTCGGCGCCATCCGGGACGATATGCGCGTACTTGACCAGGTAACCGGACGTGCTTCGCGAAGCTGGGGTGGATTTGTCCGGGTGGGTGTTGAGCAGGTTATTGGCCCCCACCGAGACGGTGAGGTCATGGCTTACGTCGTAGGCGAGGTCCAGGTCGGTCACCCATTGCGGCCCGTAGCTTTTGTCGTAGCTCTCCTGGCCCTCTGGCGCCTTGAGGCTGTAGGTGCCGTAGCGGGTTGCCGCCAGCATGGTGTGCCACGGCCCGAAGCTGTGCCGGGCTTCGAGCCGCAGCTTGTTGTTCGGCGCGGCGTCTTGCGCCAGGCTGATAATGCGCCGGCCGATGGGAATATTGTCGGTGCCCGCCAGTTGGGTAATGTTGGCGACGCTGGTGACCTTGGTCCGGGCGGCGCTGAAGGCTGCGCTGAGGTCGAGCTTGCCCAGGCCGGCGAGGTCCAGGTGCTGTTTGCCCACCACATCGACCCCGTGTGTTTCGGTATCCATGCCGTTGGTGAAGTAACTGGCGCCGATGATATTGGTATAGCCCGCGTCGCTCAGAATCTGCCGTACCCGGCTGCCGGTGAGGTTCTCGGTGAGCACGATACGATCACGCAGGTAGGTTTTGTAGGCGTCTACCGTGACCGAACTGCTGGCGCTCGGGCGCAGCACCAGGCCGAGGGAATAGCTGGTGGACTTTTCCGGCTTCAGGTCGGTCGCGCCTAGCGCCCGGGCGGCGGCTGAGTCTGCCGGGAACAAGTGGATCAACGAGTAATAGTCGGTGCCCGCCAGAATCTGCCCGTCAGTACGCTGATAGCCGATTTGCGACAGCGAGGGCGCGCGATAGCCACTGCTCAAGGTGCCGCGCAGCGCCACCTGGGGCGTAAAGTCATAGCGTGCGGTAAATTTCCCGTTAGAGGTCGTGCCGAAGTCGGAGTAGCGCTCGCTGCGCGCGGTCACGCCCAGGTTCAACTGGTCTGTCAGTTGGTGTTCCGCCCCGCCATACACGCCGATGACGTTGCGCTTGAACACCCCTTCGTCGCTGGGGCGGTAGCCCGCCCCGGGGTTAGGCGTGGAGCCGTTGGCATTGCGGTAGTCGCCGGTCTGCCAGGAGTCTTCATCACCGGCCAGTTCCTCGAAGCGTTCGTTGCGCCAGGCAACCCCGGCGTTGACGGTCACGGGGTGGGCAAGCCCGGCGAAGTCGAGGTCATTGACGTAGTCCAGGGTGGCGTTGTTCTGGTAGAAGCGGAACTGCCCCGAATAGTTCTTGGTGGTGTCTTCAGCGTCGATATAGGTGGGGTTGAGGGTGACGGGCCGATAGTAGCGCGAGCGGTTTTCCCCGTGGGTCAGGGAGAAGTCCCAGCGCCCCAGGTTGCCGGCGTCGTATTTGAGCCCCGTGGTCGCGCCGATGTCCTCGGTTTTCAAGGTGACTTCCGGCACGTAGCCCGAGGGGTACACGTCGCGGCGGTTATTGGCATTGGTCGGCACCACGAAGGGGGTGTTCGCGCGTACCCGGTCGTAGCTGTAGGTGGCGAAGCCGTAGGCCCGCAGGGCATCGCTCAGGCCCACGTCGGCATTCAGCGCGAAGCTGTAGCGGTCCGCGGCGGCATCACCGGTCGCCCAGTGCCTGTCGAACGGGATCTCGCTACCGTCACTGTTATAGAAGTGGCGCTGGTCGCCGGCCGCGGAGCGGGTACTGTTCTTGTCGAGCCCGTCCAGGCTCAGGGTCAGGAAGCCATCCCCGGGCAGGGCGAAGCCCTTCCAGCCACCGTAGCTTTTGCGCAGCCCGTCGCCCTTGCTGTACTGGCCGATACGGGTATTCAAACCACCACCGCTGTCACGCTCCTTGAGCACCACGTTGATCACCCCGGCAATCGCATCGGAGCCATACTGTGCGGCCGCGCCGTCACGCAGCACTTCGATATGGTCAATCGCGCTGACCGGGATCGCATTGAGGTCGGTGTTGGTCGAGCCACGGTCATACACGCTGCCGATGTTGAGCAACGGCGACGTATGCCGGCGCTTGCCGTTGATCAGTACCAGGGTTTCCCCGGATGGCAAGCCGCGCAATGAACCACCGCCTACCGAGTACACGGCATCGGCCTGTTGCATGTTTTGCGGGAAGTGAAACGACGGCAACAGGTTTTGCAGGATGCCGCTCAGGCCCGTGCCCGAGGTGCGCTGCAGTTGCTCCGCGGAAATCACATCCACCGGCGCGCTGCTGTTGAGCGAGGTCGCGTCCGAGCGGCGCGTACCGAGGCTGATGACTGGGTCCAATACGGTGCCGCCTGCCTCGCTGGCGGGCGTGGGCGTGGGCGTGGCGTCCGCGGCTACGGCGGCGGAACCGTTCAGCCCATGGCTGGCGATCAGCACGCTGAGCAAGGTGAGCCTGAACGGGAGGGTGGCGTGGCGAGGTGGCATTTAAAAACATCCTGTCGTCGGTAATGGCTGCCGAAGATAGGTAGTTGTAATGCGCCTGAGAAATAACATTTAAGGCGAGGAACTTCGCCAGAGGAAATATAATTAATAGTAGTGCCTGCTATCAGTATTCATGAGGGGTAGAGCAGTGCCCAGTTGCATAAAGCGTATGGGCGATCTGTTGAATAAAGTTGCGCATCCACAACGCGGCGCTGTCATTGGCCAAGTGCTCGCTCCATTGCAGCACAATGCTTTGCTCGGGAAAGGCGAAGGGCAATGGCAGTATCTTCAGCGGATACAGCCTGGCCATCTCCGCGGCAAAACGTGACGGCACCGTCGACACATAACGGGTGCCGACCAACAAAGGCGCCACGCTGCCATAGTATTCGACGATCATCCCGGTTTTGCGCGCATGGCCGAGGCGCGCCATGGTCGCGGCCTCGAAGCTGAGTGCGCCGCTGTGCCCTACATGGCGCACCACATGCTCGAGTGCCAGGTAACGCTCGATGTCCCAAGCGGCCGCTTGCTCGGGGTGGGCCTGGTCCGCCAACACGCAGTAATGGTCGGTGTAGAGGGTGTCGTAGGGCGCCTCGGGGTTGTGCATGCCGATCGGGCGGATGAAAAAATCCACGTTGGCGGGGTTCGCCGCCGCGCCATGGCTATGCACCCGCATGCCCGGCGCGGCGCTTTGCAGGCAGCGCACCAGTGGCGCGAGCAGCAATATGGAGTCGATGTCGCCGGCATGCAGGCGAAACGAGCGATCGGAGGTGAGCGGGTCGAAACTCTGCCGGAGGCTGATCACCTGGCGGCTGCGGTCGATAAGGTCGCGGACCGGGCCGACCAAGGTTTCAGCGAAGGGTGTTTTGACCAGGCGCCGCCCCCTGGGCACGAAAAGTTCGTCGCCAAAGTGCGCGCGAAGTTTAGCCAGTTGGGCACTGACAGCGGCTTGGCTTACACCGAAGCGTGCCGCGGTGCGATTGACGCTGTCTTCCCTGAGCAACACGTCGAGGGTAGCCAGTAGATTAAGATTTAACGCCAACCCTGCCATGTTTTCCGAGCCCCGCCGTACTGGCTGATGCAAAGTGTTCAGGGTAAAGCCCGGCGCTGCGCGCTGTAATATATCGAATTGGCAACTGCTTAAGTTTATAAAACCTTTGCCAAGGCTGGGCCCACCGCGGCGGCTGCCTGCCGCGGCGCCTCGCTGAGCGTATCGTGGCGGGAGAACCGCGCGGTGTGGGCTATATCGATATGCAGGTAAACCGCCTGGTGGGCGGCCGTTGCTTGAAGAATCGCCGGCAAGGCGGGCGGTGCGATGCGCACGTGCAGCCGTGTGCCAGGGGTTTGCACCTGGGCCAGGTAATGGCCGCCCTGAAACAGCACATCCACCACCTGCGCGGTGATTTTCAGCGCGTGCGGGGCCGGCACGGTGCTCAGGCGCAGGTGCTTGGCCCGCCACGCCAAGGTGCTGGCAGCCCCCGGCTGTACCTGGCCGGGCAGCCATAGCGGGGCGCCAAGGCCGGCTTCATACCAGGCGCCGTCGCCAGCCGTGCGTATGGCCTGCGCCGGCAGGATATTTTCGAAGCCTACAAAGCGCGCCACGAACGCTGAAGCAGGCGCGTTGTAGAGGGTTTCAGGGCGCGCCAGTTGCGCCAGTTGCCCTTGCGCCATGACCGCGACCCGGTCGGCCAGGGCGAGCGCTTCGCTCTGATCATGGGTCACGTATACCCCGGTGTACCCCAATTGCCGGTGCAAGGCCCGTAGCGCTTGGCGCAACTCGATTCGCAGGGTGGCGTCCAGGTTCGACAGCGGCTCGTCGAACAGCAGCACGCCGGGGTTGCCGGCCAGTGCGCGGGCCAGCGCCACCCGCTGCTGCTGGCCGCCCGAGAGGGCGGCGGGATAACGCCCGGCGTACTGCTCCAGGCCGACCCGGCGCAGCGCCGCCAATGCCTGGTCGCGAGCGCCACGGCGGCCATGCCGTGCCTTGACCGGGTAGGCGACGTTATCCAGCACGTTCAGGTGTGGCCACAGCGCATAGCCCTGGAACACCATGCCCAGGTCACGCTTGTGCGGCGGTACGAACTGCCGCCGGGCGCTGTCGGCGACCCGCTTGCCGGCCATGTCGATGCTCCCGCCGTCCGGGTGTTCGAGGCCGGCCAGGCAGCGCAGGGTGGTGGTTTTGCCGCAGCCGCTGGGGCCCAGTAACACCAGGAATTCACCCGGCTCGATCACCAGGTCCACGCCATTGATGGCTTTGGTGGTGTCACCGCCCGCGCCAAAGCGCTTGCGCAGGTCATGCAGTTCGATACGAGTCATCTCGGCTCCGGGTAAACAGGGGCAGCAGGCGCTGCCGTGCGCGCCAGGCCGCCAGGGGCAGCAAGGGCAATAGGATGAACAACAGCAACACGCACAGCAGCGCGGCGGCTTCGCCGGGTTGGCCACGGGCATTGAAGGTGAAGACTTGCGTGGCCAGCGTTTCGAGGCCTGGGCCGCCCAATAACAACGGGATGTCCAAGGCCCCGGCGATGGCGATCAGCGCCAGGTACCAGCCCGCGAGGAAACCCGGCAGGCACAGCCGTAGCGTGATGCTGAACCAGGCAGCCAGTGGGGTGGCGCCGCATACCCGGGCAGCCTCGAACAACTGCGGCGCCACCTGGGCCAGGCTGGCCTGGCCTAGCTGCACGGCGAGGGGCGTCAGCGCGATCAGCAGGGCGATGCTCATCATCGCGAAGCTGCCATAGAGGGCGCGCAGGCCGGGGGTCGCGACATAGGACCAGGTAATGGCCAGGGCCACGACCACGCCCGGCATCGCCAGTGGCGCGGCGGTGCAGAGTTGAATCCAGCGCCGCGGCAAGGCAGGCAGTGACTGTTGCAGTTGCGCCAGGGCCAGGCCGCAGGCCGACACGGTGGCACCCAGGGTGGCCGCTAGCCAGAACGTATTGCCCACCGCGCTGGCGACCCCCGGGCTGGCGAACAGCACCCGGTAATGCACCAGGCCCAGTGGCCCGGCGACCCCTGGCAGCGGTTGGAATGAGGCGTAGATCAAGGTGCCGATCGGCAGCAGTTGGGCCGCGCCGAGGTACGCCCAGACCAACGCCGACAGTGGCCAGCGCGCGTACCCCAGGCTGAGGCCGCCCCGCCGTTGTGCCTTGCCGCCAATACTGACAAAGCCCCGCGCGCCGAGCCCGCGCGTGCGCAGCGCCATGGCCAGCGCCAGCAGCGCCACCAGGCTCAGTGCCAGCGCGCTGGCCTGGCCGTAGCGTGGCTGCGGTTGGCTGAGCCAATCGTACAGTTGCACGGCCACGATCGGCAGGTTGGCCGGTACCCCAATGATCATTGCCAGGTCGAACACCTCCAGCCCGCCCATCAGCGCGAACAGGGCGGCGGCGCTGATGGCCGGGGCCAGCGCCGGCAGGCTGATGCGCCAGAACGTGGCCGTGGCGCTCCGCCCCGCCGTGCGCGAGGCCTCCTCCTGCTCGCTGGCCAAGGCTTTGACCGGGCCCAGCAAGAACAGGTAGCTGAATGCCACACAGCGAAAGGTGTTCACCGCCACCAGGCCGGTGAGCGTCTCGATGTTGAACCTGAACGCCACCCCCAAGCGGCCGAGGATACCGTTCAACAGCCCGGTGTAGGGGTTGGCCAGCAGCTCATAGCCCATGGCGTAGAACAACGAGGGCAAGGCGAACATCACCAGCATGGCCGGGGTGATCGCCCGGCGCCCGGGCAGGTCGCTGCGCACCGCGAGCCAGGCCAGCAGCACGGCCAGTGGTACGGCGATCAGCAGGTTGGCCGAGGCCAGTAGCAGTGCATTGCCCAGTGCCTCGCGCAAGCGTTCGTCGGCCACCAGGGCCCGCCATGCCGCCAGCGTCCAATGCCCTGGCTGGCCAGGCGCGGTGTTGCGAAACGCGCCCACCGCAAGGCTGAGCAGCGGCCCTGCGTAGAACACCCCGACCAGCGCGGCCAACCCCCAAGTGCCCAAGCCCCGGTGCCAACCCGCCCACCTGGCGCCCGGCCCGGCCATCACCCGGTCACCTTTTGCGCGCGGCGGTCCCGCGCGGCCGCGCCAGCGCGCAGGCGATCGAACAGTTCCGCGGCCAATGCGCTATCGGGTTGTGGGTCGCCATCGAAACCCACCGAGAACAGTTCGATACCCAGGTCGTAGTAGTCGAGCACCGCTGCCGCGACGGTTTCCGGGCTGCCGGCAAACGGCGGCCCGCCCATGCCGAACTTCATCAGGCCGGTGTACAGCGCCCGGTCGTGCCAGTCTTGCGCACGGGCGGCGTGGTGCACGCGCTTGAGCCCCTCGCTTTCCACCTGGCCTGCGTCGGTCTGTTGAGCGTGCCGGGCCAAGAGGTCTTCGGCCAATCGCTCGACCTTTTCCCGGGCCTGTGCGTCGGTGGCCGCCAGTACAAAATTGGCGTCGCGCCAGAAGCGCAGCGTGCGCCCGTGGCGGGCGGCGGCCTGGCGTACCCGCGCCAGCAATTGCGCGGTCTGCGCCAGGGGTTCCGGGAACAGCGCATAGCCGTCCATGTGCTGGGCGGCGAACTCGATACCGGCGTCACTGGCACCGGCGGATGACAAGAACGGCAGCGGTGTTTGCAGCGGGCGGATCTGCGACCAGCCCTGGCGAACCTGGTAGAACTCACCGTCGTGGTCGAAAGGCTCGGTCGCGGTCAGGCTGCGCTTGAACACTTCGATGTATTCGCCACTGCGGCGATAGCGGGCAGGCTTGTCGAGCAGGTCGCCATCACGTTGCTGTTCGCGGTCCTGAGAGCCCTGGATAACGTGCAACGACACCCGCCCGCCAGACAACTGGTCGAGCGAGGCGAACGCGCGGGCGGCCAGGGTCGGGGCTTGCAGGCCTGGGCGGTGGGAAATCACCGCGGTGATCCGCTGCGTCTGCGCGAGGCTCCAGGCGGCCAGGCTCCACACGTCGGCGCTCGAGCCGTTCTGCGCGATCAACATGGCGTCCAGGCCGTGGCGTTCATGGCTGCGCGCAAGCTCGACAAGCGCCGTGGGGTCTAGCCTGTAGGGCGGTGGAAAGGCCGCGGGGGTGAACACCGCGCGGGCGGTGCCGGTTTGGCTGCGGCCCATGCCCAGGCGGCCACGCAATTCAAGCGCCATGGTGCACCTCGGTGAGCTCGGCCAGGCTGGCGTGTGCTTGCGCCAACCACTGCGGTTGGGCCCACGCGTCGATGGCAAAATCGTTCTGCAGGTAGTGCTGCTGGCGCAGCCAATCCTTGCCGTGGCGCAAGGCGGCCAGGTTGCGCGCTGCCAGCGACGGGGTGAAGTCAGTGGCCTGAACCACCTCCAGCACGTCGTCGACGGTGGCGTCGTAGGTCACCTGATGGAGGATCCGCGCGGCCTCCAAGGGGTTTTCGCGGATCCAGCGCGCGGCCCGCAGGTTGGCGCGCAACCAGGCCACCGCGACCTCGGGCCGCTCGTCGACCAGGGCCTTGGAGGCGACCAGGGTGTAAGGGGTGGTGGCAATCCGCGCGACCCAGTCCGGTGCATGGCTGAGGTCTTCGATCACCTTGAAACGCCCGGTATTCTCATAGATCCGCGAGCGGCCCTGGGTGCTGTAGATCGCGTCGACTTCACCGCGCTCCAAGGCGGCGAACTCCGGGGTGAAGGGCAATTGCAAGACCCGTTCGGTGTTGCTCGCCGCCGCCCGGGCGGCGCGCCACTCGCCCGAGCTGGGGCTGTGCGCGACATCCACCCAGTGCACCTCGGCATCGCTCACACCGGCGCGGCGCAGGGCCAGTTGCAAGCTGCGTTGAGAATTGGCCCGCCACCAGTCGACGCGGGTGTTGTCTTCGCTGCGCGAGAGGCCCAGGCGTAGGCCCTTAAGGTCGGCCACCCGCCACAGCGGGGCGTCTGCGCGGACCACGACCTGGCCGCCCTGGTTGACCTCGGTGCTGGCCAGCAGCACGGTATCGCTGTGGTCGGCACGGGCCGACAGCGCCGGTACGTTGCCGCCGTCGCGGATCTGGTAACGCTCGCTGTGCCGCGAGTGGATCACCGCGCCCTGGCCGCTGGGGTGGCGTTCCAGGCGCTGGGCGCGGGCATCGACGGCCAGCAGTTCGCTGTCCAGCCAGCCCAGCGCTTTGGACACATGCGATGCCACGTAGACCGGGCAAATGGAGTAATAGAGTGGGTTGGCGCTCATTCAAGGCTCCTGGCGCTTTGAGGGGGAAGGGAGGCGTCATGGGCCGCGACCCGCGCGCGCACCTGGCGTATCAGCTCGGCCAGCAATTGGCGGTCATGCGCACCGATCAGGTCGCTGCCATCGTCGCTCTGGTATTCGCACAAGCCACCCAGGGTGATGCAGGTCACCCCGGCGCGGTAATACTCGAGGACCCGCGCGGCCAGCGTTTGCGGGCTGCCCACCAACGATGGGCCGTGGCCGGTCAGTTCGCTGAGCCCCAGGTACAGCGCGTCGCCGCTCGGTTGCAGCGGGCCGCGGCGTTCGCTGGGCGGTGTGTGCAGGTGGCGGCGTACCTCCTCGGTGATCGCCGTGGCCTTGGCCCAGGCCTGTTCGTCGGTCTCGCCGAGGATCACGTTGAAGCCGCCGGCCCAGAACCCGCCAAGCGTGCGCCGTTGCGCGTGAGCCAACTGGCGCATCCGTTCGATCGCCTGTGCGACTTCCGCCGTGCTGCGGCCGGCCACCGCCCAGACGTCGGCATGGCGCGCGGCCAACTGCTGGCCTGCTTCAGAGCCTCCCGGCATATGCAGCGTCAGCCCGGGGAGCGGTTTGACTGCACTGAACGCGCCCTTGACGCGGTAATACGGGCTGTCGAAATCAAACGCCGTGGTGCTCTGCAAGGTACGCTTGAACACCTGCAGGAACGCCTCGGAGCGCTCATAGCGCTCAGCCTTCGGCAGCCTGTCGCCGTCTCGGCGCATGTCTTCATCGCTACGGCCTTGCAGCAAATGCGCGTGAATGCGCCCGCCAGACAACTGCGACAGCGTGGCGAGGGTGCGCGCGGCGAGCGTGGGTTGCTGCCAGCCCATGCGCAAGGCGCCGACCAGGTGCAAGCGGTCGGTCGCCGCCAGCGCCCAGCCGCAGCACGCCCAGACATCCGGCCGGGCGCTGTTGGTAGGGATCAGGCTGCTGTCATAGCCCAAGGCTTGTTGTTCACGGGCGGCGCGGATGATCACCTGGGCGTCGGCGGTGGTACGGGTAGGCGATGGCACGAAGAAGGCGGCGTAACGCCCGGCTTCGCTATCGCGGGTTGGGCGTTTGCCGCAAAACGGCAGGCGGCCGCGGATGTCTATGGGCATGCGAGCTCCGGAGCTGCGAAGGCAGCGTTCAATAGGCCGCGCGGGCTACGCCGCGCTGGGCGTCGATGAGCAGGGCCCCGTGGTGCAGGGCGTCGATCAACGCTTTCAATAACGCCAGTTGCTCAGGGTCACTGCAGCTGCGCCCCTGGGCATCGAAACGGTTGGCAATGCCGCCCAGGGTGATGGTCTCGATACCCAACTGGTAGAAGTCCAGCAGGTGCCGGGCAAGGCTGTCGACACTGCCCACCAAGGTGTAGCCATGCCCGGTGAGCTGGTTGAGCCTGGGGTACCAGGCACCACTGTGTTCATGGGCGCCCCATTGCTGCAGCGCCGCTTGCGCGTTGCCATGGTCGTAGGCTGGCGTGCTTGCCTTTTCGGCCTGCAAGGTGTCGGCGATCTGGTGCGCCCAGGCCCAGGCCTGCGCGTCGGTCGTTCCAAGAATGATGTTGGCATCGGCCCAATAGCCGAGCGGGCGGGTGCGCCCGAGTTGGTCTGCCTGCAAGCGGATCCGCGTGATCGCGCGCGAAGCGGTCTGCTCGGTGGCGATCGGCACGCTGTACACATCGGCGTAGCGCGCGGCCAGGGTCACGCCATGATCGGACGTTCCCGGAATCGAGATCGTCGGGCGAGGGCGCTGGGCCGGTTGGATATCCGCCTGGGCGTTTTCCAACTGGTAGAACTGCCCGTGGTAGTCGAACGGCTGGTCGCTCTCCAGCGTGCGGGTGAAAACGTCCAGATACTCTTCCGCCAGCGCGTAACGCTGGGGCTTAGCGAGGAACATGCCATCGCGCTGAACGTCGAGGTCGTCGCGGCCCTGCAATACATGCACGGCGGCGCGGCCGTTGCTCAAACGGTCCAGGGTGGCCAGCGCGCGCGCCGCCACGCTTGGCAACTCAACGCCCACCCGGTGGGCGGCCACGACCGCCAGGCGCTGGGTGGCGCTCAAGGCCCAGCCCACGACCGGCCACACCGCGGGGCCGGTGGCGCGTTGCGGATAGAGGGTGCTGTCGTAGCCCAGGCGCTCCTGCTCCTGGGCCGATGCGGCCACGACAGCGCTGTGAAAGCCCGGCGTGCCGGCCGGGCGATAAAACGCCAGGTATTGCTCGAGCGCGGTGTGGGGGCCTGTGTAGGCTTGGCTGGCCAAGCGGCCACGAAGTGCTAGCGGCATGAAATAAAGCTCTCGATCAAAGAGGGTGTATTAATCGAAAACTTTGGCCGAGAAGGAAATATCGTTTAAGCGCACGTGCCGGTGTTTGTGTAATAACCGTTATTGTGATCGGTGGCTTAAGTAAATGTTATTAAATAAGCAGCGTTTGAAGTTAATAGCGCCGGCGTGAAAGATTGCCTGCTCTTTGCGCCTTGATGCGCGGGCCGTTTCGCAACCCGGCGGGTAGCACTGTTCGCTGAGTTCAACACGGGCCCGCCTATTCGCCCGCGGCGCGAAACGCCTCGGCGCAAAACTCGATGAACGCCTTCAGCTTCGCGGCCTGCTGGCGCCGTGAAGGGTAGAGCGCATAAAGGGCGAAGCGCTCGTCTGGCCAGTCTGGAAACAGGTCGACCAGCCGGCCCTGCCGCAGCAAGGCTTCGGTGCCCAACGCCATGACCTGGGCGATACCGCCATCACGTACGCAGGCTTCGAGCATGGTGCCGACGTCAGACACCAACAGGCGCCCCTCGGCGGGGAGGGTGATGACCTGGCCGGCGCGGTGGAACTCCCATTCGAAGGGCTTGGACGCCGCCGCGTTGAAAAACAGAATGCGTGAGTGTTGGACCACCTCGTTCGGGTGTGCCGGCCGGCCGTGGCGGGCAAGGTAGCCCGGTGAGGCCACGGTGATGATGCGCGTGTCGAGCAGTTTGCGGGCGATCAGGCTGCCGGCCGCCGGCGGGCCAAAGCGGATGGCCAGGTCGAAGCCATCGGCGACCAGGTCACCTACGTTATCGCGCATGATCATCTCAACCGCCAACGCCGGGTGCAGCGCGAGGAATTCCGGTAGCCGCGAGGCCAGCACAGTCCTGGAGAAAAACGGGTCGAGGTTCACCCGTAGCTTGCCGCGCACCACGCCCGAGGCACCGGACACCACCGCCGCCGCCGCTTCGATGCCCGCCATGTGCGGGCCGATGGCGTTCACCAGCCGGCGGCCTTCGTCGGTCAGTGCCTGGGCACGGGTGGTGCGTTCGAGCAGGCGCACGCCGAGGTGTTTTTCCAGCCGGCTGATGGCCCGGCTGACCCCTGAAGGCGACAGCCCCAGCGCGTCGGCGGCGCGCACGAAACTGCCGCTTTCAACCACCGCCGCGAGCACGGTGATGCCTGAGAACAAGCGCCCATCGAATGTCATGGTTCACCCTGGCTTGCCATTATTAGTGATTTTAGTCATTTCAGCATTGACCAGAGCATACTTTATTCATCAATGCCATGCATGGGACAGTGGCTTCTCACCTACCCGCACGGAGAACCTCGATGAATACCCTCCTGACCCAAGGCATCCACATTCCCCAACTTGGCTTCGGTACCTTTCGCATGCCCGGCGGTGACTGCCAGCCGGCCGTCGAAAGCGCGCTGGAAGTGGGCTACCGCCATATCGATACCGCCGAGATGTACCAGAACGAAGCCGCGGTCGGCGCAGCCATCGCCGCCGCCGCGCTGCCACGCGAGGCCTTGCACGTGACCACCAAGGTCTGGCATGAACACCTCGGCCCAGGTGCCATCGAACGCGCGTTGGAGAGCAGCCTGGCAAAGCTCGGGCTCGACTACGTGGACCTGTACATGATCCATTGGCCGGCGGCGGGCATGAACCTGCCAGCAGCGCTGCAAGTGCTGGAAGCCCAGCGCCAGGCGGGGCGGATCCGGGCCATTGGTGTGTGCAACTTCAATTTGCCGCTGTTGCGCCTGGCGGTCGAAGAGGTGGGCGCCGCGATTGCCTGCCACCAAGTGGAGTACCACCCGTTTCTCGACCAAGGCCCCATGCTGGCGTACCTGCGCAGCCAGCGCATTCCGCTGGTGGCCTATGCGCCGTTGGCCCAGGGCCGGGCGGCAGCGGACCCCACCTTGGCGCGCATCGGCAGCAAGCATGGCGCCAGCGCCGCGCAAATCGCCATCGCCTGGTTGCTCGATCAGCCGGGGGTGATCGCCATTCCCAAGGCGCAACGGCGCGCCAGCCAGGTGGCCAACTTGCAGGCCGTGAACCTTCGGCTGGATGACCAGGACCGGGCGGCGATCGCCGCCTTGCCAAAGGGCCAGCGTTTTGTCACGCCGCCGTTCGCCCCGCGTTGGGATGCCTGAGGCCACCCGGCCCGCGCGGTCACTTGGCGAACAACTGGCTCATGTCCTTGAACGCCTTGAACTCCAGGGCATTGCCGCAGGGGTCGAAGAGGAACATGGTGGCCTGCTCGCCAACCTCGCCCTTGAAGCGAATGTACGGCTCGATCACGAATGCCGTGCCGCGGGCGCGCAGGCGCTCAGCCAGGGCCTCCCACTCCGGGAAGCTCAGGAGGATGCCGAAGTGCGGCACCGGCACGTTGTGGCCGTCGACCGCGTTGGTGTGGGCCGATTCCTGCGAGGCGGTTTTGGGGTGTTCGTGGATCACCAACTGGTGGCCGTAGAAGTTGAAGTCGACCCAGTGGTCGCTGGAGCGGCCTTCGGCCAGGCCGAACACCTCGCCATAGAAGGCGCGCGCGGCGGCGAGGTCATACACGGGGATAGCAAGGTGGAAAGGCGACAGGCTCACGGGTGGTCCTCGTTGTGTGGGGGAGGTATACGCGCATTCTTGAGTATTTTAATTTCGATGCAAAGCGGATATTTTTGTGCCTGAGAGCCAATAATTCCGATGCTGGTGGGCCTGATGCTTCGTGAAATCCGTACCTTCCTGGCGGTGGCCAAACGCGGCACCTTCGCCGCCGCCGGGCAGCAGGTGGGGCTGACCCAGTCGGCGGTCAGCGCGCAGATCAAGCACCTCGAACAGGCCTTGGGCATCACCTTGTTCGACCGCAGCGCGCGCGCGGCGAGCCTGAATGCCGCCGGCCAGCGCGCGCTGCCGATCGCCGAACAACTGCTCGAGCTGTTCCAGGCCATGGGCCAGCCCGACAGCCTGGACAGCTACCGCGGCGAGCTGCGCATCGGCGCCATCGGCTCGGTGCAAACCGGCCTGTTGCCCGCCGCGCTGGTGCGCTTGCGCGAGCAGGCGCCGCAGATCGACGCCAAGCTGGTGCCGGGGGTGTCGATCAACCTGCTGAGCCAACTGGATGCCGGCGAGCTCGACGTGGCGATCCTGATCCGCCCGCCGTTCGACCTGCCCAGCGACTTGCACTGCGAGGTGATCGCCCGCGAACCCTTCGTGTTGATCACCCCGCCGGCGCTGGCCGGGGAGTGCCCGCTCGCGCTGCTCGAGCAGCAGCCGTTCGTGCGCTATGACCGCGCCTCGTTCGGCGGGCGGCTGGTCAGCCAGTTCCTGCGCGAGCAGCGCATCGAGCCCCGCCAGGTGCTGGAGCTCGATGAACTGGATGCGATCGTGAAGATGGTGCAAAGCGGGCTCGGGGTGTCGTTGATCCCGCTGGCGGGGTTGTGGCTGGAGCGCCGCGAAGGGGTACGGGTGCTTGAGCTGGGCGCGCGGGTGTTCTACCGGGAGCTGGTGCTGATCGAGCGCAGTGCCCAGCGCCAGCGGCCCTTGCAGCAGTTGTTTCGGCGTTGTTTGCCGGGGCAGGGCGCTGCCGCGCGCTGACTCAGCGCTGGCCAAAGCCGCCGCGGTACAACGACGGCGCCAGGCCAACGGCTTTGCGAAACGCCACCCTGAAGCCCTCGACCGAGGCAAAACCGCAACGCTCGGCGATCTGCTCGGTGTTCAGGCCGGTGCTTTCGAGCAGCGCGCGGGCCTGGGCCAGGCGCGCGTGTTGCAGCCAAGCTTTGGGCGCCATGCCGGTGGCCTCATGGAAGCGGCGCAGGAAGGTGCGTTCGCTCATCAACGCCTTGGCCGCCAATTGCGGCACGCTCAGCGGTTCGCTGAGGTGCTCGCGGGCCCACTCCAGCAGCGCCGCGAGGTCATGCCGGGGGGCCTGCGCGACCGGCGCGGCAATGAACTGCGCCTGGCCGCCAGAGCGCTGCGGCGCCATCACCAGGCGCCTGGCCACGGTGTTTGACACATGGGCGCCGAAGTCGCGCTCCACCAGGTGCAGGCAGGCGTCGAGGCCGGCGCTGCTGCCGGCGGAGGTGATCACCGCGCCGTTGTCGACATACAGCACGGCGGGGTCGACCTCGATCGCCGGAAACCGCTGCGCGAGGTCGGTGCTGTAACGCCAGTGGGTGGTGGCGCGCTGGCCATCGAGCAGCCCGGCGGCGGCCAGCACGTAGGCCCCCGAGCAGATCGACAACAGCCGCGCGCCACGCCCATGGGCGGCGCGCAAGGCCGACAGCAAGGCTGGCGGCGGGGGCTCATCGCGGTTGCGCCAGCCGGGGATGATCACCGTGCGGGCCTCGGCCAGGGCCTCGTAGCCGGCATCGGCGTGGATCACAAAGCCGCCCAGCGCGCGCAGCGGGCCTGGGTCGACCGCGACCACGCAGTGGCGGTACCAGGGGAAGTCGAATTCAGGGCGAGGCAAGGCGAACACTTCGATGGCGATGCCAAACTCGAAGGTGCATAAACCGTCGTAGGCCAGGATGGCCACTAAGCCGGGCGCGCTGTGCATTGGCGGAAAACTACCAGTTGATGGCAAATGCGCCACTGTAGCGCAGCGCGGTGCCGCCATACAGTGGTGCCACGTCAATAGCACCCGGAGCCTTGCCATGCCCAATTTGATCCGTGAAATACCCGCCGCCGCGGCGGCTGATGCCTACGCGCACTTCAGCCGGCGCCTGGCGTTCGAAACCGACTGCTCGGATGTGTACCACAGCCAGCAGGCCGGCCAGGCCGACTACGTGCTGGCCGATGTGCGCAGCCCCGCGGCCTTTGCCGCCGGGCATGTGCCCGGCGCCATCAACCTGCCCACCCGCACCCTCAGCGCCGAGCGCCTGGCGGCGTTCCCGGCCGATACGCTGTTTGTGGTGTATTGCGCCGGGCCACACTGCAACGGCGTGCACCGCGCCGCCGCGCGCCTGGCCCAGTTGGGTTACGCGGTCAAGGAAATGCTCGGCGGGGTCACCGGCTGGCTCGATGAGGGCCTGGCGCTGGCGGGCGGCAGTGGTACCCCGGGTGGGGTTGCCTGTGCGTGCTGAGGCCCGGCGCATGGCTTGAGGGCCCTTCGCCCGGCACAGCCGGAGTGCCGGACCACGGCCTCCCACGGGTTCTGTGTTGCCCCGTAAATCAAGCACTTACACAAATCTGGTGGGAGGCCGGCTGTGCCGGGCGGAGGGCCAGTCAGGTCATGCGCTCACTAAAACCACCTGAAGTCATTAGGGCTTTTCATTCCCGATTTGGTGCTCTGATTGCTTAAGTGAACTGCACTCCGGCTGTGCCGGGCGATAGGCCACCCCAGCGAACCTCTGGCGCCACCTTTCCCACCGCCTCGCTTTTGGCGGCCCCGTGCCGCGAGTTTTTTGGCGTATTCGCGGCAAAAACAGCCAGGAACCCAAGGTTTTGCCGGCACCCGCGCAATCCCGGCGGCTGCCGCTAGAGTGTATCTACCTTGTTACCCTGGCTGCCCACCCCATGCCCCACGCCACCTTGTTCACCCGGCTCGTGTTGCCGGCCACCCTGCTGTTGTGCAGCGCCGCGGCCCTGGGCGCGGACCTGGTCAGTGAGAGCCGCTACGCCAGCCTGGCCGTTCGCGGCAGCGCGGTAGACCTGGGCCAGGCCGGTAGCTTCAACCAGGCACGGCTTGACCAAAGCGGCGCCAGCCAAGCCATCTGGCAGCGCCAGGCCGGCAGCGCCAACGCCGCCAACCTGAACCAGGCCGGCGCCAACAGTGTGATCGCCGCCAGCCAGCAGGGGCTGAACAACAGCCTGGCGGTGACCCAGGCCGGCCGCTACAACCAGGCCGCGATCGCCCAGGTGGGCACCGCCAACGCCGCCACCGTGGTGCAGAACGGCAGCTACAACCAAGCGTTCGTGGGCCAGTACGGCAGTGGCAACCAGGCCAGCGTGACCCAGAACGGCTTTGGCGGGCGGGTGACCGTTACCCAGTGGGGCAACCACGGCAGCGCCACCGTCAAGCAGCAATAAGCCGGCCCGCCAGCCCATCGCAACGCTTACCCCCGCCAACGCCCGCACATAAGGACCGCTTCATGAATGCTCGCAAAACCTTCGTCGCCGTTGCCGTACTCGCCGCCCTCAGCGGTGCCGCCGCCGCCCAGAATGGCAGCGTTACCTCGCTGCAAAGTGGCAGCTACAACAGCGTGGTGATCGACCAGGCCGGCGCGGTCGGCTCTTACCTCACTGTTGAGCAAACCGGCAGCAACAACAGCGCCGGCAGCACGGCCCTGGCCGTCAGCCAGAGCAGCGCTCACAGCACCCTGGCGATCACCCAGGCCGGCAGCCTGAACAACGCCGGCGCAAGCCAGAGTGGCGGCGAGCGCAACACCGCCAGCATCACCCAGACCTCGCCCAAAGGCGCCCCGGTGGGCGCCAGCAACAACCCGCAGGCGCTGTTGACCCAGGCCGGTTCCGACAATACCGGGGCGATCGTTCAGGACAACAACCAGTACCGCAGCCTGGCGACGCTGCGGCAAACCGGCACTGGCAACGGCGGCTGGGTGACCCAGCAGGGCAACATCGGCGGCGAAGCCAACCTCAGCCAGAACAACGCCAACAACCGCGCCTGGCTGACGCAAACCTCCAGCAGCTCGGGGTTCGCCGGCATCAGCCAGGATGGCAACGGCAACCAGGGCACCCTCAACCAGGTGCATACGTTGTCTGCCTACGCCAGCGTGAGCCAGGTAGGCACCGGCAACGTCGCCAGCAATAACCAGAGCAACACCGGGCCCAACCTGGGCGGCAGCCGCGCGGTGATCAGCCAGGAGGGCACCAGCAACGTGGCCACCCTGGTGCAGGATGCCAGCTCCGGCAGCCGGGTGACCATCGACCAGCAGAACACCGCCAACGTGGGCACGGTGAACCAACTGGCCACCGGCTTCAGCACGGCCACGCTGCAGCAGGTGGGGGTGGGCAACCGCGGCGACCTGCGCCAGGAAGACGGCTTTCGCAACAACCTGACCGCGCGCCAGAACGTGGGTAACGACAACAGCGTAGTGGCCTACCAGCGCGGCACCGAGCTCAACGCCGACATCGCCCAGGCGGGTAACCTCAACGTGGTCAACAGCCGCCAGACCGGCGACTTCAACGAGGCCACGCTGGCCCAGGTGGGCAGCCAGAACAGCCTGACCCTGAACCAGAGCGGCACCGGCACCCGGTATTTCACCAACAGTGCGCGGGTGACCCAGACCGGCACCGCGCTGAACGCCAACGTGACCCAGGCCGGCGGCGCCGGTAACGTCGCGGTGATCAACCAACGCTGAGCGGGTTAGACTGCGCGCCGGTTCCCCACGGTCCAGCCCATGCCTCGCACTCTGTTCATCGCCCTGGATGGCCCCAAGGGCACCGGCAAGACCACCCTGCTCGAGGCCATCGCCCACGCCCTGCGCGCGGGCAACCGGGCGGTGGTGCGGTTGAGCGAGCGCAACCACGACCCTGACCGGGCCGGCACCATGGCGCTGGTCAACCAGCTCGCCCGCCAGCCCTGCCAGGCACTTGAGTGGCAGGTGTGCCAGCGCCTGGCCGCCAGCCGCGGTTGGATCAGCCAGCATGTGCTGCCGCAGCAGCCGCCGGGCTGCATCATCCTGATCGACCGCTGGTACCCCTCCGACGCGGCGTTTCGCCGGCTGGTGCCGTTTGCCGAGGTCTTGCAACTGAACCTCGCCCAGGGCGTGCGAGTACCCGACCTGCACGTGGGGGTGGTCACCGCGCCAGAGGTGTCCTGGGCCAGGGCCGCCGCCCGGGGCCGCGGGCTGGGCAGCACGGTGCTGCGCGACCTGGCGGCGCAGGCGGCCTGCACCGAAGCGTTCGAGCGCGCGGCCGCGGAGCAGGGCTGGGTGGTGTGCCGTAATGAGGGCACCGTGGAGCAGGCAACCCGGCAGGTGGTGGCGGAGATTGCCAAGGTGATGGGCTGAGGGCTCTCCTAGAAATCCCAGCGCGTGGTCAGCATCAGGTTGCGCGGCTCACCCCAGTAGCTGGTGTCGAAGTTGCCCAGCCCGCTGAGGTAGCGCTTGTCGAACACGTTGTTGGCATTGAGCGCGACGCTCAGGTGCTCGTTGTGCTGATAGCGCGCCATCAGGTCGACCAAACTGAAGCCACCCTGCTTGATGCGGGTGTAGTCGCCCGCGCTGTTGCTGTAGATCTGCCCGTAAAAGCCGCTTTGGTAGCTGATGCCACCGCCCACGGTGACCTTCTCCAGCGCCCCCGGCAGGCGGTAGCTGGTGAACAGCCGCGCCACGTGCTCCGGTTTGGTGGTCATCAACGGGTAGCCGTAGACACGCTGGCCATCGGCGTCACGGGTGCGGGCATAGGTGTAGCCGGCGGCCAGGTTCCAGCCGTCGCGCAACTCGCCGGCCAGCTCCAGCTCCACGCCTTGGGTGGTGGCGCCGTCGATGGCTTTGTAAATGCCTTCGTTGGTCACCGGGTTGGTCCCGATGGCCTCGGCGACGTTGTCTTGTTCGAGGCGAAACAGCGCCAGGCGGCCATTGAGCTGGCCGCCCAGCCAGGCCGCTTTCAGGCCGGTTTCGTAGCTGTGGCCTTCCACCGGGTCGAGGGTTGCGCCGTTGGCGTCTTTATACACTTGCGGTTGGTAGATCGAGGTGTAGCTGGCGTACACCGAGTACACCTCGCTGAGGTCGTAGACCACTCCGGCGTAGGGCGTGACCGCGCCGTGCTGCTGGTAGGCGGCATGGGTGTCGTCCAGGCCGCTGCCGGCGTTGTAGGCGTAGTCTTCGTTGTACTTGAAGGTACTGACGCGGCCACCGAGGATGATCGCCAGATCATCCGTAGGGCGCAGGCGGGTAGCGAGGTAAAGGCCGTTCTGGCTTTGGGTGCGTTCGTATTTACCGTTCTTGGGGAAGGTCTGCTCGGCGAGGTGGCCGTTCCACTCGAAGATGCTCCCGGGGACTTCGCTGAAGGCCGAGGTGTCGTAGGTGGCGCCGGTCTGGCGGGAATGCGAGGCCATGAAGCCGGCCACCAGTTCATGCTCGCGGCCGCCGAGGGTGAAGGGGCCCGACACATTGATGTCAGCGGTGTTCTGCACGCGGTGGCCTTCCCAGCGGCCCCAGTAGAGGAACATGCCTTCGCCGGTCACTGGGTCAGGGTTGCCGCCGCTGGCCGAGGCCAGGCGGGTGTCATGCTCGGTGGTGCGCTGGTCGAGGCTGAGCTTGAGTTTCCAGTCGTTGGCCAGCGCTTGCTCCAGGTTGGCGAAGTAGGTCAGCGAATTGAAATCCCGCCGGCTCCAGTCCGCGCCCGGGTTGAAGCTGCGGGAGAAGTCCGTGCGGCTGCCGTCTGAGTAGTACACCGGGTTGCCGGTCCAGGTCGAACCCCGCGGCGTCACGGCCTGCTGATCGATGCCGAAGGTCGCGGTGGTGCCGGGCGCCAGGTCGGCTTCGAGCACGCCGTAGAACAGGTTCTTCTTTTGCGAGTAGTGGTCTTGGTACGACTGCCGGTCCTGGTAGGCGCCGACCACTCGCCCGCGCAGGCTGCCGCTGGCGTTGAGCGGCCCGGAGAGGTCCGCTTCGCTGCGGTAGTTGTCCCAACTGCCGGCGCTGGCGCTGACCGAGGCCTTGAAGTCGCGGGTGGGCTTTTTACGCACCAGGTTGACGGTCGCCGACGGGTCGCCGGAGCCAGTCATCAAGCCGGTGGCGCCCTTGATCACTTCGACGCGGTCGATAGTGGCCATGTCGACGTGGGTGGTGCCTTCGTCGTACACGCCATCGTAAATGGTGTTGATGCCGTCGTACTGGTAGTTGGTGATCGCGAAACCGCGCGCCGAATACTCCATGCGCTCGCTGTCATAAGCCTGGCGCGACACGCCCGGGGTATTGCGCAGCACGTCGCCGATGTCCAGCGCGCCATGGTCGTCGATCTGCTGGCGGGTCACCACGGTGACCGATTGCGGCGTTTCGCGCAGGGTCAGCGGCAGCTTGGTGGCGGTGGTGGTGGTGCCGGTGGTGTAGGCGCCGGTGTCTTCGGTGATCAAGCCCAGGGCCATGCCGGAGATCGACGTGGCCGGCAACTGGATGGCCGAGCCCTGCGCCGCGCGAACGAAGGTATAGCGCCCGTCTGCCTGGCGCACCGCCACCACTTGGGTGCCTTGCAGCAGCAATTGCAAGGCGGTGTCGGCCGTGTAATCACCCTGCAGCGGCGTGCTGGTTTGCCCACGGGTCAGTTCTTCGGGGAACGACAACAGCAGTTGCGCCTGTTGCCCCAACTGGTTGAGGGCGCTGGCCAAGGGCGCGGCCGGGATGTCGTAGTGGCGCACCTCGCTGCCTGCGGCAGCGGCCCAGTTGGGCAGCAAGGCGCAACCCAGAACGCTGAGCGCGGGTGCGTGAAAGAACGAGCGGGGGCTGTAGTGCATGGGGGGCCGTTTCCTGTGAATGCGGTGTTCTGGCCTATGAGTCTCGCCAGAACACGAAACGGCTCAGCACCGGCGGTTTTTTTCAGGCATGGCCCGCGGGCTGGCGCAGGTTCACCCACAGCCGGGTGAAACGCTGCACTTCGAGCTTGAGCGTGGTGGCCACCGCGTCGATGGCGCGCTCGCTGTCGGCCACGGGGAAGGTGCCCCACACCGGCAGGTTGGCCAAGGCCTCGTCGCAGCCCAGGTGGCCCTGCCGATAACGCCCCAGTTCGCCGAGAAACGCCTGCAATGGCTGGCCATGGGCAACCAGCATGCCTTGCGCCCAGGCGCTGGCCGCCGGTTCCAGGGCGCTGCGCTGGGGGGCTGCGCCCGCGCTGAAATAGGCCTGCTCGCCGGCTTTGAGCAGCAGCGTGCCGGCGGCATCCACAGGGCTGGCTTGCAGCGTACCGCGCAGCACCGCCAGCAGCGTGCCGCCGCCGCTCAGTTGCCGGGCACTGAAGCGAGCGTTGGCCGCGGTGGCCTGCAGTTGGCCGGTGTAAAGCTGCAGCGGCGGGGCCACGGTGGTGTCGACCAGCACTTCGCCAGCGAGCAGGTCGATACGCCATTGTGTGTCGCTACGCCGGGCATTGACCGCGCTGCGGGTGTTGAGCAACAACTCGAGCTGGCTGCTCAGCCGCACCCGGCGCTGTTCACCGGTGGCGGTGCTGTAGTCGGCATACAAGGGTTGCAGCAGCGCGGTGTCGCGGGCACGCCAGGCACCGCCGGCGGCCAGCAGCAGCGCCAGGCCGGTGAGCGCCCGGCGGCGGCTGATGGCCGGGCCCGCGGGGGTGAGCAGCGCGCGTTTGGCCAAGGCCAGGTCACCGGCCTGGCGCAACAGGCCCATCTGCGTGGCCAGCGCCTGCGCGCGTTGCCAGGCGCGCTCATGGCTGGGGTGGGCGCCGCGCCAGGCGGCGAAGGCCGCCAGGGTAGGGGCATCGGCGTCGTTGCCTTGCAGCTCGAGCCACCACTGCATGGCCTGTTCGCAGGCCTCCAGGGGCAGCGCTGCGTCGGCTGCCTCGGTGCGGCTCATGAGCCGCCCAGCCCCGGCCCGGCCACCATCAGGCAGCGCGCGCCGGCCTTGACGATGTAGCGCTTGACCGTGGCGATCGACACCTGCAGCCGCTCGGCGATCTCGCCGTGGGCGAGGCCGTCCAGTTGTGACCACAAGAAGGCTTGGCGCACCGGTATGGCCAGTTGGCCCAGGGCTTCATCCAACTGCACCAGGGTTTCGAACAGGATCAACTGCGTGGCGAGGTCCGGGCCGGCGTGCTCCGGGGCGGCCATCAACTGCTCGAGGTAGGCTTTTTCCAGGCGCGCGCGGCGGTAGTGGTTGGCCAGCACGCTGCGCGCGACCTTCGCCAGGAACGGCCGCGGCTGGCGCACCTGCAGCGCTTCGCTGCTGGTCAGCAGGCGCATGAAGGTGTCTTGCATCAGGTCCGCGGCGCGGTGCGAGCAGTCCAGTTGCCGGTACAGCCAGCCGCGCAGCCAGCGGTGCTGTTGCGCGTAAAGCTGGGTGAGTTGGGTGGCGTCGACGGAGGGCATGGGCGGGCAGGTCGATAAGTGGTTATTTCTTAATGAGACTTAATATCATAAAAGAGGCGCGGGTGTATCCCCGTATCTGCACTTAAAGCCTGCCGAGGGTGAAGCGAAACGTCGTGCCCTGGCCATCTTCCGAGCTCACCGACACCTGCCCGCCATGGGCGTGGATGATCTTGCGCACGATGTACAGCCCCAGGCCAACGCTGTGGATGTCGCCCGCCTGGGTACCGCGCACCATCGGGTCGAACAAGCCTTCGCGGATGCCCGGTGGGATCGCCGCGCCGGCGTTGTGCACGCTGACTTCAAGGCCCTCGGCGCGGTGGGCGGTGCACAGCGTGATCGGCTCGCCGGGTGTGCCATAGGCCACCGCGTTGGCCACCAGGTTGGTCAGCACCTGCTGGATGCGGTCGCTGTCGAAGCAGGCGCTGGCGCAGTCGCGGGTGAGGTACACCAGCCGCGCCTGGGGGAAGGCCACCGCCAGTTCCTCGACGCACTGCGCCACCACTGGGCTCAGTGGCTGCGGCTGAGGGGCCACATGGATGCCCTGGCCGACCTTCGCCGAGGTGAAGTCGAGCAGGTCGCGCACCAGCCGGTTGGCGCGTTGCGCGGCCTGGCGGATATGGCTGGCCAGGCGCGCCTGGCGCGCGGGGTTGGCGGCCTTGGCCAGCAGCTCGCTGGCCATGGAAATCGCGCTGAGCGGGGTTTTCAGGTCGTGGCTGACGATCGCCACCATCTGCTCGGCGAAACTGGCCCGCTTGGTCGCTTCGGCGTAGGCCTGTTCCAGCTGCGCCTGGGCCAGCAGCAGGGCGGCTTCAGCCTGGGTTTTTTCCTGCAGGGCAGTTTCGGCCAGGGCCCTGGCCTCGAGGAGCTGTTTTTCGTAACGGTCGCGGTCAACGCTTTCGAACAGCGCCAGGTGATGCAGGCACTGCCCGTCGCGTTCCTCGCGCACGCCGTTGACCAGCACGCTGAGCCGGCGCCCCTCGGGGCCGAGCAGCTCAAGCTTGACTTCGCGCACCGAGCCTTGCATGCGCATCAACGGCAACCAGTGGGTTTGATGGAAGATCCGCCCGCCGACGCTGAGAAATTCCTGGAAGCGGCGCCCCTCGAGGGTGCTCGGCGCGCCCCCCACCCACGCGGCGAAGGCTTGGTTGGCCTGCAGCACGGTGCCGTCTTCGCGGGTGAGCAACAGGCCACAGGCGGCGTGTTGGTAAAGCCAGCCTGGGCCGGGGGCGTGCACTAGGCCAGCCCCAGCCGGGCGAGAAACCCGTCGATGGCCGCGGCGCACTGGCTGGGGGCGCTCAGGTGCGGGCAATGGCCAATGTTGTCGATCACGCAGAGGCTGCTGTTGGGCATCGCCGCGTGCAGGTATTCACCCACCTCGGGCGGGGCGATGATGTCTTCCAGCGACTGCAGGATCAGCGCCGGGGTGGCCAGGCCGCGGACGTCCTGGCGGTTGTCGGAGAGAAAGGTGAGCCGCGCGAATTGCTTGGCGATCTCGGGGTCGGTGCGGCAAAAACTGTTGGTGAGTTCATCGCCCAGCGCCGGTTGGCCGGGCGCGCCCATGATCGCCGGCGCCATGTTGCTGGCCCACCCCAGGTAATTGCTCTCGAGGGTGGCCAGCAGCGAGTCGATGTCACCGCGCTCGAAGCCGCCGGTGTAGCCGGGGTGGTTGATGTAGCAAGGGGAGGGGCCGACCATCACGTGGCCGGCGATCGAGCCGGGCACGGCGAGGTCGGCCAGCACCGCGATCATCGCGCTCACCGAATGGCCGATCACCACCACCGGGCCCTCGCCGTATTCGGCGATCAACTCGGCGAGGTCGCTGGCGTAGCCCTGCAGCGAGCTGTACTTGTGCCGGTCGTAGCCGGCCAGGGTGGCCTGGCCGGCGCCGACCAAGTCGTAGGTGATCAGCTTGAAGCGCCCCGCGAAGTGCGGCGCCAACAGCCGCCACATGCTCTGGTCGCAGCCAAAGCCGTGGGAGAACACCAGCGTCGCGGCGCCCTGGCCTGCGACCTTCACGTTGTTACGGGTGCGCAGATCCATGTCGGCCCTTCCTGATGAGCGCACGAGTGTGAGCCGTGGCGGGCGGGCCGGCAAGCCTTATATGCGCGCCTTGCCCGAGGGCCTTTGCCCGGCGCGGCCACGGGCGCCCGGCTTGACAGGGCGGCGATATGCCCTAAAACTGATAGCGCTATCTAGTCATGCATCAACAATAACAAACCAGAGACAGACGGAGAGCCCCATGCCCCTATCCGCCAAGGCGCAACCCGCCATTGCGCGCACCGCGAGCGTTGCCCGAACCCATATGCGCTACTACGTGCTGGCGCTGATCCTGCTGGTCACCGCGATCAACCTGGGTGACCGCGCCAACCTGTCGATCGCCGGCAACGGCATGGCCCAGGAGCTGGGCCTCGACGCCGTTGCCATGGGCTACCTGTTCTCGGCGTTCGCCTGGGCCTACGTGCTCGGGCAACTGCCCGGCGGCTGGATACTCGACCGCTTCAACTCGGTGAAGGTCTATGGCGCGGCGCTGTTCCTCTGGTCGTTCTTCACCTTCCTGCAGGGCACCTTGAGCTGGCTGCCGGCCGGGATGGTGGTGGCCACGTTGTTCGTGTTGCGCTTCATGGTGGGGTTCGTCGAGGCGCCGATCTACCCGGCCAACAACTACATCGTCTCGGCCTGGTTCCCGCTCAAGGAGCGTGGCCTGGCCACGGCGGTGTTCAGCTCGGCCCAGTACGTGGCGGTGATGCTGTTCGTGCCGGTCATGGGCGCGCTCAGCCATGCGCTGAGCTGGCACTACGTGTTCTGGTTCATGGGCGCGCTGGGCATGCTGGTGTCGCTGTTCTGGTTCTGGCAGATGCGCAGCCCCGACCAGCACCCCCGGGTGAATGCGCAAGAGCTGGCCTACCTGCGCGACAACGGCGCGTTGATCGACATCGAAAGCGCCAAGGGCAAGGCCGCGCCGCCGAAACTGGCGGCCATCGCCATCCTGTTCAAAAGCCGGATGATGCTGGGCATTTACATCGGCCAGTACTGCATCACCGCGCTGCAGTATTTTTTCATCACCTGGTTCCCGATCTACCTGGTCAAGGGCCGCGGCATGAACATCCTCGAAGTGGGCTTCGTCGCGACCTTGCCGGCGATCTGCGGGTTTGCCGGCAGCATTCTCTGCGGGGTGTTGTCCGACGCGCTGCTCAAGCGCACCGGCTCGGTGACCATCGCCCGCAAAACCCCGTTCATCCTCGGCATGGCGATGGCCATGGGGCTGGTGTTCTGTAACTTCACCGAGTC
This sequence comes from Pseudomonas sp. NPDC007930, assembly GCF_042958985.1. Lineage (NCBI taxonomy): Bacteria > Pseudomonadati > Pseudomonadota > Gammaproteobacteria > Pseudomonadales > Pseudomonadaceae > Pseudomonas > Pseudomonas sp. NPDC007930. Next base: position 42,400 of record NZ_JBIBKC010000017.1, read on the forward strand.
GTTGTACGTGGTGGTGGCGCTGATGTGCCTGGCGCTGTTCGGCAAGGGCCTGGCGCAGATTGGCCTGGCGGTGGTGGTCGACACCTCGCCGCCGGCGATCGTGGGCATGGCCACCGGCGTGTTCGGCATTGCCGGCAACCTCTCCGGGATCGTCACCCCGATCGTGATCGGCTACACGGTGCAGGCCACTGGGTCGTTCATCATCGCGCTGTATTTCGTCGCGGCCCACGCGCTGCTGGCCACCCTCAGCTACCTGCTACTGGTCGGCCGCCTGCGCCGGCTGGACCAACCCGAACAACCGATCAACGTGCCAGGAGCCCACTGATGGCCGAGCCAACCCAGCGTTTTACCCACGCCAGCCTGGTGCTGTTTTCCCAGCGGTTGCTGGCCCAGGCCGGGGTGCCGAGCGAACGCGCCGAGCCGATGCTGCAGCGGATGCTCGATGCCGACCTGCTCGGCCACCGCACCCACGGCCTGTGGTTCATGAGCGCCTACCTCGAGCGCATCGCCGCCGGGCACATCCGCCCCCAGGCGCAGCCACGGGTGCTGCAAGACCTGCCCGGCAGCTTTGCCTGGGATGCCCAGCGCGCGCCGGGCGCCTGGGTGATGCAGCAGGCCAGCGCGCAACTGCTCGAGCGGGCCGGCAGCCAGGGCGTCGCCAGCGCGAGCATCGCCGATTGTTCCCACATCGGCTGCCTGCAGGCGTACCTGTTGCCACTGGTCGAGCAGGGCCTGCTGGTGACCCTCTACGTGACCAACCCCGGCATCCGCTCGGTGGCGCCGTTCGGTGGCCGCGACCCGGTGCTGACCACCAACCCGGTGGCCTGGGGCATTCCCACCCGCGGCGCACCGCTGTTGATCGACCAATGCACCTCGGTGGCCAGCAATACCTTCTTCAAAACCTTCGCGCAGAACGGCCAGCGGCTGCCCCAGGCCTGGCTGCTGGATGCCGAAGGCTACCCCAGCGACGACCCCGCGGTGCTGCAGGGCGAACACCCCGGCAGCATCCTCCCGCTGGGTGGCCTGGAACATGGCTACAAGGGCTTTGGCCTGGGCCTGATGGTCGAGGCCTTCAGCCTGGCGCTGGGTGGCAGCGGCCGGCGCCAGCGGCCCGACATGTACGGCCAGGGCGTGTTCATCCAAGTGCTGGCCCCGGCGGCCTTTGCCGGGCGCGAGGCGTTTCTCGATGAAATGGACGCGTTGGTCGCCAGCTGCCGGGCCAGCCGCCCACGGCCCGGCGGCCGGCCGGTGCGCCTGCCGGGCGAGCGGGCCTTGGCCGAGCGCCAGGCGCAATTGGCCGAAGGCGTGGTGCTGGCGCCGGAGGTGCTGGCGCGCCTGCGGCCATGGGCGCAGCGCTACGCGGTGCCGATGCCTGACGCGATAGCGCTATAGGCGCTACTATGGGCACCCGTTTTGCCCCGAGGCCTGGCCATGAGCGATACCCCGACCACCCGACCCGCCCCCCGCGTGCGGCGCAGCCGTGGGGGTGTAACCCTCAGCGACGTGGCGCGCGAGGCCGGTGTGGCGCTGATGACCGCCTCGCGGGCGCTGAACAAGCCACACATGGTGTCTGCCGAGCTGGTCGAGCGGGTCAAGGCCGCGGTGGTGAAAACCGGCTACGTCGCCAACCTGCTGGCGTCCGGGCTGGCCTCGGCGCAAAGTTTTTTCGTGGCGGTGCTGGTGCCCAACATCGCCTCGCTGATGTACCTGGAGTTTCTGCAAACCCTGCGCAGTGAGCTGGCCCAGGCGGGCTACCAGGTGATCCTCGGCGAAAACGACTACGACGACGCCCAGGAAGCGGCGCTGATCGAAACCCTGGTGGCGCGGCGCCCCGATGCCATTGTGCTGGTGGGCACCGCGCGCACCGAGCTGGGCCGCCAGCGGCTGGCGGCGTCGGGCATCCCGGTGGTCGAAACCTGGGACCTGTGCGCGCAGCCGGTCGGCATGCTGGTGGGGTTCTCCCAGGCGGGGGTAGGCCGCGCGGTGGCCGGCTACCTGCTCGACCGCGGCTACCGCCGGCTGGCGCTGATCAACGCCGACGACCCTCGCGCCGCGCAGCGCGCCGAGGGCTTTCGCGCGGCGGTCGGCGAGCGCTTTCCTGGCGCCTCGCTGCCGGCGCAGGTGATCAAGGCGCCCAGTTCGCTCGGGGCGGGGCGGCAGGCCCTGGGGGCGCTGCTGGACCAGCACCCCGGCCTGCAAGCGGTGTTCTGCACCTCCGACATGGTCGCCCTGGGCGCGCTCACCGAAGCCCGGGCGCGGGGCATTCAGGTGCCGGAGCAGTTGGCGATCATCGGCTACGGCGACCTCAACTTCGCCGCCGACACCGAGCCGTCGCTGACCACCGTGCGCGCCGATGGCCGCGCCATCGCCCTCGGGGCCGCGCAGCTGGTGGTGCGCCACTGCCGCGGCGAGCGTGACTGCGCGCCGGTCAACGTGGGCTTCGAGATTATCCGCCGCGCCTCTGCCTGAAAGCCGAATATCCCTTGGCCGGGCCCTTGCGGGCTTAGCTAGATAGCGCTAGCATGATCATAGCTTGATAGCGCTATCTAGTTAGCGCCGGGATGTTCAACAACAACAATTGGAGGCAGGCCCATGGCCCATATCACCCGCGTAGAGATCTTCGACTTCACCTACGAGGTGCATAACCTCGCCGCCCAGGGCGAGCACACCCACAACCACGTGGCGTACAAGAAGGGCGGCAAGATGAAGCTGGCCAAGTACGCCATCGTCATCGAAACCAACGAAGGCGCCCGGGGTGAATACGTGGCGATGTGGGGCGGCACCCGCCCGGCGCTGGCGCAGTCGCTGATGCTCGCGCCCGACCTGCTCGGCCGCGACCCGGACCACCGCGAGGCGCTGTACGACGAGTTCAAGCGCAAGCTGCACCACTTCGACCACATGGGCCATGGCCCGATCGACATCGCCCTGTGGGACCTCACCGGCAAACAGCTCAATGCGTCGATCTCGACCTTGCTGGGCAGCTATCGCTCACGCCTGAAGGCCTACGCCAGCACCTTCCACGGCGACCGCAACGGTGGGCTGGACAGCCCGGAAGCCTACGGCGAGTTCGCCCTGCGCTGCCGCGAGATGGGCTACACCGGCTACAAGATCCACGGCTGGTTCGACGGCAACCCGAAAGAAGAAGCCGCGGCCATCCTGGCCACCCGCAAGGCCGTGGGCAACAGCATGGAGCTGATGTACGACGGCGCCTGTGACCTCAAGACCTTCGCCGACGCGCTGTACGTCGGCAAGGCCTGCGACGAGGCCGAGTACTTCTGGTTCGAAGACCCGTACCGCGACGCCGGGTTGTCTGCGTTCTCCCATAAAAAGTTGCGCGAGATGCTGAAAACCCCGCTGCTGATTGGCGAGCACGTGCGCGGGCTGGAGCCGAAGGCGGACTTTCTCGTTGCCGGCGGCACGGACTTCATGCGGGTAGACCCTGAATACGACATGGGCATCACCGGCGCGATCAAGACCGCGCGGCTGGCCGAGGCCTTTGGCCTGGACGTTGAAATCCATGCCGTGGGCCCGGCGCACCGGCACGTGATGGGCGCGATCCGCAACTCCAACTTCTACGAAGTCGCCCTGGTGGGGCCGGACTGCGCCAACAACATCCCGCAGGTGTACAGCTGTGGCTACTCCGACCAGATCGACTGCATCGCCAACGACGGCACCGTGCCGGTGCCTACCGGGCCAGGCCTGGGGGTGAGCTATGACTGGGACTACATCAAGCGCCACACCACCGCGCACCACGTGTTCCAGCTCTAAGCCCTATCGCCCGGCACCGCCAGCCCCCTGCAGGAGGCTGGCAAGCATACTTTCGGAGGCAACATGCTCAATAACGCAAAAGGCGTGTATATCGTTGCGCAAACCCCGTTCGACGAGGCGGGTAATGTCGATTTGCATAGCATCGACACCCTGGTGGATTTTTACATTCAGCACGGCGCCAACGGCTTCACCGTGCTCGGCGTCAGCGGCGAGGCCGGCAAGCTCAATGCCGACGAAGCCCGGCAGGTGGCGCAGCGCTACATCCAGCGCGCCGGCGGCCTGCCGGTGATCATCGGTGTCAGCAACCCGAGCCTGGCGCAGTTGGCCAGCTTCAGCAACGAGGCGATGGACCTCGGCGCCGCCGGGGTGATGATCGCGCCACCCAGCGGCCTGCAAACCGACGAAGACCTGCTCGGTTACTTCGCCGAAGCCTTCCGCCGGATCGAAGGCACCCCCACGGTGCTGCAGGATTTTCCCTTCGCCTCGAAAGTGGCGATGTCGGTGCCGTTGATCCACCAATTGATCGAGCGCCACGCCGAAATCCAGCTGATCAAGGAAGAAGACCTACCGTGCCTGAACAAGATCAGCCGGCTGCGCGAAGGCGCTGGCCGGCGGGTGGCGATTCTCACCGGCAACAACGCCATGTACCTGCCGCTGGAGCTGCAGCGTGGCGCCGACGGGCCGATGGCCGGGTTCTCCTACCCAGAGATGCTCAGCCAGGTCTATGCACTGCACCAGCAGGGCCGCGCCGACGAGGCCGATGACCTGTTCGACCTTTACCTGCCATTGCTGCGCTACGAGGCCATGGGCTTCTGGGGCGTGTGCGCGCGCAAGGAGGTGATGCGCCGCCGCGGCGCGATCCGCCACGCCACCCTGCGCACGCCCGGGCCGAAGCTGTCGGGCCACGACCTCGCCGAGCTCGACCGGCTGGTGGCCCGGCTGGAGCGCCGCCTGGGCCGCTGACCGTTTTGCCTTCCCCTACAAGAACAATTGGAGGCACGCAATGACTACCCCTTCCTCGGGGCCGGGTACGGCCCAGAAGCGTACGCGTACGCGCTATGTGACCCTGGCCATGCTGGTCATCGCCAGTGCCGTGGCGCTGGCCGACCGGGCCAACCTGTCCATCGCCGGTTCCGCCATGTCGGCGGAGCTGGGCATCACCCCGGTGCAGTTGGGCTTTCTGTTCTCGGCGTTTTCCTGGGCCTACGTGCTCGGCCAGTTGCCCGCCGGCTGGATGCTCGACCGCTTCGGCGCCATCCGGGTGTACGGCATCGCCCTGTTTGGCTGGTCGCTGCTGACCCTGGCTCAGGGCTTCATCGGCCTTGGCCCCGCGGCGCTGGCGGTCACCCTGCTGTTTGCCCTGCGGTTTTTGATGGGGCTGGTCGAGGCGCCGCTGTCGCCGGGCAACAGCAGCATCACCGCCAGTTGGTTCCCGGTGGCGGAGCGGGGCACCGCCACGTCCATCTACAATTCCGCGCAGTACGTGGCGGTGCTGTTGTTCGTGCCGTTCATGGGCTTGCTGGTGGGGCACGTGAACTGGGAGAGCGTGTTCTGGGTGATGGGGGTGATCGGCATGGCCCTGGCGTTGGTCTGGGCGAGGATTATGTACATGCCTGGCCAGCACCCGCGCATCAATACGCTGGAGCTGGCCCACCTGCGCGAGGGCGGCGCCAACCTCGACGGCGGCACGGTCCAGGGCGAGCGGCAGAAGGTGCGCCTGGCCGACCTCAAGCTGTTCCTCGGCAGCCGGCAGATGCTCGGCATCTATATCGGCCAGTACTGCCTGGCGTCGATGCAGTACTTCTTCCTGACCTGGTTCCCGATCTACCTGGTCAAGGGCCGCGGCATGAACATCGTCGAGGTCGGTTTCGTCGCGTCGCTGCCGGCGATTGCCGGGTTTGCCGGCGGCATTCTCGGTGGGGTGATCTCCGACAGCCTGACCCGCCGCGGCTTCAGTTTGTCCGTGGCGCGCAAGGTGCCGTTCGTGACCGGCATGCTGTTGTCGTCCAGCGTGGTGCTGTGCAACTTTGTCGGTTCCACCTATGCGGCGGTGGCGATCGTGACCCTCGCGCTGTTCGGCAAGGGCCTGAGCGCGGTGAACTTCGCGTTGATCGCAGACACCTCGCCACGCCACCTGGTGGGCTTTGCCGGCGGGCTGTTCAACCTGTTCGGGAGTATTTCCGGGATCGTTACGCCGATCGTGATCGGCTACGCGGTGCAGGCCACGGGCTCGTTCACCGAAGCGCTGTGGTTCGTCGGCGCCCATGGCGCGGTGGCGGCGCTGGCGTACCTGTGCGTGGTCGGCAAGATCGGCCCGGTGCACCCGCAAGGCGCGCACGGCGGCGCTGCCGGGGTGCTGAGCAGCGCGCCTCGTGCATGAGCTTCAGGGCCCTTCGCCCGGCACAGCCGGCCTCCCACCAGATTTGTGTTGGATCGTAAATCAAATACTTACACAGACCTGGTGGGAGGCCGGCTGTGCCGGGCGAAGGGCCCTGAAACCTGGCGATTAGTGAGCAGCCGCAGGGGCCATGCCCGCCAACGGCTCAGCCACCAAGGCCGCCAGTGCCGTGGCCACTTCGGCCAGTGCCGCGCCCTCGAGGTCCAGCAGCGGCTGGCGGACCGAGCCGCCCTTGAACCCGCGCAGGTTCATGATCGCCTTGGTGGTTTGCGGCTGGCCATGCTTGCGCGCCAGCTCACGCAACGGGAACCACAGCGCGTGCAGGCGGGTGGCGGTTTTCGCGTCGCCGCGCTCCAGCGCCCGGTAGGTCGCCAGGATCAGCTCCGGCAGGGCGCCGCTGTTGGTCGAGCTGATCCCGTCGAAACCGGCCATCATCGGCCCGGCGAACACCAGGTCGGAGGCGCAGAACAGCTTCAGCTGGCCACCCAGGGTGTGGGCGATGCGGTCGATCACCGTGGGCGTCAGGTCACCTTGCTTGAGCCCGACCACGCCGCTGATCCGCGCCAGGCGCTCGATCACCGGCACCGACAGGGTGATGCCGATGCCCGGTGCGTTGTAGATCAGAATCCCGGTTTTCGACAGCGGCGCGACCTGTTCGAAAAAGCTGACGATCTGCCCATCGGTGATCTCCGACACGAACGGCGGGGTGACCATCGGCAGGCCGCCGAGGTCGCCAGCCAGTTGCGTCAGCTCGCGCACGGTGCGCGCATCCGAGCCGGCGGTGCAGAGCATCACCGGTACGCGGTCGCCGACGATCGCCATCACCCGGCGGAACAGCTCGGCGCGCTCCTCGCAGGTCATCACCGCGAACTCGCCGTAGGTGCCGCCGATCAGCAAGCCGTCGTAGCCCAGGCCGATGACCCGCTCGATGTTTTCTTCCAGTGCCGGAAAGTCGAATTCACCCGTGGCGGTGAACGGCGTGACGGTGATGTTGAACAGGCCTTTAAGGCGGCTACGGGTTTCTTCAATCGACTGCATCGGGAACTCCAGGGAAGGTAAGCGTGCGGTCGATATTGTATTATCTGGCATCATATGTACAATGAAAATTCTTCGGGGCCAAGCTCAACGCCCCGCGTGGGCAAAATGTGCGAGGGCGCTACCCGGGGCTTTGCTACGATAAAGCCCCTTTTTCAGGCTTGAGGTTCATCTTCCATGGTTCCTTCAACGGGTCAGAACAGCCGGCGCTTGGCTAACCAGATCCTCGATGTGGTGCGCAAGGCGCGGTTCGAGCCCGGGCACCACCTGCGTGAGCAGCAATTGGCCGACCTGCTGGGCGTGTCGCGCACGCCGGTGCGCCATGCCCTCACGCTGCTGACCGAAGAAGGCATCGTCGAGCGCCGGCCGCACCAGGGGTTCTTTTTGCTCAAGGCCTTCGACACCCTGCAGCGGGTCGAGCTGGCGGTGCCGCAAAGCCTGGATTCGTCGCTGTACGAGCGGCTGGTCAACGACCGCCTGGCCGGGCTGATCGGCAACTCCCTGACCCAGACCGAAATCGCCAAGCGCTACGACGTCGACCGCGTCACCCTGACCAAAACCCTCACGCGGATGGCCGAAGACGGCCTGTTGATCCGCAACAAGGGCCACGGCTGGAGCTTCATGCCCACGCTGGATAACGACGAAGCGTTGCGCAACGGTTACCAGTTCCGCCTGATGGTCGAGCCGGCGAACTTCCTCACCGCGCAATTCAAGCCCGATAAAGCCGCCCTCGAACGCTCGCGCCTGCAGCATCTGTACCTGGCCAGCCATTCCGATTCGGCGGCGGTGAGCAATGCCCAGTTGTTCGAAACCGATGCGGCGTTCCATGAAATGTTCGCCGAGTTCGGCGGCAACGGTTTCATCCTGCAAGCGATTCAGCAACAGAACCGGCTGCGCAAGCTGCTGGAGTTCGCCGGCTACGCTAACCGCCGGCGGGTGCGCGACTGGTGCGGCGAGCACCTGCAGATCATCGACGCGGTGGCCGAGGGCGACTATCAACTGGCCAGCGAGCTGATGCGCAAGCACCTGAGCCACGCCGACAGCGCCGCGCAACCGGGCAAGAAACCCCAGGCCAAGGCCCCCGGCAGCCGCCGCAAGGCGCCGCCGCAGGGCCAGGCCCCGGCTATTTCAGGTAGCCCCTGACGGGCTGCTGTTTTTCAGTGGAGACGTAACGATGGACATGGGCTTACAAGGCAAGCGCGCACTGGTTTTGGGGGCGAGCCGCGGTTTGGGGCTGGCGATCGCGCACAGCCTGGCGGCGGAAGGGGCCAGCGTGACCCTGTGCGGGCGCAACCGCGAAGCCTTGCAGCAGGCCGTGGCCGGGCTTCGCGCCCAAGGCGCCGAGGCTGACAGCCTCGAACTCGACCTGGCCAACCCGGCCCAGCGCGGCGCGGCGGTGCAGGCACTGCTCGCCGATGGGCGCGGCTACGACATCCTCGTCAACAACGGCGGTGGCCCAGCGCCTGGCGCGGTCGCGGCGGTCGCCGCCGAGCAGTGGCACAGCGCCTTCGACACGATGGTGGCGGCGCTGTTCGAGGTCACCGCGCAGGTGCTGCCGGGCATGCGTGCCCGCGGCTGGGGCCGGGTGATCAACATCGTGTCGTCGGGGGTGGTGCAGCCGATCCCCAACCTGGGCGTGTCGAACACCTTGCGCGCGAGCCTCATCGGTTGGGGCAAAACCCTGGCCGCCGAAGTCGCCGGCGACGGCGTGACGGTCAACGCGGTGGTCCCCGGGCGTATCGGCACTGCCCGTGTCGGTGAACTGGATGCCGCCGCCGCCCAGCGCAGTGGCACTAGCGTCGAAGCGGTCGCCGCGGCCTCGCGCGGGACCATCCCCATGGGCCGTTACGGCGAGCCCCGTGAATTCGCCGACGCTGTGTGCTTCCTGGCCAGCGCCCGCGCCAGCTACATCACCGGCTCCACGTTGCGCGTGGATGGCGGGTTGATTCGCAGCGTCTGAGGTTGTTCACCCTTAACTGACCCCCGAGTACGTTCGCCAGCCGGCCGAGCGTGGCGGATTTTCGATCATCATTGCTCTTTATGTATCAATAAGGGCAATTGTTAAAAGGCATACCGACCGTTATGTTCACACCCGTATTAGCACAGCGCATGGGGCGGGTCAGGCCGTCGCCCACCGCGGAAATTTCCGACAAGGTCCGCGCGCTGACCCAGCAAGGGCACCTGGTGATCAACCTCGGCGAGGGCGAGTTGGACTTCGCCACCCCGGCGCACATTTGCGCCGCTGGCATCGCCGCCATCGAGGCCGGGCACACCAAGTACACCGCCGTGGCCGGCACCGCGCGCCTGAAGCAGGCGATCATCGACAAGTTCCAACGCGAGAACAGCCTGAGCTTCACGCCCCAGCAGGTGATCGCCGGCTGCGGGGCGAAGCAGCTGATTTTCAACGCCTTGCTGGCCACGGTGCAGGCGGGTGATGAGGTGATCATCGCGGCGCCTTACTGGGTGTCTTACCCCGACATGGTCGCGCTCGCCGAGGGCACCCCGCGCATCGTCGAGTGCCATGAACGCGATGGCTGGAAACTGCGCCCCGAGGCCTTGGAAGCGGCGATCACCCCGAACACCCGCTGGGTGCTGCTGAACTCGCCGAACAACCCCACCGGGGCGGTGTACAGCGACAGCGAGTTGCGCGCGCTGGCCGAGGTGCTGCTGCGCCACGAACACGTACTGGTACTCGCCGACGACATCTACGAGCACACCCGCTTTGGCCAGGCCTTCCATACCCCGGGGCAGGTCGAGCCACGCTTGCTGCCGCGCCTGCTGACGGTCAATGGATTGTCCAAGGCGTTTTCCATGACCGGTTGGCGCATCGGTTACGCCGCCGGCCCGCAGTGGCTGATCGACGCCCTGCAGGTGCTGCAATCGCAAAGCACCTCGAACCCCTCGTCGATCTCCCAGGCCGCGGCGGTGGTGGCGCTCGACGAAGGCACCGGGTTCATCGAACAGTGGATCAGCACCCTGGCGGCACGCCGCGACCGGGTGTTGAGCAGCGTGCGGCGCATCGCCGGGCTGGCCTGCGCCAACCCCGAAGGGGCGTTTTACCTGTTCGTAAACTGTACCGGGCTGTTGGGTAAACGCACCCCGGACGGGGCGCTGATCGACAGCGACCTGGCGTTGGCCGGTTACCTGCTCGAGGCCGCCAAGGTCGGCACGGTGCACGGTTCCGCGTTCGGCACCCCGGGTTATTTGCGTATCGCTTACGCCGTGGATGATGCACTGCTGGACCAAGCCTGCAGCCGCATTGAAGAAGCCTGCGCGCGGTTGCGCTGATTTTTCGCACGGCTTCAGGGCCCATCGCCCGGCACAGCCGGAGTGCCGGACCACGGCCTCCCACCAGATTTGTGTAAGTGCTTGATTTACGAGGCAACACAAAACCCGTGGGAGGCCGGCTGTGCCGGGCGAAGGGCCAGTCAGGCCATGCGCTCGTTAAAACCACTGGGGGACATCACGGCTTCTCACCTTCAATTAGCGCTCTGGTTGCTTAAGGCAAATTCAGGGATTCATGAAGGGGATCAGTCTGTGAGCTCTGCGGATTTTGTGCATGAGCTTCAGGGCCCATCGCCCGGCACAGCCGGCCTCCCACCAGATTTGTGTAAGTGCTTGATTTACGAGGCAACACAAAACCCGTGGGAGGCCGTGGTCCGGCACTCCGGCTGTGCCGGGCGAAGGGCCAGTCAGGCCATGCACTCGTTAAAACCACCGGGGGAAATTACGGCTTTTCACCTTCAATTAGCGCGCTGATTGCTTAAAGCAATTTCAGGGATTCATGAAGGGGATCAATCTGTGAGCTCTGCGGGTTTTGTGCATGAGCTTCAGGGCCTATCGCCCGGCACAGCCGGCCTCCCACCAAGTCTGCGTTGTCCTTGATTTTCGAGACAATACAAATCTGGTGGGAGGCCGGCTGTGCCGGGCGAAGGGCCCTTGAGCCCGTTACCTCAGGCCAGGTGCAGCGGGCGTTCGAGGGTGCCGAGCACGCGGTAGCCGGTTTCGGTGATCACCACCGTTTCACTCACGCCCACGGTGAACTCGCCGTACACCCGCAGCGCCGGCGGGATGTGGAAGCTCATGCCCGGCTGCAGCAGGGTTTTCACGCCGCTGTACAGGCTAAGGATTGCCCCTTCGCCCCAGTCCGGGGCAAACGACACACCCACTGAATAACCGGTGCGCTTCTTGAACGCCTCGGTGTAGCCGGCTTTGTCGATCACCGCCTGGCAGGCGAAGTGTGCGTTTTCACAGGGCTCACCCGGGCGCAAGGCCTCGAGGGCGGCCTGCAGGGCTTCCTGGCAGGCTTTTTCCATGTCGACGGCGGCTTGCGGCGGCTTGCCGAGCCAGGCCGAACGCATCAGCGCGGCGTGGTAGCGGTCGTGGCTGGCGGCCATTTCCAGGAAGGCCGGTTCGCCCTCGTTGAGCACGCGGCGGCGCCAGGTGCCGTGGGGGATGCCGCTGCGCGGGCCGCTGGAGACCAACGGCTCCATGCCCATGTACTCGGAGCCGGCAGCGATCGAGGCCTGCAGCATCGCCGCGACCAGGTCGTTTTCACTGGCACCGGCGCGCACCGCGGCCATGCCGGCGCGCATGCCGGCATCCACATAGCGCGCGGCGTGTTCGAGCTTTTCGATTTCGGCGGCGGATTTCACCGCGCGCAATTGCTCAACCAGCCCGGCGCCGTCATGGATCGCGCCCAGGCGCGCCTGCAAGGCTTCGTACACGGCAATCGGCAGGAACCAACCGCGCTTGTCGATGGCGATACGGCGCTGGCTCCAGCCTTTGCCTTCGATGGCGGCGACCAGGAAGGTCACCGGGTCATCGCCGTCGAGGTACACCTGGGCATCGCTGATGTAGGTGTTGGCGATGAAGTTGAAGTATTCCAGCTGGCGGATAATGAACAGCGGTTCGCCGTCCACCGGCAGCACCAGCGCCTGGAAGGTGTAGTAGCCAGGGGTTTGCTGGCCGGTGAGGTAGAAGATGTTCTCCGGGCCGGTGACGATCATCACGTCGATGCCGGCCTGTTGCAGGTGGCCGCGGGCACGGCGCTGGCGCTCGGCGTATTCCTCAGGGGGGAAGGCCGACTCGGCGCCTTGGCGCAGCGAAGGGGGGAGGGCAGGCATGCTAGAAACTCCGGATCAGTTGGGTGGCTGAAAGGTCAAGGGTCACGCCCAGGCCGGGCACCGCCGGCAGTTGCGCGTGGCCCTGGGTGTACTCCACGGGGCTCGCCGGGTCGTCGCGCAGGCCATCGGCACCGTACAACTCGGCGAACCTGGGCGTGCTTGCGCAGGCCAGGTGCAGCGCTGCCGCGGTGGCGGCGGCGCCTTCGTTCATTTGCCCGACCATGCAGGTTACGCCGGCCTGGCGCAGTTGCCGCAGCGCCGCCAGGCTGGGGGCCAGGCCGCCGAGCTTGACCAGCTTGACGTGGGCCCACAGCGCGCCGCCGAGGGCGCACAGGCGCTCGATGTCGGCGGCCGAGGCCAGGCTTTCGTCGAGCATCAGCGGCATCGGCGCGCGCGCCGCCAACTGCTCGAGCGCCGGCCAGTCGCCGGCGCCGATGGGTTGTTCGACATAGGCCAGGTTGAACCGCGCCAGTTGCTCGAGGCGGTAGGGCGCCTCGCCAACGCCCCACTGGCCGTTGACGTCGACCGCCAGGCTGAGCTGCTCGCCAAAGCGCTCGCGCAGGGCGCCGAGGCGCTGCAGGTCGGCGGCAAAGTCGGCCACGCCAATGCGCACCTTGAGGTCGTGAAAGCCGCGGGCCACATAGCCCTCGGCCTGCGCGATGAACTGCTCGAACGGCGACCAGAACAGCGTCTGGTTGGTCGCGTGGCGCACCTGCGTGGCGCAGCCCGGGGCCAGCAGTTGCGCCAGCGGCACGCCGGCGCGCTGCGCCAGCAGGTCGTGCAAGGCGCAGTCGATCAGGTTGCGCACCGGCGCGATGATCGGCGCCGCCCAACCGGCCATGCTGGCCAGCAGTTGGGCCGGGTCTTCGCGCCAGTCGATGGCCGCCAGCGCCTGCTCGGCGCGGGCGATCACCTCGGCCGGGGCGTAGCCATTGAGGTAGGCGATGTTGGCCCGCACTTCGCCGACGGCCTGGTACTGGCCGTCGTCCAGGCACAGGTACAGCGCGTGCAGGCCGGCGACGCTGCCCGAGGCCGCGGTGTGCAACTGCACGCCGTTGCCGTAGTGCAGGGTCGCCGCGCGCAGGCTGGCGCGCAGGCTCATGGCGCGGCCTTGGGCAACATGCGCAGGGCGATGTCGCGGTAGATCAACGCCGCGGCGATGAACTCGTCGATCGGCACGAACTCATCCGGCTTGTGCGCCACCGCCAGGGTGCCGGGGCCGATCACTGTGCCGGTGGTGCCCAGGCTGCGAAAATGCACCAGGTCACAGCCGCCCTGGAAGCCGAACGGCCCAGCGTTGCCGTGGTTGTGCTCACGGCAGGCGGCAAGGCTGGCCTGCACGATCGGCTCCGCGAGCGCGGTTTCAGTGGCGCCGCCGGTGGTGGGCTTGTATTCCAGCACCTCGGCGCGCACGCCAAAGCGCTCGTTGGCCAGGGCCAGCAGTTGGTCGATCTCGGCTTTCACCGCGGCTTCGTCTTCGCCGGGCACCATGCGCCGGTCGAGCAGCAGGTCGCAGGCGCCTGGCAGCACGTTATCGGCGTGGCCGCCGTGGATGCGGGTCACGGTCAGGCTGGCTTCCCCCACCAGCGCATGGCAATGGCACTTCACCTCGCTGTGGTGGTGTTCCTCAATCAGCCCCAGCAGTTGCCCGGCACGGTAGATGGCGTTCTCGCCCAGGTGCGGGGTGCCGGAGTGCGCGGTCACGCCGTGCACGCGCACCAGCGGCCGCAGGCTGCCCTTGTGCGCGGTGTAGGCGCAATTGGAGGTGGGTTCGCCGATCACCGCGAAGTCGATGTGCGGCGGCTGGTGGGCCACGTAGTGCTTGGCGCCTTCGCTGGCGATTTCTTCGTCGGCGGTGAAGATCAGCATCAGCGTGCCGGCCCACTGCTCGCGCGCCGCGAGCAGCAGCCGCGAGGCTTCGATCATCGCCACCATCGGCCCCTTGGCGTCGCAGCTGCCACGGCCGTACAGCTTGCCGTCGGCTTCATGCAGCACGAAGGGGTCGGTCTGCCAACCCTCGCCGGCCGGCACGGTGTCGATGTGGGTGTTGAAGGCAAAGGTCGGCCCCGGGCCGTTGGCCAGGGTGGCGATCACGTTGACCCGGCCGGGTTTGTATTCCGACAACGACAGGTCGAAGCCCTCGGCCTGCAGCAGCTCGCGCAGGAACTGCGCCGCCTCCAGCTCATGGCCGGGCGGGTTCTCGGTGTTGATCGCCACCAGGGCGGCGAGGTCGTGTTTCATCCGGGCGAAGTCCGGTTGGGTGTGCATGGCAGCCTCTCAATGCAGGATCTGGTCGAGGAAATGGCGCGTGCGCGGGTTCACCGCGCCGCCGAAGAAGTCGGTTTTGCTGGCGTTTTCGATGATTTCGCCGGCCTCCATGAACACGATCCGGTCGGCCGCGCGGCGGGCGAAGCCCATCTCGTGGGTCACCACCAGGCTGGTCATGCCCTCGGCGGAGAGGTCGGCCATCACGTCGACCACTTCGCGGATCATCTCGGGGTCCAGCGCCGAGGTGGGCTCGTCGTAGAGCATCACTTTGGGCTTCATCGCCAGCGCGCGGGCGATCGCCACGCGTTGCTGCTGGCCGCCGGAAATTTCATCCGGGTAGGCATCGGCTTTTTCCGGAATGCGCACCTTGCCCAGCAGCTCCAGCGCCAGGTCGTGGGCGTCGGCGCGGCTCATGCCGAGCACCTTGATCGGCGCCAGCATGATGTTTTCGATCACCGACAGGTGGGCGAACAGCTCGAAGTTCTGGAACACCATGCCGATGTCGCGGCGCAGCAGGTGCACGTTGCGTTTATCGAAATCAACGCGCTTGCCTTCGAAGAACAGGTCGCCGCCATCGGCCGGCTCGAGCTGGTTCACGCAGCGCAGCAGGGTCGACTTGCCCGAGCCGGACGGGCCGATGATGACCACGGTCTCGCCACTGTTAACGTTCAGCGAGCAGTTTTTCAGCACCTGGAAGGGGCCGTAGTGTTTGTCCAGGCCGATCAGTTCGAGCAGCGGCCGGGTGGGTTTGGTCGGGGTGTTCATGGCCATGGCCTCCTAGCGAACGGTGGTGCCGCGCGCGGTGCCCAGCACTCGCTCGGTCAGGGTCGGGGCGTTGCCCTTGCGGCGGCGCTTGGGGTCGAGCTTGCGTTCGATCCAGGCTTGCACGCCCATGAACAGCGTGGTCAGCACCAGGTAATAGATACCGGCGGCGGTCAGCGCTTCGAAGTAACGGAAGTTGGAGCTGGCGGTCTGGTTGGCCACCAGCATCAGTTCCTCGACGGCGACCACCGACACCAGCGCGCTGAGCTTGAGCATGCCGACCATCTGGTTGCCCATCGGCGGCAGGATCATCCGCGCGGCCTGGGGCACCACGATATGGCGCATCACCCCGAACGGCTTCATGCCCAGCGCCAGCCCGGCCACGCGCTGGCCGCGCTTCACCGCCTGCAGGCCGGAGCGGATGATCTCGGCCATGTACGCGCCTTCGTTGAGCGACAGCGCCAGCACCGCGCTGACGATCGCCGACAGGCGAATGCCGAAGGTCGGCAGCACGTTGTAGATGAAGATGATCTGGAACAGCACCGGGGTGCCGCGGAACAGCCACAGGTAGACCAGCGTCACGGCGTTGCCCAGGCGCGTGCGCGACTCTTGCAGCAAGGCGATGACCAGGCCCACCAGGACCCCAAAAAACAACGAGTAGAGGGTGATCTCCAGGGTGATCAACGCACCGTGGAAGAACGCCGGTGAAATCAGATACTGCCACACGAGCTCGAATGACATTGTGCCTCCTGAAATGCGGGAGCCGGCCTGGCGGTGCTGCTGGGCAGCGCCGCGCCAGGCCGATCGGGGTCAGTCAAACAGCGAAACGCTCTTTGGGAATTTCCAGGTATCGATCAGCTTCTGGTAGGTGCCATCGGCGACGATTTCCTTCAGTGCCGCTTCGATGGCGGCATGGGTGGCGCTGTTGCCCTTGGCCACGGCCAGGCCGATCTGGGTGCTGGATTCGAACTCCGGGCCCACGGTCTTGAACACGCCTGGCACTTCGGCCATCAACTGCACCACCCCGGGGGTGGAATCGAAGAACGCATCGGCGCGGCCCTGGCGCAGGCTCAGCACCGAGGCCTGGGCGGTGGGCAGGGTTTGCACCTTGACCGCGGCCAGGCCTTCAGCCTTGCAGCGTTCGTCGTCCTGGCGGGCGTAGGTTTCTTCGATGCCGCCCAGGGTCACGGCGATGGTCTTGCCGCACAGGCTGTTGTCACGCCCGGTAATGCCGGCCGGGTTGTCCTTGGCCACCACCACCTGGTTGCCGATCCGCAGGTAGGGCACGAAGTCGACCTGGCTGGCGCGTTGCGGGTTGATGTACATCGCCGAGTTGATCACATCCAGGCGCTTGCCTTGCAGCGCCGGGATCAGCCCCTGGAACTCCATGTTCATCGGTGTGGGCTTGAGCGCGAGCTTTTCGCTCAAGGCGGCGATCAGGTCAATGTCGAAGCCGGTGAGCTTGCCATTGGCCTGGAACTCGAAGGGCGCGAAGGTGGCCGCGGTGCCGTAGGTCAGGGTGCCGGGGGTGACCAGTTCGGCGCTGCCAATCGACGCCGCGCCAGCGTTGCCGGCAAGCAGGAAAGCAGCAGCGCAGAGCGCTGGAAGGCGTTTGCTGAATCGGGTTTTGCGGTTCATGCGCTTCTCCAGGTATTTGATTGCACTAAATGACTCATCTAGTACAAATATTTCACGACCCAAAATAAAGCCTCATCGAGGGCGAGTGCCCTTGGATGGGGCGTTATTCGGTGGTGTTAGGCGTTCAAACGGCGGCTACTGTGGCACCAAATCGATGCTGAGGGTTATGGAGCAATATCCATTCCAAGTATTAGTTGCTATCTATTGTGCAATCTATACAGGGTGTTGCGAGGCTGCCCGAGGGCGCTGTTTGACCGCTTCGACGAACGCGCGGATCAACGGGTGCGGGCTGCCGGGCCGCGAGCCTTGCTCGGGGTGGCCCTGCATGCCGCGATAGAACGGCTGCGCCGGCACGTCGATGGCGTCGGCGATCAGCCCGCTGGCATCGGTTGCGGTGATCCGCAAGCCACCCTCGAGCAGTGCCGGGTGCAACTGGGGGTTCAGGTAGTAGCGGTGGTTGCAGCGCAGCCGCGGTGCCGCCCCCAGCAGCTCGGCCAGGTGTGGGTCTGCCACCCGCAGGCTGCGCTCGCCCAGGCGATGCGCCGGCAGCGGCGCGCTGCCGGCCATGGCCACGAAGCTTTTCAGCTCGGCGCTGGCGTCCACTTCTTCGAGGTTGGCCGGCAGGCCCAGTGACTGCGCGAACGCCGTGGCCATGCTTTGCATGCCCAGGCACAGGCCTAGGATCGGCAAGCGCTGGGCCAGGGCGTAATGGGCCGCGCGTAGTTGCCCGGCGACGTTGGCCATATCCGAGCCACCGGGCAGGACGATACCGTCGATGCCGGCCAGCTCGCTGAGCGCGAAGTGCTGCGCGCCGAGGCACTTGACCGCGACCTCGCCGCCGCAGGCGTCGATCGCGTCGCCCAGGGCCGCCAGCGCGGCGGGGTACACCGCCAGGTGTTCATGCGGGGTGCCGATCAACGCCAGGGTAAAGGCCGCCGGCCCAGCGCTGGGCAGCGGCGCGCGGGCCAGGCGGCCGAAGCGGTCGCGCTGCCAGCGGCCGAATTGCGCGGCGCCCGGGTCTTGCTCAAGGTGCAGCTCGCCATTGGCCTGTTCCGCCACCGTGAGGTGGTGCAGCGTAACGCCGTGCTGCGCCGCCAGTTGGCTGAGCGGGCTGGCTGCGGTGATACCGGGGTGGTTGGCCAGCACCACGGGCTGCCGGGCGGCCAGGGCCAGCACCTGTTCCAGGCTTTGCGGCGCGCCAATGGGCAAGCCGCTGAGGCGTTCGTACCAGGCCAGGCCACTGGGCAGCAGGTGGCCGCAGGCACTGACCCACTGCGCCGCGTCGGCATCCACCCAGGCCGCAGCCGGGCAGGGCAGGTGGCACAGCGGCTGTTGCAGGGTGTGCGCCACCACCGCCGCCATCGCGCCGAACAGCGCGGGTTGAGGGGTGGCGTGGGTAACAACGGTCAGGGCCATGAGTGCACCAAAGGCTGTGGATTGGTTTTGTTGTATCAGAAAAACCAATTGATGCACAGCGTTGTGTGCCACCTCAGGCGTATCGACCGGGTGTTGAGGCGCAAACGCTTCAAAAGGCCGCGAGCAAGCGCCCCAGCTGTTGCATCGCCTGTTCCGATTCCGCGCCCCAGGGGTGGCCGTGGTTCAGCCGGATGCAGTGGCCAAAGCCCCGGGTGGCGGAGAAAATCGGCCCGGGCGCAAGGCTGATGCCCTGGGCCAGCGCCTCGTTGAACAGGCGCAGCGCATCCACCTGTTCGGGGAACTCGAACCACAGGAAGTACCCACCACTGGGGCGGGTGACCCGCGTGGCCGCGGGAAAATACCGCGCCGCCCCGGCCAACATCGCCTGCTGCTGCGCCTCCAGGCTGTGCCGCAGTTTGCGCAGGTGGCGGTCGTAGCCGCCGTGCTGCAGGTAGTCGGCGATGGCCACCTGGGCCGGCACCGACGGCGAAATAGTGGTCATCAGCTTGAGCTGCATCAGCTTGTTGGCAAAGCGCCCACCGGCCACCCAGCCAACCCGGTAGCCAGGGGCCAGGCTTTTGGAAAACGACCCGCAATGCATGAACAAGCCTTCGCTGTCGTAGCTTTTCAGTGGCCGCGGCGGCTGGTTGCCGTAGTACAGCTCGGCGTAGACGTCGTCTTCGATCAGCGGGATCTGGTGCTGGTGCAGCAGGTCGCTCAAGCGCTGCTTGCGCGCCGGCGCCAGGCTCGCCCCCAGCGGGTTGTGGAAGCTGCTCATGAACCAGCAGGCCTTGATCGGCAGTTGTTCGAGGCAGCGCTGCAGGTGCTCCAGGTCGATGCCGTCGCGCGGGTGCACGGGGATTTCCACCGCTTTGAGCTTGAGCCGTTCGAGTACCTGAAGCGAGGCATAGAACGCCGGTGCCTCGATGGCCACCAGGTCGCCGGGCACGGTGACCGCTTGCAGGCACAGGTTCAGGGCCTCGAGGGCGCCGGTGGTGATCACCAGTTCTTCCATCGGCAGCATCACCCCGCCGAGGGTGTAGCGCAGGGCGATCTGCCGCTTCAGTTCGGCGTTGCCGTCGGTCTGGTCGGCGATCACCTGGCGTGGCGACAGCCGGCGCAGGCCCTGGCCCATGGACTTGGCCAGGCGCCCCAGGGGGAACAGGTCGGCGCTGGGGAAGGCCGAACCGAACGGCACGGTGTGGGGGTCTTTGAGCGACCCCAGCACCGAAAACACCAGCTCGCTGACGCCCACTTCCTGGGCGGTGGTCTGATGCTGGCTCATGCGCGGTTCGGCCAGGCTGCTCTGGGCGTGCTCGCGCACGTAGTAGCCGGAGCGTTCGCGCGCCTGGATCAAGCCGCGGTCTTCAAGCAGGTAATAAGCCTTGAACACCGTGGCCGGGCTGACCGCATAGGTGTTGCAGGCAAGCCGCACCGAGGGCACCCGCGCACCGGGCGCGAGCACGCCGCTGCGGATCAACGCGGCGATCTCATCGGCGAGTTTTTCGTAACGCTTGAGCTTGTGTTGCATCGGTTCGCCCCGTGGCCAATGGGCGAACTATACGGCAAGCGGCCACGGGGCGAAGCGTTTAGCGGGGTGTGAACGCCTATCGAAGGAGGCCTAGCGCTCGGTGCGCGGCCCGGGTTGCCCGGCCAACCTACCCAGCCAACGCCCCAGGCTCACCAGCCACACCGCCAGCGCCACCGCCAGCACCGCCAGCAGCATGCCGTGCACGCCGGTATGGCTGATCAGCCGGCCGGCCAGCGCCGGGAAGCCAAACACCCCGATGAAGTACGCCAGGCTGAACAACAACAGCGCCTGGGCGGTCAGGCCAGGGGGGGCTTCGCTGGCGGCCAGGCCGTTGATCACCGAATAGTTCAGCCCGTAGCCCACCCCCAGCAGCGCTGCGGCCAGCAGGTAGCTGGCGTTGCCCTGCACGCCGCGCGCGAACAGCAGCACCGCCAGCAGTATCAAGCTGGTCAGCAGGGCGGCGGTGGGCAGCGGCGGGCGCTTGACCACCCAGCCGGCGACCAGCAGCCGGCAGGCAATGGCGGCGCCCATGAAGCCCATGAAGAACAGCGAATAATCCACCCCGTGGTCCAGCGCGTAGCGGGTCTGGAAACTGCCCAGCGTGCCGAAAATCGCCCCGCCCAGGCCCACCAGCAGGATCGACCAGCGCGCCGGTGAGCGCAGCACCGCGGCGCTGGCGGCCACGCTCAGGCGCACCGGCCCGGCCGGGCGCTGGCCATCAGCGCCAAGCCGCCAGAAGTACGCCCCGCCGAGCAACGCCGCCGCCCCGGCGCAGGCGAACACCGCCTGCACTGGCCAGCCGGCGCGCCCGGCCAGCGCCCCGAGCAATGGCGCGCTGCCGATGCCGCTGAGCATGCTGCCGGAGAGCAGCGCGAAGCAGTGGGTGCGCCGCGCCGGTTCGACCATCGCCGCGACCATGATCGGCCCCACCGTGTAGAACAGCCCCCAGCCGATCCCCAGCAGCACGCCGCAGGCGGCCAGCGCCGCGCCCACCCCTGGCACCACGGCAAACCCCAGCGAGGCCGCCACCAGGCTGGCCGCGCCCAGCGCGATCGCGCGCGCGGCGCCCAGGCTTTGCAGCGCATGCCCGGATGCGAGTACCGCCAGCAAGGTGCTCACCATCATCACCGCGAACACCTGGCTGGCCTCGGCTTCGCCGGCGCCAAAGGTGTGCACCAGCGGGTTGAGCAGGAAGGTCGCGCCGTACGCCAGCGAGAGCAGGTAGCAGGCGGCGCAGAACAGGGTAAAGGGGCGAGGGGTAGGCACGGCGGGGCTCCAGGGCGTGGGTGAGGCTGTTTTAGCATCTGCCCGCGGCGGCTTGGTGCTGTGTTTACTAATCTGAGCACCGCTGAAGTTGTACCTGAGCCGGCCCTTCGCCCAGCATCCCGGCCGTGCCGTAATGCTGTTCACTTAAGCAATCAGAGATTTCTTCAAATGGTTGTACTGAGCGCATGACCTGACTGGCCCATCGCCCGGCACAGCCGGAGTGCCGGACCACGGCCTCCCACCAGATTTGTGTAAGTACTTGATTTACGGGGCAACACTGAACTGGTGGGAGGCCGGCTGTGCCGGGCGAAGGGCCCTCGAATGTTTAGCCCCAACTAACCCAAGGGTCGCAATCTCCGGGCTTGTTCCGCCCGTGCACTTCATGTGAGCATCCAGGCATGCTTTCGCTCTCGCTCACCTCGCGCCCCTCCACCAGCCCCGTGCGGCCCAAAGCCCGCGCACACGCCGGCGCGAACCCGCTCGTGCATATCATCCTCGCCTTCTGGGCGTTGTGGCACTGCCGCCACGCGCGCCCGCCGGACACCTCGCGCGCCACCCACTAGCACACCGCGGCATGTTTCTTGCCGCGCTTCCTTGTCTGGCCAGCCGCGCCCC
The DNA here is from genome assembly GCF_042958985.1 of Pseudomonas sp. NPDC007930. Classification (NCBI taxonomy): domain Bacteria; kingdom Pseudomonadati; phylum Pseudomonadota; class Gammaproteobacteria; order Pseudomonadales; family Pseudomonadaceae; genus Pseudomonas; species Pseudomonas sp. NPDC007930. The sequence goes on from NZ_JBIBKC010000017.1 coordinate 64,223, forward strand.
AGCGCTGGCCCCGTGCACGCGAGCGAACCGACCATGCACTTTGCACCCCTGAAACACGCGGCGGCCTTTTTGGCCGAGCACCCGGATATCGACCTGTTCGAACTGTTCATCCTCGACGCCAACGGCGTACCCCGCGGCAAGCTGTTGCACCGCGACGAACTGCTGGCGGTGTACCAAAGCGGCCGGCCGCTGCCCAGCACCATCCTCGGCCTGACCCTCAACGGCGACGACGTTGAAAACTCCGGGCTGGTCTGGGAGGTGGGCGACATCGACTGCCGCGCCTACCCGCTGGCGGGCAGCTTGGTCCGCCTGCCCTGGCGCCAGGTGCCAACCGCAGCGCTGCAGGTGAGCATGCACCCGCGTGAAGGCCTGCCGGCCAGCGTGGCGGACCCCCGCCACGTTTTGCTGCGCGCGGTCGAGGCGCTGCAGGCCGACGGTTACCACCCGGTGATGGCCTGCGAGCTGGAGTTCTACCTGCTCGACCGCCAGCCCGACGCCCAGGGCCGGCCGCAGCCGGCGCGGGACGCCGACGGTGGCCGCCCGCGCAGTACCCAGGTGTACGGCCTGCGTGAACTGGAGCAGCTCGAGCCGTTTCTGGCCGACCTGTATGCCGCCTGCAAGGCCCAGGGCATCCCGGCGCGCACGGCGATTTCCGAGTACGCCCCCGGCCAGGTCGAGATCACCCTCGAGCACGGCCCGGCGCTGCAAGCGATGGACCAAGCCGTGCGCTACAAGCGGCTGGTCAAGGGCATCGCCCATGCCCACGGCATGCAGGCGTGCTTCATGGCCAAGCCGTTCGACCACCTGGCCGGCACCGGCATGCACATGCACCTGAGCCTGGCCGATGCCACTGGCCACAACCTGTTCGCCAGCGAAGACCCGGCCGGCACGCCGCTGCTGCGCCAGGCGGTGGCCGGCATGCTCTGCCACCTGCGTGAATCGCTGCTGTTGTTTTGCCCCAACGCCAACTCGTTCCGCCGCTTCCAGGCAAACAGCTACGCACCCCTGGCGCCGACCTGGGGGGTAGACAACCGCACGGTCAGCCTGCGCGTGCCCGGTGGGCCAGCCAACAGCCGGCACGTGGAACACCGCCTCTGTGGCGCCGACGCCAACCCCTACCTGGCCGCCGCGGCCATTCTCGCGGCCAGCCACCGGGGCATTCGCCAGCAACTGGACCCCGGCGCGCCGGTCGAGGGCAACGGCTACGCCCAGGCCACCGAGTACCTGCCTACCGACTGGCTGACCGCCCTTGAGGCGCTGGAGCGGTCGGCCTGGGCGCGCGAGGCGCTGGGCGAGGCGTTCCTCGGTGTATACCTGAAGGTCAAGCGCGCCGAGTACCGGCAGTTCATGGCCGAAGTCAGCGAACAGGATTGGCGCTGGTACCTGCACCAGGCCTGAACCATTGCACACAGGGGTAAGCATGAACGCAATCCATTCACCGGGGCCCGCCGCGCGGGCGCCGTCGTACTACAGCGCCACGCTCAACGACCACACCCAGTACCCACAGCTGCAAGGCACGCAGCAGGCCGACGTGGCGATCATCGGCGGCGGCTTCACCGGCGTGGCCACCGCGTTGGAGCTGGCCGAGCGTGGCCTCAAGGTCGCGCTGATCGAAACCCACCGTATTGGCTGGGGCGCCAGCGGGCGCAACGGCGGCCAGGTCACCGGCAGCCTGTCGGGCGATGAGGCCATGCGCAAGCAGATGCGCCAGCAACTGGGCAGCGAGGTCGACGACTTCATCTGGCAACTGCGCTGGCGCGGCCATCAGATCATCGAGCAGCGAGTGGCGCGTTACGGCATCGCCTGCGACCTCAAGCGCGGCCACCTGCACACTGCCATGAAGCCCGCGCACCTGGTCGAACTGCGCGCCTTCCAGGCCGAGGCCGAACGCCGTGGCATGGGCGCGCAGGTGCAACTGCTCGACCGCGCCGGCGTCGCCGAGCACCTGCAAAGCCCGCTGTACCTGGGCGCCCTGAAAAACCTGCGCAACCTCCACCTGCACCCGCTCAACCTGTGCCTGGGCGAGGCACGCGCCGCCCATGGGCTGGGCGCGCTGATCTTCGAACACTCCGAGGTGCTGGACATCGTCCACGGCCCGCGCCCGGCGGTGGTCACCGCCCAGGGCCGGGTCGAGGCGGCGCAGGTGATGCTTGCCGGCGACGTGTACCACCGGCTGGAACAACGCCAGCTTAAAGGCAAGATCTTTCCCGCCATGGGCGGCATCGTCACCACCGCGCCACTGGGTGCGCTGGCCGAGCAGATCAACCCGCACGACCTCGCCGTGTACGACTGCCGCTTCGTCCTCGACTACTACCGGCTGACCGCCGACAAGCGCCTGCTGTTCGGCGGCGGCGCCAACTATTCGGGCAAGGACTCGCGAGACATCGCCGGCGAGTTGCGGCCGTGCATCGAGCGCACCTTCCCCGCGCTCAAGGGCGTGCCGATCGAGTTCCAGTGGAGCTGCGCGATGGGCATCGTGGTCAACCGCATCCCGCAGGTGGGCAAGCTGTCGCCGAACGTGTGGTACTGCCAGGGGTATTCCGGGCATGGCGTGGCCACCAGCCACATCATGGGCGAGATCATGGCCGAAGCCATGAGCGGCACGCTGGCGCGCTTCGACACCTTCGCCGCTTGCAAGCACGTGCGCGTGCCGATGGGCGACCTGCTCGGCAACCCGCTGCTGGCCGCGGGCATGTGGTACTACGGGTTGCTCGAGAAATTGCGCTGAGGGGGCGGGCCCTTCGCCCGGCACAGCCGGCCTCCCACGGGTTATGTATAGTTACTTAAATCAAGCACTTACACAAATCTGGTGGGAGGCCGGCTGTGCCGGGCGAAGGGCCCTGAAGCTCATGCACAAAATCAGCAGAGCTCACAGATTGATCCGCTCCTCGCCCGGCATCCTTCACGCTTCGTGTTCCGGTGCTTTCCAGCGCCGGCGTTGATCCGCGCCAGCGCGCCGCTATCCTCAACCGCACACTGGCGGTACTTCAGCCGCCCCTGACCGGAGCCCCCACATGTTCAGCGGCTTTACTGAAAAAACCATCGCCCGCGTCAACGGCGTCGATATCGCCTACCGCCAGGGTGGCCACGGCCCCGCGCTGCTGCTGCTCCACGGGCACCCGCAAACCCATGTGATCTGGCACAAGGTCGCGGCGCGGCTGGCGCAGCACTTCACGGTGATCGCCGCCGACCTGCGCGGCTATGGCGACTCTTCCAAGCCGCCGGCCAGCGCCGACCACCGCGAGTATTCAAAACGGGCCATGGCCGAGGACATGGCCGCGCTGATGGCGCAGTTGGGCTTCGAGCGCTTCTCGCTGCTGGCGCATGATCGTGGCGCGCGCGCCGCCCATCGCCTGGCGATGGACCAGCCGGCGAGGGTGCAGCGCTTGGTGTTGCTGGACATCGCGCCGACCCTGGCGATGTACCGGCAAACCACCGAAGCGTTCGCCCGCGCCTATTGGCACTGGTTCTTCCTGATTCGCCCGGCGCCGCTGCCGGAAACCCTGATCGAGGCCTCGCCCGAGGGCTACCTGCGCGCGGTGATGGGCAGCCGCAGCGCCGGGCTTTCACCGTTCACCGCCGAGGCCTGGGCCGAATACCTGCGCAGCCTGGCGGCGCCGGGGGCGGCCAGTGGCCTGTGCGAGGACTACCGCGCCAGCGCTGGCATCGACCTGGAGCACGACCAGGCCGACCGTGACCAGCAGCGCTGCTTGCCGATGCCGCTGTTGGTGCTGTGGGGCGAACAAGGCATCGTCGGCCGCTGCTTCGACCCTTTGCGCGAGTGGCAGGCGGTGGCGCTAGACGTGCGTGGCGGGGCGTTGCCGTGTGGGCATTACATCCCCGAAGAGGCCCCGGAGGCGTTGTTGGAGCAGGCCTTGCCGTTTTTGTTGGCGCCTTGAGTGTTCCCGGCGGATCATTCACGTTTCGTGGTTTCAGCGTCCACTTTTGGCCTATTGATGCGGTAGGGCGTTTGGCAGATCGTGAAGCCTGAACAACCAGCCTGGGCACGGACCACGATGACTACCCCAAGAACCCTCTATCAACGGCCGTGAGGCTGTGCACTTAAGCAATCGAAGCGCTATGGTTTTACCGAGCGCATGACCTGACTGGCCTCTCGCCCGGCACAGCCGGAGTGCCGGACCACGGCCTCCCACCAGATTTATGTAAGTACTTGATTTACTAGATAACACATACCCCGTGGGAGGCCGGCTGTGCCGGGCGAGGGGCCCTTAACCCCGCTCGCTCAAGGTAAACCCCGCCATCACCGACCAATCCCGCTCGCCCAACCCGGCCTCCACCGCGCCGCGCATCTGCCCATGCACCGCCTCGAGCATCGGCAGTTCGCGGCCCAGCCCGGCGGCCAGCTCCCGCGCCAGGCGCAGGTCTTTCAGGCCCAGCGTGGCCTTGAAGCCGGGGTTGTACTCGCCGGCGGCGATCTGCGCCGAATACACCTGGTAGCTGCGGCTGCCGAACAGGGTGCCGAGGATCAGCTCGAAAAACGCCTCGCGGGGCAGGGCATGGCCTTCGGTGAGCACCACCGCCTCGGCCAGCGCCTCGATGGCCATGCCGATCATCATGTTGCAGGCGATCTTCGCCGCGTTTGCCGCCGGCGGGTTCGGGCCCAACGGCCAGATGCGCCCGCCGATCACTTCCAGCAGCGGTTGCGCCACCGCCAACGCCTCCGGCGCGCCCGCGGCGAGCACGTTCAGCTCGCCACGGGCGGCCACATCCGGGCGCCCCAGCACTGGCGCGGCCACGTAGCCCAAGCCAGCCTGCTGGTGCCGCTGCACCAGCTCTTCGGCCAAGGCCAGCGAAACGGTCGACGCCACCACGTGCACCAGCCCTGGCCGCGCCTGGGCCAGCACCCCGGCGTCGAGCAGGGCTTCGCGGATGGCCGCGTCGTCGGCGAGCATGGTCAGCACCACCTCGCCCTGGAAGGCTTCGGCCGGGGTGGCCGCCGGGGTCACGCCGTCAAGGTGCTGCGCGCTACGGTTCCAGGCGGTGACCTGGTGGCCGGCGGCGACCAGGTTCAAGGCCATGGCCCGGCCCATGGCGCCCAGGCCGATGATTCCAATCTGCATGCTGTGCTCCTTGTGAAGGTCAGGCGCCGAAGCCGCCATCGATGGTGTGCATGGCCCCGGTGATGCCGCTGGCATGGGGGCCGGCCAGGTACAGCACCAGCGCGGCAACGTCGGCGGCGCTGCCGTGTTGCTTGAGCGCCATCACGCTGTGCATCAGCTCGGCGTGGGGGCCGCCGGCGGGGTTCATGTCGGTGTCGGTGGGGCCGGGCTGCACCACGTTGACGGTGATCCCACGGGGGCCGAAGTCCCGCGCCAGGCCACGGGCCATGCCCTGCAGGGCGGATTTGCTCAGCGCGTAGGCGGCCAGCCCGGGGAACGGCATGCGGTCGCCGTTGACCGAGCCAATGTGGATGATCCGGCCGCCGTCGCGCATCTGCCGGGCGGCTTCGACCGAGGCGTGGTAGGTGCCGCGCACGTTGATGTCGATCAGCCGGTCGACGTCGTCGGCGGCCAGGCCCAGCGGGTCGCCGCTGAGCAGCACGCCGGCGTTGTACACCAGCACGTCGAGCGGGCCGGCGGCGGCCAGGGTGTTGACCAGCGCCTGGCGGTCGCCGGCGTCGCAGTGCAGGGCCTGGCTGGCGGTTTCTTGCGCCAGGGCGTGGGCCGCCGCGGCGGAGCCGGCATAGGTGAAGCGCACCTGGGCGCCCTGGGCGGCGAAGGCCCTGACGATGGCCGCGCCAATGCCGCGGCTGCCACCGATGACCATGACCTGTTGTGGGGAGGATGTACGCATGAGGGGAGGGCCTCGGGTTATTTAATTAGCGGCCACTATATTTTTGATCGAGGGCAGGATCAATCTAAAATTTAGTGGGTACTAATTAAATAATCGGGAGATTCAGTGCATGAGCTTCAGGGCCCTTCGCCCGGCACAGCCGGCCTCCCACCAGATTTGTGTAAGCCATTGATTTACGAGGCAATACACAACCCGTGGGAGGCCGTGGTCTGGCACTCCGGCTGTGCCGGGCGATGGGCCGTTACTGCCCCGCCTGCTCCAGCGCCTGGCGCAAACCCTCGGCATCGGTGAACACCTTCTGCTCCACCAGCTTGCCGTCGGCCACCCGCAGCCACTGCACGCTGTCGCGGGCGCCGTCGTAGCGGCTGGCCACGCGGCCTTCGCGGTCGAGCAGGATGCGGTAGTGGGCCGAGCGCATCGCCGGGATCGCCACGGCGTTGGCGATGATCGTTGGCATGTGCTCGATGTCGGCCACGTACGCGGCATGGCGGGCTTCAAGGTAGCCTTCGGGCTGGGTTTTGATCGCCGCGTCGACCAGCTTGGCGGCGTCCATGCTGCGCGCCACCAGCAGCAGCTGGGTGTCGCTGCCGAAGGTAAAGGGTTTATCGAACTGGTCGAGGAGGGTCCAGGGCGCCAGGGGCTGGCCGGTTTCCAGGGCGTGGGCCGCGAGGGGCAGGCACAACAGGCACGTCAACAGGGCGTGTCGCAGTGGCATGGAAGGCGATCCAAAGGGGCCGGGCGGTGCCCGCGAGGGGCATCCGGCTCAGAAAAGGGTAGAACGGCGGGCAGGCCGGGGTAGGGTGAAACCGAGTGGGTTATTCGGCTTTTTCCGGGGCGGGGGTACCGGCCTGGATGCGTTTGAAGATTTCTTCGCGGTGCACTTGCACGTCTTTGGGCGCGTCGATACCGATGCGCACCTGCATGCCTTTCACGCCGAGGATGGTGATCTTGATGTCGTCGTTGATAACGATGCTTTCGCCGCATTTGCGCGTGAGAATCAGCATGTAATGCTCCTTGGTTCCTTGCTGGGGGGCGTGCCTGAAGGCGTTGGTCCTGACCAACAGACGCGCTTATCCACGATTAATTCCGCCATGCTCCGGTTTGTTTCAAGACAACTCGGTTAAGAATAGAGGAAATGGCTGACAGCAGTATCGCCTGTATCAGCCATTTCCGCCTAGCTGGTGTGGATGAATTGTTTCAATTGGCACTATTGAAGCGAGCGTGCCGCTTCAACCCCGGCGGCGCTGAGCTTGATCGGATAATGCAACGGGGTTTTGCTGGCCTGCACCCAGCCACGTTGCTGCAGGGTTTCGACGCAGGCGGCCACCTCCTGCTCGCCGCGGTAGTTGTCGAGGATTTCCTTGCCCAGGCCCGAGGGGTGGGCGTGCAGCAAGCGGGTGAGGATGGCCTGTTCCAGGGTGGTGTCGTCGTCAGCCATGGGGGTTCTCCTGTTTCAGGGTTGCCAGTGGGTACGTTCGCCACTGAGTTTGCGCTCCAGAAAACTGGCCGCGCTGATCATCGCCAGGTGGCTCAGCGCCTGGGGTGTGTTGCCCAGGTGGTGGCCGTGGCGGTCGAATTCTTCGGCGTACAGCCCCAATGGGCTGGCATAGCGCAGTAGCTGCTCGAACTCCAGGTGGGCCTTGGCCACCTGGCCGGCCCGCGCCAGGCACTCGATGTACCAGAACGAACAGGCGGTGAAGGCGCCTTCGTCGCCGCCCAGGCCGTCGCTGCTGCGGTAACGGTAGACCATGCCGTCGCGCACCAGGGTGCGCTCGATGGCCGCGAGGGTTGCCAACCATTGCGGGTCGGAGGCGCCGACGAAGCGCACCAGCGGCATCAGCAGCAGCGCGGCGTCGAGTTCGGTGCCGCCGCGGCTTTGCACGAAGTGGCCGCGCTCGGCGTTCCAGAAGTGTTGCCAGATGTCATCGTGGATCGCCTGGCGCTGGCGGTCCCACTCGCTGAAGGGGGCCGGCAGCGAACGTTTTTCCGCCAGGCGGATGGCCCGGTCGAGGGCCACCCAGCACATCAGCCGCGAATGCAAAAAGTGCCGCGGCGCATCGCGCATCTCCCAAATGCCCACGTCGGGCTCGTGCCAGTGTTCACACACGTAGTCCACCAACTGCCGGCAGCTTTGCCAGCCCTGGTGGCTGATCGCTTCGCCGTACTTGTTGGCCAAATACACCGCGTCGAGCAGTTCGCCGTAGATGTCGAGCTGCTTTTGCTGGTAGGCCTGGTTGCCGATGCGCACCGGTTGCGAGCCGCGGTAGCCGGCCAGGTGGGGCAGTTGTGCCTCGGGTATCTGCTCACGGCCGGCGGCGCTGTACATCAGCCGCAGCGGCTTGTGTTCGCCGCAGCAGTCGCTGGCCCGCTCACGCACCCAGTGCACGTAGGCGTTGGCCTCGTCGGTAAAGCCCAGGCGCATGAACGCGTACACGGTGAACGACGCATCGCGGATCCAGGTGTAGCGGTAGTCCCAATTGCGCGCGCCACCCAGCGCCTCGGGCAGGCCAAAGGTGGCGGCGGCGAGGATGCCGCCGTGCTTGCGCGAGGTGAGCAGCTTCAGCGCCAGCGCCGAACGCTCGACCTGCTCGCGCCAGCGGCCGCGATACCGCGAGGCCGCCAGCCATTGCCGCCAGTAGCCGAGGGTGTCTTCCAGGCATTGGCTGGCGTGGCCGGCCTGTACCAACGGGTCATCCTCGGCGCCGAGGATGAACTCGGCGCAGTCGCCCTCGTTCATCTGCCATTCGGCCAGCGCGCAGCCATCCTCGGCGCGCAGCGGCACGCTGGCGGCCAGGCGCACGGTGGGCTGGCCGGGCGCGCTGAACAGCACGGTTTCACCCTCGGCCTCGGCGCGGGTGTGGGCGCGGTGGTAGTCGTGGCGCACCCGGCAGCAGGCACTCAGGGCCACGCTGCCGTTGATCACCCGCACCTGCCGCACCAGCCGCGGGCAGGCATCGGGGTCTACCGTGATCGGCATCAGGTCGGTGACTTCGACCACCGCCTCGGCGCCAATCCAGCGGGTGCGCAGCACGTTGCTGCCAGGCAGGTAGATTTGCAGCTGGCGCGCCCCAGGCAGTGCCGGCCGCAGGCTGAAGCAGCCGTCTTCGGGGCTGCCCAGCAACGAGCAGAACAGGCTGGGGCTGTCGAAATCCGGCCAGCAGAAGAAATCCACGTTGCCGTCGTCGGCCACCAGCGCGGCGCTGCGCATGTTGCCGATGATGCCGTGGCGTTCGATCGGTACCGCCGCACTGCGCTCAGCCATTGCCACGGAACCCTGGGTACAGGCTCATGCCGCCATCGATGAACAGCGTGGTGCCGTGCACGTAGTCAGAGAGGTCGCTGGCCAGCCACAGCACTGCGTTGGCCACGTCGCGGGCCTCGCCGATGCGCCCGTAGGGGATCAGCTCGAGCAACTGCTTGCCGGCCTCGCCCTGGGTGTTCTCGGCGTTGATGGCGGTGGCGATGGCGCCCGGGGCCACGGCGTTGACGCGAATGCGCTGCTCGCCCACTTCCTGGGCGATGCTGCGCATCAGCAGGTCGATGCCGCCCTTGGAGGCGGCGTAGTTGGCGTGGCCGGCCCAGGGGATCAACTGGTGCACCGAGCTCATGTGGATGATCTTGCCGTGGGCCCGGCTCAGCCATGGCCGCGGGCCTTGGCGCTGGAACTGGCGCAGCGCGGCGCGGGCGCAGAGGAACTGCCCGGTAAGGTTGACGTTGATCACCGTGTTCCAGTCTTGCAGGGTCATCTCGGCGGTGGCGGCGTCTTTTTGCAGGCCGGAGTTGGCCACCAGTACGTCGACCGCGCCAAAGGCGTTTACCGCCGCCTCGAACAGCCGCTCGACGTCGTGCTCCTGGGACACATCCGCGCCCACCGCGATCGCCCGGCCGCCGTTGTCGCGGATCTTCGCCGCCAAGGCCTCGGCGGGTTCGCCATGGCTGTGGTAGTTGATCACCACCCAGGCGCCGGCCTCGGCCAGTGCCTCGGCGCAGGCGTAGCCCAGCCCGGAGCTGGCGCCGGTCACCAGGGCGACCTGTTTGTCCAATGTGAGGTTCATGCCGTTGGCCCTTGTGCGGATACCTAAAGGTGACTGCGCGCCGCGCGGGCAAGTTCACAAACTAATCGGCGCCTGGGCCGGTCAAAGCCTTACAACTCGAACAGGAGACCGTGATGGACAAGCCCTCGCAACGTGAAGACCTCGACCACAAGCCGGAAAACGCCGGCAAGGTGGGCGGCGAGCACAAGAAGATCAACCAACAGGGCGAACACCCCCGCGACCGCGAGCCAGACACCACCTCGCAGCCGGCCAAGCCTGACTAGGCGGTGGCCTCGGCCACCTCGACCATCCCTTCGAGGAAGGTCGCCAGCGCCACCTCTTCAAGCCGCAGCCCTTGGCGTTGGCGCGGCTTGGGCAGCTTGGCCAGCTCGCCGAGGGCGAAGCGCTCCAGCACCGCCGGGTGGATATAACAGCGCCGGCACACCGCCGGGGTATTGCCCAGCGCCCGCGCCACCTCCTTGACCATGCCGACGATGTGCTGCTTGGCCTGGGCCTCGGGTTGCCAGTGCAGCTCGCGGAGCATCGCCAGCGCCAGCGCGGTGCCGGCCCAGGTGCGGTAGTCCTTGGCGGTGAAGTCGCTGCCGTGCAGGGTTTTCAGGTATTCGTTCACATCGTGGGAGCTGACCGTGTGGCGTTGGCCGGCGTCGTCCAGGTACTGGAACAGGTGCTGGCCGGGCAGCTCCTGGCAGCGCCGGATCAACCGTGCCAGGCGTTTGTCGGTCAGGCGCACGGCGTGCTCCACGCCGCTCTTGCCGCGAAAGTGGAACTCCACCGCGCTGCCCTTTACCTCCACGTGCTTGCTCAGCAGGGTGGTCAGCCCATAGCTTTTGTTGTCGCGGGCGTATTGGCTGTTGCCCACGCGGATCAGCGTTTGGTCGAGCAGGGTGATCACCAGCGCCATGACCTTTTCCCGGGCCATGCCGGGGGTGGCCAGGTGCGCCTCGAGCTGCTTGCGCACCTTCGGCAGGCTCAGGCCGAAATCGCGCAGCCGGGCGTACTTGTCGGCGTCACGCACCTCGCGCCAGCGGGGGTGGTAGCGGTACTGCTTGCGCCCCCGGGCGTCGCGGCCGGTGGCCTGCAGGTGGCCGTTGGGGTCGGGGCAGATCCACACGTCCTTGTAGGCGGGGGGGATGGCCAGGGCGTTGATCTGCTTGACCCGCTCGGCGTCGCGCACACGCTCGCCGCTGGGCTCGAAGTAGGCGAAGTGGCCGCGCAGGGTGCGCCGGGTCAGGCCCGGTTGGCTGTCGTCAACGTAATGCAGGCCGGCGGGCAGGTCGAGGTCTGGCATTGCAATATTCCGTTGCTATTTCACCAATGGACTGCCCGGCGCGGTGAAAAGTCTTGGAAAAATTCCGCCCACTTATCGACTGTGCCGATAAGAAATTACCCACTTTCCTACAGCAATTGCTGAAAAGTCCTACAGCTTCAGCCCTCGATGGCTTTTCATAATTGCGCTCCCCATTGCACCCGTGTGCCAAGGAGAGCGCCATGTACACAGCCATGATCGTCGACGATCATCCGTTTATCCGTGCCAGTGTCAGCCTGTTGCTGGAGCAGCAGAGAGTTCATGTGGTGGCCGAGGCCGAAAGCGGCCGCGAGGCCGTGCAACTGGCCCGCGAGCACCGCCCCGACCTCGCCATCGTCGACCTGTCGATGCCCCAACTCGATGGCCTGGCGGCGATCCAGCGGCTGAAGCTGCTCGACCTGCCGATGCGCATTCTGGTGCTGACGTCGCAGCCGGCGGAGTTCTACTCGATCCGCTGCATGCGCGCCGGGGCCATGGGCTATGTGTCCAAGCGCGACGACCTGGCCGAGCTGCGCAACGCCGTGCAGGCGGTGCTCGGTGGCTTTCATTACTTCCCCAACGTGACCCACAGCTCGGTGAACCGCCATGAAATGCGTAGCAACGAGCGGGAACTGCTGGCGTCGTTGAGCGACCGCGAGCTGATGGTGCTGCACCACCTGGCGCGCGGCTTCAACAACAAGGACACCGCCGCCAACCTGGCGCTGTCGATCAAGACCGTGAGCAGCTACAAGCACCGCTTGTTGACCAAGCTCAAGGTGTCTTCACTGGTGGCGCTGGCAGACATTGCCAAACGCCATGCGTTGTCCTGACATGCGCCGGGTTATCTGGCTGGGCCTGCTGCTGGTATGCGCGGGCTGGGCGGCACAGGCCACCGCCATGACACTGAACAACCGGGTCAAGGCCCCGGCGGCGCTGCAGGCGCGGCTGCTGCTGAGCGAGGCAGACCGCCAATGGCTGGCCGAACGGCAACGCCTGCGGGTGGGAGTGAGCGAGGTCGACCTGCCGCCGTTCGAACTGGCCGGCAACGGCGCCGAGTACGAAGGGCTGAGCGCCGACACCATGGCGGCGCTGGCGCAGATGCTCGGGCTGCGCGTTGAGCTGGTCCCCCTGGCCAGCCGCGAGCAGGCCTATGCGGCCCTGGCCGGTGGGCGCATCGACCTGCTCGGCAGCGCCAACGCCCACGAGGCCCACGCCCACGGCGCGCGGCTGAGCCTGCCGTACGTGCCGGACCAAGCCGCGCTGGTGCGGCGCACCGACGACAACGGCAGCGCCCGCCCGGGTGGCCTGCGCCTGGCGATGCTCGCTGACTACCTGCCGCGGGAAACCGTGCAGGCGTTGTACCCGGGAGCGCGGGTGCAGGTGTACGGCTCGCTGCTGGCGGCGCTGGGCGCGGTGTCGTTCGGCCAGGCCGACGCGGCCCTGGGCAACACCCTGGCGCTGCGTGCCCAGCTCAACCGCAGCCAGTTCAACAACCTGCGCCTGGCGCAGTTTCCGCCGGCCGGCTCCGAGGGCCTGGGGTTGGCGCTGAACCCCGGCGAGGCGCAACTGGCGCGGCTGCTCGACGCTGCGCTGGAGGCCCTGGGTGAGCCGTGGCGCCTGCGCCTGCTGCGCGGCTGGGGCCTGAACACCCAGGAAAGCCCCGAGCCGCGGGTGCTGCTCAGCGACGCCGAGCGCGCCTGGGTGGGCCGCCACCCGCGGGTGCGGGTGGCGCTCAACAGCCACTATGTGCCGGTGGCCTGGTTCGATGAGCAACAGCAATTGCGCGGTATCGCCGGCGACGTGCTGAGCCGCATCAGCCAGCTCACCGGGCTGGAGTTCGTGCCGGTGCCGCAGCCGAACCTGCCGGGGCTGCTGGGCGCGGTAGAGCGCGGCGAGGCCGATATGGCCGCCAGCGTGCCGGCCACCGAGGCCTTGCGCGAGCACCTGCGCTTCAGCCGGCCGTGGCTGGCGAGCAGCCAGGTGCTGGTCACCCGCGCTGAAGCGCCGGCCTTGCAGGGCCTCAGCGAACTGCAGGGCAAGCGCCTGGCGATCCCCCAGAGCAGCCCGTCGTTCCAGGCCGTGGCAGTGCTCGCCCCGGGAGTGGAGCGGCACCTGGCCGGGGGCGATGCCGACTCGCTGGCGCGGGTCGCCGGCGGCCAGGTGGATGCCGCGCTGTTGCCGCTGATCAGCGCCCGCGCGTTGATTGCCCGCGACTACAACGGCCAGTTGAAGATCGACACCCCGCTGGCGGTGGCGCCGGTGCGCTACCGCTTCGCGCTGCCGGCCGAGGCCGCCACCCTGCAGGGCATTCTCGACAAGGCCCTGGCCAGCCTCAGCGTGCAGGAGCTCGAGAGCATCAGCCACCGTTGGCGTGGCGACATCACCGTGGGCGTGTCGCCCTGGCCGCACTACGCGCTGTGGATCGTGCTTGGCCTGGTCGGCAGCCTGGCGCTGTTCGCGCTGGCCATGGGCTGCCTCGACTACCAGCGCCGGCTGATCCGCGAGCGCCGCCAGGTCGAGGCGCGGCTCACCGACCAGTTGGAGTTCATGCGGGTGATGATCGACGGCACCCCGCACCCGTTGTACGTGCGTGACCGCGAGGGCCGCCTGCTCAACTGCAACGCCAGCTACCTGCAAGCGCTGGGGGTGACCCGCGAACAGGTGATCGGCCGCCGTTCAGAGGGCAGCGTGCCGCTGGTCGGCGGCCAAAGCCAGGCGTTCGAGGCGCTCTACCGCGACGCCATCGCCACCGGTGAGCCGGTGGTCGGGGACCGCCGCATCACCCTGCGTGGCGGGCCGGAGCTGACCATCTACCACTGGCTGCTGCCGTACCGCGACCACGACGGCGAGGCCGCCGGGCTGATTTGCGGCTGGGTCGATGTGACCGACCGGCAAAAGCTCTTCGAAGAGCTGCACGCCGCGATGGAAGTGGCCGACGCCGCCAACCAGGCCAAAACCCGCTTCCTCGCCACCGCCAGCCATGAGATCCGCACGCCGATGAACGCGGTGCTGGGCATGCTCGAACTGGCCCGCCGGCATGCCGAGCAAGGCCAGCTCAACTGCCTGGCGCTGGAGGTGGCCACCGAGGCCGCCAAGGGCTTGCTGGAACTGCTCAACGATGTGCTCGACGTGACCCGCCTGGAGTCTGGCCACCTGGCCCTGCAGCCGCAGCCGCTGCGGCTCGACCGGTTGGTGGCCAATGGCGTGCACCTGTTCCAGCCCCAGGCCCGGCAAAAGGGCCTGAGCCTGAGCTGGGAAGGCCCGGCCGAGCCGCTGGGGGTGATGGCCGACCCGGTGCGCCTGCGCCAGGTGCTGAGCAACCTGCTGAGCAACGCGATCAAGTTCACCGAGCGCGGCGAGGTGCAGGTGAGCGTGCAGGCGCGGGCCTCGGGCGACAGCCTGCATGTGCGGCTGTGGGTCACAGACACCGGCATCGGCATTCCCGAAGCCGACATCGCTCGGCTTGGCCAGCCTTACTGCCAGGCCAGCAACCACGGCCAAGGCGGGCGCGCCGGGGCGGGCCTGGGGCTGAGTATCAGCCAGAAGCTGTGCGAGCTGATGGGCGGCCGCCTGCGCCTGCGCAGCACGCTGGGGCAGGGCACCTGTGCCCAGGTGAGCCTGCGCCTGCCGCGCTGCCAAGTGCCTGGCGAGCCGGCGCTGGCCGCCTGGCAGGCGCCGCACGCGCCGCAACCGCTAGACATCCTGGTGATCGACGACTACCCGCCGAACCGCCTGCTGCTCGACCAGCAACTGCGTTACCTGGGCCACCGGGTGATCCTCGCCGAGAGCGCCCAGGCCGGGCTGGCGGCCTGGCGCGCCGGGCGCTACGACCGGGTGATCTGCGATTGCAACATGCCCGGCATGAGCGGCTGCGAACTGGCCCAGGCGCTGCGTGCCGAAGAGCGCCAAGGCGGCCGCGCGCCGGTGCGCCTGCTTGGTTACACCGCCGACCCCAGCCCGGCGCTGGCCAGGCAATGCCTGGCGGCGGGCATGGACCAATGCCTGGTCAAGCCGCTGGGCCTTGCCGAGCTGGCCGAAGCACTGGCCGCGCCGGATGCCCAGCCGGCCGATGCCGATGCGTTGTTCGACGGCCAATCGCTGTGGCGCATGAGTGGCGGTGACGACCAGGGTGCCGAGCAACTGCGGCAAAGCCTGCTGGCCAGCCTGCGCGCCGACCTTGCCCAACTGCGCGAGGTCGGCGCCGCCAGCGACGTGGTCCACCGGGTGCTGGGCGGCGCGCGCATCATCAAGGCCCAGGCGCTGATCGATGCCTGCGAAGCGGCGCGCGAGGACCCCGCGCAGGTGGCGGGGTTGATTGGCAGTATCGAGGCGTTGATCGAAGCGTTGTGAGGGGGTGAGGGCCCCTCGCCCGGCACAGCCGGAGTGCCGGACCACGGCCTCCCACCAGACTTGTGTGGTCTTTGATTTCCAAGGCAACACAGAACTGGTGGGAGATTCTATGGTTTTAAGCCAGTGAGCTGATCCGTTTCCTGTGGCGACATCACTTCACCTTCCGCCTTTTACGGCGGGTTACTTTTGGTTTCGCCCAAAAGTAACCAAAAGGCAT
>NZ_JBIBKC010000018.1:0-72551 GCF_042958985.1 Pseudomonas sp. NPDC007930
GATGGGCCCTGAAGCTCATGCACAAAATCAGCAGAGCTCACAGATTGATCTCTTCCGTAAAGCCGTGAAATGGCTTAAGTGAACAGCATTACGGCTGTGCCGGGCGATGGGCCAGTCAGGTCAAGCGCTCGATAAAACCATCGATAGGCCGGGTGCCCTGCCCACGTATTAGCTATCTAACGCGCCCGCCCCCCGCTCACCCCGCGACAATCTCCGGCCCATCACGGGCACCCTACCCCCGAGGAGATTGACCATGGACAACGAAACCGTTATCCGCACCCTGCAACACCTGATCGGCACCCCCTACACCCCAGACGTCAAGGCGACCATCACCGAGCTGACCGGCCGCGAGCGGGTGGTCGGCCCGAATGACATCGCGACCCACGAGTTCGACCTCAACCGCGTGCGCATCGTCGCTGACGCCGATGCCATCATCACTGGCTTCACCTTTGGCTGACCCATGCCCGCGGGCATAAAAAAACCGCGCATCCCTCGATGCGCGGTTTTTTTATGCCTGGCCGGTTAGCCTTACAAGCCGCCCAGCAGCCGTTCTACATTGGCCAGGTAACCTTCCACCGCCTGTTCGGCGGCGATCGCATCGGCCGCGCTGGCCTCGACGAAACGCAGGCGGCTGCCGATCGGCGCCTGGCCGAGGCGCCAGAGGTCGGCGTCGATCACCCCGGCGATCTTCGGGTAGCCACCCGCGGTATTGGCGTCGCTGAGCTGGATGATCGGCTCGCCCCCCGGTGGCACCTGCACCACCCCGGGTACCAGGCCATAGGAACGCATCTCCACGGCGGTCTCGGCCACGATCGGCTCGCCGGCAAGGCGGTAGCCGGTGCGGTTGCTTTGCGCCGAGACCTTCCACGGCTGCGCCCAGAAGCGCGCGTGGTCACGGCTGAACAAGCCGTACTCACCGGCCGGGATCGCCCGCAGCAGCAGGCTACCGTCGCTGCTGAGCGGGAACGCCGCCGCCAGCGCCTGGGCCGGCGGTTGCACGCCGAGGCCCGCCGCGCTCAAGCGCGACGCCGGGGCCTGGCCCAGTGGCAACTGGTCGCCAACCTGCAGCGGCCGCCCGCCGAAGCCGCCGAAGCCGCCGCGCAGCGAGGTGCTGCGCGAGCCCATCACCTCTGGCACCTCGATGCCGCCGGCCACGCACAGGTACACCCGCGCGCCCTGGCGTGGGTAGTTCACCTCCAGCACTTGCCCGGCCTTGACGCTACAGGCCCACCACGGCAACAGCGGGCGGCCGTCGAGGCTGGCCTGGCCGTCGGCGCCGGTCAGGGCGATGGCCGTGGCGCAGGTGAAGCGCAGGCGCACCGGGAAGGTTTGCAGTTCCAGCGCCGCCAGGCCCTGGGCATTGCCCAGCAACAGGTTGCCGGTGCGCAGCGCCAGAGCGTCCATCGCCCCGGCGGTGGCCACGCCGATGTTGCGCCAGGCCGGGCGGCCGAGGTCTTGCACGGTGTTCTGCGGGCCGCTGGCAATCACGTCGATCACAGCTCGATCCTCTCAGGCAAAAAGCGCACGGTGTCGCCGGGGGCCAGCAACGCCGGCTGGGCGGCGTGGGCGTCGAACATCGCGGTGTGGGCAAAGCCGATGGCGTTCCAGCCGTTGGGGCCGTCGAGCACGGCGATGCCCGACTGCAGGCCGCCGATGGTCACCATGCCCTTGAGCATGTGCAGCGACGGCACCTTTTTGCGCGGCATGTAGATGGCCGGGTCGAGCCCGCCGAGGTAACCGAAGCCCGGCGCGCTGGCCACGGCGAACACGCTGTACTGGCCCTGGTGGTGGCGGCGCACCACTTCGGCGGCGCTCAGGCCGCTGAAGTCGCACAGCGCCGGCAGGTCGATTGCGTGCTCGCCGCCGTAGCAGGTGGGCACCTCGATCAGGCGGCCGCTGCGGTGCAGCGGGTCGGCTTGGCGCCACAGCCGCTGCAGGGCTTCGATCACCGGCGCCGGCTCGGGCGGGATGGCGTGGTACACCACCAGCAGGTTGGTCATGCCCGGTACGGTGGCCGCCACCTCCGGCTGGCCCTCGAGCAATTGCGCCAGCGCCCAGATCCGCCGCTGCGCTTCCAGGTCGAGGGCACCCGGGGCCTCGAGCAAGTAGGCGCGGGCACCGATCATCGAAACCCGCGCGGCCGCCTCGGGGAGGTAGGACGCAGGCGGCCTGGCAGCCTGCGAGGTGTGAGTCATGGTGGGTTCCTGTCACAGGTGAAAAAAAAAGGTCAGCGCCGCGGCGTGCCCGCCTTGAGCTCGACCGCCGGCAGGCGGCTCATCACCCACAGCGCCAGCAGCGCCGCGGCGGCGCACAACAGCAGCCCGGTGCCGATGGCCTGGGCCAGCGCCGCGCGGGCAATGTGCAGCAAATCAGCGGCCAGGCCGGCCGGCACGCTCATCAGCACCTGCGGGTCGAGCAGCTGTGGCAGCGCCTCCAGGCGGCCGGCGGCGGCCAGCGCCACCTGCACGTGGTGGGCATACAAGAGGTTGACCAGCGCGCCCATCAGCGCGGTGCCGAGCAGCCCGCCGACCAGCCGCAGGCTTTGCTGCAAGGCGGTGGCGATGCCCAGGTATTGGCGCTCGGCCAGGGTTTGGGTGAACACGGTGAGGTTCAGCAGCACGAAGCCCAGGCCCAGCCCGGCCAGCAGCACCAGCCCCAGCAGCAGCGCGAAACTGCCCCCCAGGCCGACCGCGGCGAGCCCGGCGCAGGCACACAGCAGCGCCGTGAAGCCGCCCAGCGGCAGCCAGTTGGGGTTGGCCAGGCGGGTCATCAGCCGGCTGTTGATGATCGCCCCGAGGGTGATGCTCAACGCCAGCGGGGTGATCAACACGCCGGCTTGCTCAGGGCTGTAGCCATAGCCGCCCTGCAGCAGCAGCGGCAGGTAAAACAGCAAGGTGAACATCACCCCGCCGGCGAGCATCGCCAGCACGAACATCAAGCGCACGCTGCGCTGGCGGAACAACGCCGCCGGCAGCAGCGCGTCGGCGCAGCGCCGCTCGTGCCAGGCCAACGCCAGCAAGGCCAGGCCCGCCAGCGCCGCCAGGCCCAGGCTGGCCAGCGCCGGGCTGCGGCCAAGGCCCTCGACCAGCAACTGCAAGCCGCCCAGGGCCAGCACGATCAAGCCGCCGCCGAGCCAGTCGAGCCGCACCGGCGCGCTGCGCAGCGGCCGGTACCAGGGCAGGTAGCGCCAGGCGAAGAACAACGCCAGCGCGCCCAGCGGCAGGTTCAGCCAGAACACCGAACGCCAGCCGAACTGCCCGGTGAGGTAACCGCCCAGGCCTGGGCCGATGGCGTTGATCACGCTGAACATCGCGCTGAGCAGCATCTGCCACTTCAACCGTTGGGTGGTGTCGGGGAACAGTTCCGGCACGCAGGCGAACGCGGTGCCCACCAGCATCCCGCCACCGATGCCCTGCAACGCGCGGCCGGCCACCAGCCACGGCATGCTGGGGGCCAGCGCGCAAATCAACGAAGCGCCGGTGAACAGCACCGTGGCCGCCAGCACGAACGGTTTGCGGCCAAAGTAATCGCCCAGCCGGCCGAAGATCGGAATGGTCACGATCGAGGCCAGCAGGTAACCGGTGGCGACCCAGGCGTACAGTTCGAAGCCCTGCAACTGGGCAACGATGCTCGGCAGGGCATTGCCGATCACGGTCTGGTCCAGCGCCGAGAGCATCAGCACCAGCGACACCCCCAGCATGGCCAGCAAGGCTTGGCGAAACGACAGCGCGGCGGGTTCGGGGGTCATCGGTACACTCGCATAAAACCGGCGCCAGGCGCCCGGAACAAACATGCAGCCTACGTTACGAGGGCGGCCGCCGCGCGCAAAAGAGGACTTCACTCTGGACGGATAAGCCGCGCTTATGACCCGCCCCCGCCGGCGCCCCAAAAACGCCCGCCCTGCCCGCCTGGCAAGGCCCGCGCGCGCCAGGCTGGTGCGCCGGGCGGCGTCATAGCAAAGCCTTATGACGGTTTGCCGGGCTGGCGCGGTGCTTGCAAATGCCTGCTCATGACCGTTTGCCAAGGCCTGACCCGGATGAACCTGCGCCGCCTGAAATACTTCGTGAAGATCGTCGACATCGGCAGCATGACCCAAGCCGCCGACGTGCTGCACATCGCCCAGCCGGCGCTCAGCCAACAGCTGGTAACCCTCGAGGCCGAGATGCAACAGCAACTGGTGATCCGCACCAAGCGTGGGGTCACCCCCACCGAAGCGGGCAAGGTGCTGTACGCCCATGCGCAGTTGATCCTGCGCCAGTGCGAACAGGCCCTGAGCGACGTGACCTCCAGCAGCCACGCGCTGTGCGGTAACGTTTCGGTAGGGCTGGCCCCCGGCACCGCCGCCTCGAGCCTGTCGGTGCCGCTGCTGCGGCGGGTGCGCGAGCTGCACCCGGGCATTACCCTGTACCTGAACGAGAACTTCGGTACCACCCTCAGCGAGCTGATCATGAACGGCCGCATGGACATGGCCGTGCTCTACGGCGGCCGGGAGATCCACGGGCTGAGCTTCACCCCGTTGCTGCGCGAGCAGCTCTACCTGGTCAGCGCCGCCCCGGCCCTGGCCGGCCGCGAGCAGATCGCCCTGGCTGAGGTGGCCGAGCTCGAACTGCTGCTGCCGCGCACCTACAACGTGATGCGCCGGCTGGTCGACGAAGCCTTCTTGCGCATCGACCGCCAGCCCCAGGTGATCGCCGAAGTGGAGTCGGCCACCACCCTGGCCACGGCGGTGGCCGAGCGCTTTGCCTCGACCATCCTGCCGGAGTCCGCCGCCCGCGGCCTGCAGGCGCACCAGGCGGTGCACCTGAGCCGCATCGTCGAGCCGCAGATCGAAGCGCCGTTGACGCTGTGTTTGTCCGGGCACCTGCCGTTGTCGGTGCCGGGGCAGGCGGTGAAGACGATCTTGCTGGAGTTGATCGCGCAGATGCGCGGGACCTTGAGTTCGGCGCAGGGGTAGAGGGCCTATCGCCCGGCACAGCCGGCCTCCCACGGGTTCTGTGTTGCCACGTAAATCAGGTATTTACACGAATCTGGTGGGAGGCCGGCTGTGCCGGGCGAGAGGCCCGCCATCCAGCACCGATCCATAAGCAACCCTTCTCGGTACAGAACCAACCGCTCTTGGCCGCCACCCCCTCGAGCGCTTTAGCATCCGCGCCACCCCTGCCCGGACTGCTGAAGGCGCCTGATGAACCCGCGCAAAGCCATCGTACTGAAAATTGCCGCCACGCTCTGTTCCACCGCCATGCTCACCTGCGTCAAGGGCCTGGAGGGCCAGGTGCCGACCGGCGAGGTGGTGTTCTTCCGCTCGCTGGTGGCCCTGCTGCCGCTGCTGGTGTGGCTGGGGCTGCAAGGCAACGTGTTTGCCCTGACCCGCACCCAAAACCTCCTCGGCCACCTCGGGCGGAGTATTTCCGGCACCTGCGGCATGTACTTCAACTACCTGGCGCTGAGTTTCATCCCGCTGGCCGACGCCACCGCGCTGAGCTACGCCGCACCCCTGTTCACGGTGATCCTGGCGGCGCTGATGCTCGGCGAGCGGGTGCGGCCGCTGCGCTGGCTGGCGATCGCGCTGGGCTTTGCCGGGGTGCTGGTGATGCTCGCGCCGCACCTGAGCCTGGCCGGCGCGGCAGCGCTGGGCGCCAGTGCGTCGATCATCGGCAGCGGCTGCGCGCTGCTGGCGGCGTTCAGCTCGGCGGCGTCCACGGTGCAGATCCGCTACCTCAACGGCCGCGAGCAACCGGGGGCCATCGTGCTGTGGTTTTCGCTGCTGACCACCCTGGTTGGCGCCGCCACCTGGGTGTTCGGCTGGGTGATGCCACACGGCACCCAGTGGCTGTTGCTGCTGGGCATCGGTGCCTTTGGCGGCACCGCGCAAATCCTCGTGACCCTGAGCCTGCGCCACGCCCATGCCTCGCTGCTGGCGCCGTTCGAGTACAGCACCTTGCTGTGGTCGTCGCTGCTGGGCTTTGTGCTGCTGGCGCAGTTGCCCACCTGGACCACCCTGGCCGGCGGTTCGATCGTTGCCGCGGCCGGGGTGTTCACCCTGTGGCAAGAGCGCCGTGGCGGTGCCCGCCGCGGCGCCGGCACGCAAGCCCTGGCCCAGGCGGAACGCAGCAGCTGAAGCACCGGTACGATGCTTGCAGGTGCCTGAAGCCCCCCACCTGCTTCAGGAGCCCCCATGAACCTGCGCCGCCTCAAGTACTTCGTGAAGAGCGTCGAGATCGGCAGCCTCACCCAAGCGGCGGAAATCCTCTACGTGGCGCAACCGGCGCTCAGCCAGCAATTGTCGGTGCTCGAGCATGAGCTCAAGCAAACGCTGCTGATCCGCAACAAGCGCGGTGTGCAGCCCACCGAAGCGGGCAAGGTGCTGTACCGCAACGCGCAGTTGATCCTGCGCCAGTGCGAGCAGGCCGAGCAGGAGGTGCAGAACGCCGGCCAGCACCTGACCGGCAGTGTCGCGGTGGGCTTGTCGCAATGCTCGATGGCCGAGCAACTGGCGATCCCGCTGCTGCGCGCGGTGCGCGCCGCGCACCCGGGGATCACCCTGAACCTCAACCAGAACTCCGGCGTGCGCCAAAGTGAACTGGTGATGAGCGGGCGCATCGACATGGCACTGCTGGGCACCAGCCTGTACGGCGCGCACATCCCCCACGGCATTCGCTTTTTACCGCTGGTCAGCGAGGCGCTGCACCTGGTCTCGGCCACGCCGCTGTTCAGCAGCGCCAGCGTGGCGCTGGCGCAGTTGCAGGCGCTGGAGTTGATCTTGCCCAACCGCAACCACTTCCTGCGCAAAACCATCGACGATGCCTTTGACCGGCTGGGCGCCAAGGCCCAGGTAGTGGCGGAGATTTCCACCCAGGTCACGCTGATCGAGGCGGTATTGGCCGGGGTGGGCGCAACCATTTTGCCGGCCTCGATCGCCACCCAGATGCGCTTGGCCCATGGCGTGGCCGACGTGCCGATCAGCCAGCCGGCGCTGGAGGCGAACCTGGCGCTGTGCGAGTCCGAGGCCCATGTGTTGTCGATCCCGGCGCGGGCGGTGCGGGAGATCCTGCTCGAGGTGGTGCAGGCCCACGCCCAGGCCATGGGCCTGCCGGCGCTGCATGCATAACCGGCGTTTATCACAACATACATCACCGGTATTTCTGTGCCCGCGGCCAGAGCGATAGCCTTCGAACACCCCCGGCAAAGCCGAACGCCCAGCGCGTTCAGAGTGCCTTGCCGCCCCCCTTCGGAGCCTGAGCCTCGCCATGACCGACGTTCCCGCCATCACTTGCCTGGGCACCAGCGCGCTGCTGTTCGACCCCGGTGGCCCGCTGACCCTGGCACTGCAACAACGCATTTGGGCGCTGGCCGACAGCGCCGCCGGCTGGCCGGAAATCCGCGAAGCAGTGCCGTGCCTGAACAACCTGTTGTTGTCGTTCCGCCAGCCGCCGCGTGACATCGAGCCGCTCAAGGCGCGCCTGCTCGAGGCCTGGGCCAGCGGCCGCACCCTGCACCTGGAGGGCAAGGTGGTCGAACTGGTGGTCGACTACGGCGGCGAGTTCGGCCTGCGCATGGCCCACGTGTGCGAACACACCGGGCTCAGCGTGGACGAGGTCGTCGCGCTGCACACCACCCCGCTGTACGTGGTGTTCGGCCTGGGCAGCCACCCCGGCCACTGCTACCTCGAAGGCCTCGACCGGCGCCTGGCAACCCCCCGGCGCAAGGTGCCGATCCTCGATAACCCGGTCGGCTCGGTGGCCATCGGCGGCATCCAGACCAGCGTGGCGGCCTCCCCGGGCCCGAGCGGCTGGAACGGCATCGGCCGTACCCGTTTCGACTTTTTCGACGCCCGCGCCACGCCCCCGGCGGTGATGCAGCCGGGCGACCGTATCCGCTTCTGCCCAGGCAAGGTGCTGGCATGATCGAAGTGATGAGCGACACCCCCTTGGCCAGCGTGCAAGACCTCGGCCGCTTCGGCCACCTCGGCCAAGGCGTCGGCACCGCCGGGGCGATGGACGCGCTGGCGCTGAGCGCTGGCAACCTGATGCTCGGCAACGCGGCCGGCGCGGCGGCGATCGAGGTGCAGGTGTTCCCGTTCAGCCTGCGTTTCAGGTGCGCGGCGACCTTCGCCCTGACCGGCGCCGACGCCTTCGCGACCCTCGACGGCCAGCCGTTGCTGCCCTGGTGGGTGGCCCGCGCCGAGGCCGGCCAGGTGCTCACCTTCAACCTGCCACGCCACGGCGTGCGGGCCTACCTGTGCTTGGCCGGTGGGGTTGAGGTGCCCGAAGTGCTCGGCTCGCGCAGCACCCAGCTGCGCGGCGCCTTCGGCGGCTTCGAAGGCCGCCAACTGTGCCTGGGCGACCGCCTGCCGCTGGCCGCGGCGTGTGACCGTGGGCCAGGCGGTTTCGGCATCGTTGCGCCCAGCCAGCACCTGCCGCTGGCCTGTGATGGCCTGCCGGCGGTACGGGTGATCCCCGCCGCCGAATACGCCGCCTTCGAGGAGGCCTCGCAGCAGGTGCTGTGGCAGCAGCCGTGGAAGATCACCCCACAAAGCAACCGCTACGGCTACCGCCTGGCCGGCACCGGGCTGGTGCCGCGGCGGCCGCTGGAAATGCAATCCCACGGCATCGTCCCAGGGGTGATCCAAGTGCCCCACGGCGGCCAGCCGATCATCCAGTTGCGCGATGCCCAACCGATGGGCGGCTACCCGAAGATCGGTGCGGTGATCGAGGCCGACCTCTGGCGCCTGAGCCACATCCCGCTGGGCGGCAGCCTGCGGTTTATCCAGGCCGACTACCCACAAGGCCTGGCCGCGCTGGACGAACAACAGGCCTGGTTGGCCAGCGTGCGCGACAGCGCGCAACGCCTGGCCGCGGTGGCCTGAGTATTTCCCGATGAGGAGTGTTCCATGCTGGAAGTAGACATCAACGCCGACCTCGGCGAAGGCTTTGGCCCCTGGCAAATGGGCGACGACGCGCAACTGATGGAGATCATCTCCTCGGCCAACATCGCCTGCGGCTTCCATGCCGGCGACCCGCTGATCATGCAGACCACCCTGGCCCGGGCCAAGGCCCTGGGGATCGACGCCGGCGCCCATGTGGGCTTTCCCGACCTGGTCGGTTTCGGCCGCCGGCGCATGCAGATCGGCGCCGACGAACTGGCCGCGCTGGTCACCTACCAACTGGCGGCGCTGGCCGGCATGGCCCGGCAGATCGACCACCCGCTCAAGCTGATGAGCTTTCATGGCGCGCTGGGCAACATGATCGCCGAGGACGCGCAACTGGCCGACACCCTGGTGGCCGCGGTGGCCGCCTTCGACCCGAGCCTGATCATCAAGTCGTCGATCAGCCCCTGTGTGCGCGAGGCCGCGGCCAAGTGCGGCAACGTGCGGGTCGAGCCGGTGTTCCACGCCGACCGCGCCTATGCCGCCGACGGCCTGCTGCTGTCGCGCAAGCTGCCCGGGGCGGTGATCCACGACCACGCGGTGGTGATGGCGCGGGTGCGGCAGTTTCTCGAAGACGGCAGCGCCACCACCGTGGCCGGCACACGCTTGCCGATCCCCTCGCGGTCGATCCTGGTGCATGGCGACACCGCCGGCGCCGTGGCCCTGGCCAGGGCGATCCGCGACGAAGTCGAACGCGCCGGCGGCCGCGTGGTGCCGCTGTCGAAGCTGGCCGCCTGACCCCCATACCTAGAAACCTTGCTGCACGTAACGCTTTGTAGTCTGCCGGGCCTGCCGCCTGAACCGCGGCGCACCTCTGCTCACCCTGGAAGGACGGAACGAACATGCGCACCTCTCACCTCGCTTTGGCTGGCCTGCTGGCCCTGGCCGTGCCCTTCACCGCCTGGGCCGACCGCCTGGACGACATCCTCGCCCAGAAAAAACTGGTCTGCGGCGTGCAGGCGGCGACCCCGCCGTTCGGCTACGCCGACCCCGACAGCCGCCAGCAGGTGGGCCACGACGTCGACCTGTGCAAGCTGATCGCCGCCCGCCTGGGCGTGGCCGCGGAAATCCGCCCGTTGTCCACCGACGCCAAGGTGCCGGAGATCAAGCTCGGGCATGTCGACATCGGCGTGGCCAACCTGGCCTACACCCGCAGCCGCGGCGAACAGGTGCAGTTCAGCGACCCGTACTACATCACCCGCGAAACCCTGGTGGTGCCCGCCGCCAGCGGCAGCCAGCCGCTGGCCAGCTTCAAGGGCAAACGCATCGCCACCAGCAAGGGCTCCACCTCGGAGCTGGCGGTGAAACTCAACGGCGGCCTGCCGATCACCTTCCAGGACCCCGCCTCGGCCTACCTGGCGGTGATCCAGAACAAGGCCGCCGGCTTCGTCAACAACGAGATGACCGCCCGCCAGTACATCCAGCGCGCGGCGCAAAGCGGCGTGCAACTGGCGGCCATCAGCGAGCCGCTGGCCCTCGAGCCGATCGGTATCGGCCTGCAGCACGAACAACCGCGGCTGCTGGCCAAGGTCAATGAAATCCTCAACCAGCTCGAAGCCGATGGCGAACTCACCGGCCTCTGGAACAAATGGATCGGCCCCGGTACCGCCTACAACATGGTGCGCCAGGACAAGGTCCAGCCGATGACCGCGATCGCCTTCGAACCACTGCCCTAACCGCCCCCGCGCCACCGGCGAAGGCCCTCCCGGCCTTCGGCGGCCGCGCTCACCCTGAAAAAAGGCCCACCATGACCAGCAACTGCCCGCAACTTACCGCCGCCACCAGCGCCCCACTGGGCTGGATGACCTTCAACGACCCGGCCAAGCACAACGCGATTTCCATGGCCATGGCCCAAGCCGTGCCGCCGGTGATGCAAGCCTTCGACGCCGACCCCAACGTGCGCGTGGTGGTGCTGCGTGGCGCCGGCGAGCGGGCCTTCGCCGCCGGCTCGAACATTTCCGCGTTTGGCAACGTGCGCAACGACGCCGCGCAGAACCGCCACTACCACGAGATCAACGAAGCGGCCTACAACGCGGTGTACGCCTGCAGCAAGCCGACCGTGGCGATGATCAACGGCTACTGCATCGGTGGCGGCCTGGACTTCGCCACCAGCTGCGACATTCGTATTTGCTCGGAACACTCGCGCTTCGCCATCCCGGCGGTGCGCCTGGGCCTGGGCTACGGCTACCAGGGCCAGGTGCGGATGAACCGCATCGTCGGCCCCATGCACGGCCGCGATATTTTTTTCAGCGGCCGCCAGTACAGCGCCCAGGAAGCCCTGGCCATGGGCCTGGTGCACGAAGTGGTGCCCGCCGAGCACCTGCAGGCGCGGGTGGAGCAGTACGCCGCGGCCATCGCGCAGAACGCCCCGATGACCCTCAAGGCCCTCAAGCAGGGCTTTATCGAGCTGGAACGCGACGAAGCCGAGCGCGACATGGGCCGTGCCCAGGCGCTGATCGACGCGTGTTTTTTGAGCCAGGACTACCACGAAGGGCGCCAGGCCTTCGCCGCCAAGCGCGCACCGAACTTCAAGGGGCAATGACATGACCACCGCCACCCGCCAGGGCCCGCTGGCCCACATCAAGGTGCTCGACCTGACCCGCGTGCGCGCCGGCCCGACCTGCGTGCGCCAGTTCGCCGACTGGGGCGCCGACGTGATCAAGATCGAAAGCCCCGAGCACATGGAAGTCAGCGATGGCTGGGGCGGCCTGCGCGACGGCCCGGACTTCCAGAACCTGCACCGCAACAAGCGCTCGCTGGCGCTGAACCTGAAAGACCCCGCCGGCCTCGAGGTGTTCTACAAGCTGGTCGAAAGCGCTGACGTGGTCGCGGAAAACTTCCGCCCCGACGTGAAGTTCCGCCTCGGCATCGATTACGAAACCCTGCGCAAGATCAACCCGAAACTGGTCTACGCGAGCATCTCCGGTTTCGGCCAGGACGGCCCCTACGCCAAGCGCCCGGGCTTCGACCATATCGTCCAAGGCATGGCCGGGTTGATGTCGGTCACCGGCCACCCCGACAGCGGGCCGATGCGCGCCGGCATCGCCGTGGCCGACGTGGGCGCCGGGCTGTACTGCGCGATGGCGGTGATGACCGCCCTGCTCGAACGGCAAACCTCCGGCCAGGGCCAGTGGGTGCAGGTGTCGTTGCTGCAGGCGATGATCGCCATGCTCGACTTCCAGGCCGCGCGCTGGCTGTTCCTGGGGGAAATCCCGGTGCAGGCCGGCAACGACCACCCGACCTCGATCCCCACCGGGGTGTACCCCACCGCCGACGGCCACATCAACATCGCCGCCGGCGAGCAGGCGATGTTCCGCCGCCTCTGCGACGCCCTGCAGCGCCCCGACCTGATGCAAGACCCGCGCTTCGACAGCGAAGAAGGCCGCTCGCTCAACCGCCACGCGCTCAATCCGCTGTTGGCGCAGATCACCCGCCAGCGCAGCAGCGCCGAGTGGATCGCCGCCTTCGAGGCCGGCCATGTGGCCGCCGGGCCGATCAACCGCATGGACCAGGTGTTCGCCGATGAACAGGTGCGCCACCTGGGCATGGCGCAACCGCTGGCGCACCCGCGCCTGGGCGAGGTGGAGGTGGTGGCCCAACCGTTCGGCCTGAGCCGCACCCCCAGCCAGTTGCGCAGCGTCGCGCCGGACCGTGGCGAGCACAGCGCGCAGATTCTCGCCGGCTGCGGCTACAGCGCTGAACACATTGAACGCCTGCGCAGCGCCGGCGTGATCTGACCCTCTGAACAGTGAGCCTACCGTGACTTCGATCCGCATTGCCCAACGCGCCCAGCGCATCAAACCCTCGCCCAGCGGCGCCGCCGCCGACCGTGCCCAGGAACTCAAGCGCGAAGGCCGCGACCTGGTCAACCTGGTGGTCGGCGAACCTGACTTCGACACCCCGGCCCACGTGCGCGAAGCGGCCATCGCCGCGCTGCGCCAGGGCGACACCCGCTACCCGCACAACTGGGGCACCCCAGCCCTGCGCGCGGCGATTTCACGCAAGCTGGCGCGGGACAACGGCATCGACTACGGCGCCGAGCAGGTGCTGGTGACCCACGGCGCCAAGGCGGCGATCTTCCTTGCCCTGAGCGCGACCCTCGATGCCGGCGATGAGGTGATCATCCCGGCGCCGTACTGGGTGTCTTACCCCGACATGGTGCTGGCCTGCGACGGCACCCCGGTGATCGTGCCGTGCAGCGAGGCGGCGCGCTTCAAACTCAGCGCCGCGCAACTGGCCGCGGCGATCACCCCGCGCACCCGCTGGCTGCTGATCAACTCGCCGGCCAACCCCTCCGGCGCCACCTACAGCGCCGAGGAGTACCGCGCCCTGGCCGAGGTGCTGCTGGCCCACCCCCAGGTGATGGTGATGACCGATGAGATCTACGAGCACATCCGCTACGACGGCCGCGCCAACCCGCACCTGGTGGCGGTAGAGCCACGCTTGCGCGAGCGCGTGCTGATCGTCAACGGGGTGTCGAAAACCTATGCCATGACCGGCTTTCGCATCGGCTTCGTGGCCGGGCCGTTGCCCCTGGTCAAGGCCATCGCCAAGCTCAAGTCGCAATCGGCCGGCACCTCCTGCTCGATCAGCCAAGCCGCAGCGGTGGCCGCCTACGAGGGCGACGAAGGCTTTTTGGCGCACAACCGCGAGGTTTACCAGCAACGCCGCGACCGCGCCGTGGCGCTGATCAACGCCATCCCCGGGCTCGGCTGCCTGGCACCGGAGGGGGCGTTCTACCTGTACGTGAACTGTGCCGGGCTATTGGGCAAGCGCACCCCCGCGGGCACGCTGCTCAGCGATGACCAGGCGGTGGTGCTGTACCTGCTCGAACAGGCCGGGGTGGCGCTGGTGCCGGGGGCGGCGTATGGGCTATCGCCGTACTTTCGCGCGTCAATCGCGACCTCGCTGGAGAACCTCGAGCAAGGGATTGGGCGGATCGCGCGGGCAGTGGCGGCCTTGAGCTAGGGCGCGCAACCGCCTAGCCCAACTGCAATGCCTCCAGCCACTGCTCAATGCTGTCACCACTGCTCATATTGCCCTGCACCAGCCCGTCGACGATAAAGGTGGGCGACACATGGATGCCGTTCTGCCGGGCGTATTTGCAGTGCCATTTGATCTCCCGGTCGAGGTCCGGGAGTGCGAACGCCTCGGCCAACTTCACCCCACTGTAACCTTCGAGGCGGGCGATGATCGCGTTGGGCGTGGCCTCCAGGTTCGGCCCGCCGGCGTGGTGTTCGAACTCGAATTCGGCGCGGTGCGCGGCCACCGCGGCCATCACGGTTTTCGCGGTGGCCTTGCCGCCTTCGAGGGTGGACGCGGCGAGGATGCAGCGGGTGATCACCCCGGAAAACAAATGCCACGGCTGCGACTGCAGGCGCACCTTGACCGTCAGCCGCTCGGGGCCGGCGGCCGCCAGCAACGCGTCGAGCTTGCCGAAGGCCTTGACCGAGAAGGGGCAGGTGGGCTCGAGAAACACTTCCAGAACGCGTGGGCCATGGCCCCAGGTGAGGGGGTCGGCGTGCCAGGTAGACGCTTGCATGGTGGGGCTCCTTGGAGGGTAAAAGGCTTTACCTTAAAGCCCCTTGCTACGCCGGTACAGTGAACCCGCGCCGATACTGCGCCGGGGTCACCCCCACATGCTTGGCAAACGCCCGCCGCAGGGTGTCGGCGTTGGCAAAGCCGCAGCGCGCCGCCACCGCCTTGGGCGGCAGTTGGCCGCCTTCGAGCAGGGCGCGGGCCGCGTTGACCCGGGCCAGCTCGACCCAGGCGGCCGGCGTGAGCCCCACTTCGGCGTGGAACACCCGGGCGAAGTGCCGCGGGCTGAGGCCGGCGTGCTCGGCCAGCGCCTCCACGGTAAAGGGCAGCGCCGGGTTGGCCGCGACCCAGCGCTGTACCCCTTGCAACGCGCCACGGCCCTGGGCCTGGGCCTGGCCGTGGCGGCTGAACTGCGACTGCCCGCCCGGGCGCTTGAAGAACATCACCAGTTGCGCCGCGACCTGGGCGGCCAGCTCGCGGCCGAGGTCTTCTTCGACCAGCGCCAAGGCCAGGTCCATGCCGGCGGTGACCCCCGCGGCGGTGCGCAGGGCGCCGTCGCGCACGTACAGCGCGTCAGCCTCCACGCTCAGCGCCGGGTACGCCGCAGCCAGCGCCTCGGCGTGGGCCCAATGGGTGGTGCAGCGGCGGCCGTCGAGCAAGCCCGTGGCGGCCAGGGCGAAGGCGCCGGTGCACACCGAACCGTAGCGCCGCGCCTGGCTGGCGAGTGCACGCAGGGCAGCCAGGGTGCGCGCCTTGAAGTGCATGCCTGGGGCACTGGGCGCGCCGGCCACCAGCAGGGTGTCGACCGGCCCCACGGCGCCGCCCAGCAGCCCATCGGCGAGCAGCCGGGTGCCCGACGAGCTGCGCACCGGGCCGCTCTCGCACGCCAGCACGCGCAGGGCATACACCGCCCTGCCCGCTTCGGCATTAGCCTGGGCGAACACGTCGAGCGGGCCGGATACATCCAGCAGTTGCACGCCGGGCAACGCCACCATCGCGATGTTTTTCATGCCAGGGCCTCCCGCGGCCGGTGATCACGCAAAATGGCAGTATATGGCGTATCACGCCACTTTAGGCCACCACCGATCGGCCGCACAATGGCCCCGTACCCACCCACTGCGGAGCCAACCATGAGCCTGGACTTCAACGGTATCAAAATCCCCGACAGCGCCCTGGCGCGCGAAATCACCGAGCAGGTGCGCAGCACCGCCTCGCCGCTGTTGTTTCACCACTCCAGCCGGGTGTTCTACTTCGCCGCCCTGGCTGGCCGCCAGCGCGGGCTGAAGTTCGACGCCGAGCTGCTGTACTGCGGCTGCATGTTCCACGACATGGGCCTGACCCACCAGCACAGCAGCGCCTGCGAGCGCTTCGAAGTCGACGGCGCCAATGCCGCGCGGGATTTTCTCAACGGCCGTGGCATCAGCCAGGCGGATATCGACACGGTCTGGACGGCCATCGCCCTGCACACCACCCCGGGCATCCCCCAGCACATGCACCCGGTGGTGGCGCTGGTGACCGCCGGGGTAGAGATGGACGTGCTCGGCCTGACCTACCCGCAGTACAGCGACGCCGAGCGCGAGGCGATCGTGGCCGCGCACCCGCGTGGGCCGCAGTTCAAGGAAGCCATCATCGAGGCGTTCTACCAGGGCATTCGGCACAAGCCGCAGACCACCTTCGGCAACGTCAAGGCCGATGTGATCGCCGCCAAGGACCCCAGCTTCCGCCCGGGGAATTTTTGCGAGGTGATTCGTGGGTCGGCGTGGGTGGGTTGAGGGCCCTTCGCCCGGCACAGCCGGAGTGCTGTTCACCTAAGCAATCAAAGCGCTAAATCTGAAGTATAAAGCCTTGATCTCTCCCTGGGATTTTACCGGGCGCATGACCTGACTGGCCTATCGCCCGGCACAGCCGGCCTCCCACCAGATTTGTGTAAGTGCTTGATTTACGCGGCAACACAGAACCCGTGGGAGGCCGGCTGTGCCGGGCGAAGGGCCCTCAACCCACCCCGGCCACCGGCAACGGCGGCAACTGCCCCTCGGTGTAATGCCGCAGGTGCGCCAGCGCCACGCCCTCGGCGTCGAACAGATGGCAGCGCGCGCCCACCACGCCCACGTTCAGGCTGTGCCCGGCGGCCACCCGTGACAAGCCGTCGCCCTTGACCATCACCGGGTCGCCATCGGCGGTCATCGCGTGGGTGAAGGTTTCGCCGCCCAGGTGCTCGACCACCTGGGCGGTGACGCTGAATTGCGCGTCGCCACCGCCCTGCTCGGCCAGGTGTTCGGGGCGCAGGCCGAGGGTCAGGGCCGCGCCCACCGCCACCGCGCCGGCCTGCACCGGCACCCACAAGCGCGCCCCGCCGGGCAGGCTGACCTGCACGCCTTCGGCGCTGGCGGCCAGCACCTGCACCGGCAGGAAGACCATCTGCGGCGAGCCAATGAACCCCGCCACGAAGCGGTTGCACGGGTGATGGTAAAGCTCCAGCGGCGCCCCCACCTGCTCCACCCGGCCCTTGTTGAGCACCACGATCTTGTCGGCCAGGGTCATCGCCTCGACCTGGTCGTGGGTCACGTAGACCATGGTCGCTTGCAGCGCCGCGTGCAGCTTGGCGATCTCGATGCGCATCTGCACCCGCAACGAGGCGTCGAGGTTGGACAGCGGCTCATCGAACAGGAACACCTGCGGCTGGTGGACGATCGCCCGGCCGATCGCCACGCGCTGGCGCTGGCCGCCGGAGAGCGCCTTGGGCTTGCGCTCGAGCAGCGGCTCCAGTTGCAGGATGCGCGCCGCCTCGCGGACCTTGGCGTCGATCTGCGCCTTGGGTTCTTTTTGCATCTTCAGGCCAAAGGCGATGTTGTCGTACACCGACATGTGCGGGTACAGCGCGTAGCTCTGGAACACCATCGCCACGCCGCGCTCGGCCGGCTCCAGGCGGGTCACGTCGCGCCCGCCGATGCGCACCTCGCCGGCGCTGATGCTTTCGAGCCCGGCGATGCAACGCAGCAGGGTCGACTTGCCGCAGCCCGAGGGGCCGACGAATACCACGAATTCCCGGCTGTGGATGTTCAGGTCGATCTGGTGCAGCACCGCCAGGCCCGCATAGGCCTTTTCGATGCCGCGCAAGGTGAGCTCAGCCACAAGGTGCTCCCGCTGTTGTTGTTATGGGGGCAAGCGCGCCCAGCCGGCTTGACAGCCGAAGGATTCGCCCTACATTCATTTGTAAATCCAAAATTACAAATGTGCAAGGAGCCCCACCATGCGCGCGGCCTACCTCCACGGGATCCGGGACATCCGCATCGGTGACAAACCCCTGCCCACCCCACGCGGCGATGAGCTGCTGCTGCGGGTGAGCGCGGTGGGCGTGTGCGGCAGCGACCTGCATTACTTCAAGGAAGGCGCCATCGGCAGCGCGCGGGTGACCCAGCCGTTCATCGCCGGCCACGAGTTCGCCGGGCGCCTGGTGCATGCCCACCCCGGGCTGGGGCTGGCCGCCGGGCAACTGGTCGCGGTAGACCCGGCCAAGCCCTGCGGCCAGTGCGAATGGTGCGCCCGCGGCCACGTCAACCTCTGCCCGCACGTGGAGTTTCTCGGCTCGCCGCCGCACACCCATGGGGCGATGACCGAGTACATCAGCGTGGCGCCGAGCCAGGTGTACCCGGTGCCGGCGCATTTCACCGCGGCCCAGGCAGTGATGCTCGAGCCGCTCGGGGTGGCGATCCACGCGATGGACCTGGCCGGCTCGAAAAAAACCTTCGAGACCGTAGCCATTCTCGGCTGCGGGCCGATCGGCCTGTGCCTGCTGCAACTGGCCCGGCTGATGTGCAAAAAAGCCGTGTACGCCATCGACCCGATCGCCTACCGCGCGGCCAAGGCCGGCCAGCTCGGCGCCGACCAGTGCGCCGCGCACCACAGCGCGGTGGCCGAGTGGACCGGCGGGCGCGGCGTCGACCTGGTGCTGGAGGCGACCAACTCGCCGGAGGGCTTCCAGGCCGCCGCGCAAACCGCGCGCATCGGCGGGCGGCTGGTGCTGGTGGGCATCCCCGACGGCGACCAGTACGCCCCGCTGAGTGCTTCGCTGCTGCGGCGCAAGGGCCTCGACGTGCGCCTGGCGCGGCGCATGGGCCATGTGTATGCGCGCGCCATCGAGCTGGTGGCGCGCGGCGCGGTCGACGTCGAAGGCTTGATCAGCCACCGCTTCGAACTGGGCCAGGCCCAGGAGGCGTTCCGGTTCCCGGCGGATTTTCACGACGGCGCCTTGAAGACGATCATCCTGCCGCATCCGGATTGAGCTGCCCCCCTTACCCCACAACAACAAGAAGAGGTTTGCGTCATGAACACACCGGCCCGCCATGCCCTGGCGCTGTGCGTTGCCCTCAGCGCCAGTGCCGCCCATGCCTGGACGCTGCAGGAAGCCGCCGCGCCCTACAAGGGCACTGAAATCAAGGCGATTTTCCTCGACCGCCCCGGCTATGCCGCGGCGCTCAAATTGCTGCCGCAGTTCGAACAGCAAACCGGGATCAAGGTGACCACCGAGATCGTGCCCTACGAGAACACCCGCGAGCAGGAGGTGCTGCGCTTTACCTCCAACGAGCAGATGGACGTGGTGCTCACCGACGTGGTGTGGATCGGCGAGTTCGCCGGCAACGGCTGGCTCGAGCCGATCAAGACCTTCACCGACAACCCCAAGCTGGCGGACCCGGCCCTGAACCTGAAGGGCTTCTTCCCGATCCTGCTGGAGTCGTTCGGCAGTTGGGACGGCACCACCTACGGCCTGCCGTTCGATAACTACTCGGGGCTGCTGTTCTACAACAAATGCATGCTCAAAGACGCCGGTTTCGACAAGCCGCCGGCCACCTGGGACGAGCTGCTCAAGGTGTACGCGCCCAAGCTCACCCACGATGGCAAGTACGCCTACGCGCTGCAGTCGCGCCGCGGCGAGACCCAGTCGGCAGACAGCTTCATGCGCTTTTTGTGGCCGTTCGGCGGCTCGTTGCTGGATGCGCAGTTCAAATCGAACCTCAATTCGAAGGCCTCCCAGGAGGGCCTGCAGTTCCGCCAGGCGCTGCTGCCGTTCATGCCGCCGGGGATTGTCGACTATGACCACAACGAGGCGGTGAACGACCTGGCCCAGGGCAAGGTGGCGATGATCACCGAGTGGTCGGCGTTCTACGCCACCCTGGCCAACCCGGAAAAATCCAAGGTCACCGAGTGCCTGGCAGTGGCCACCGAGCCGAAGGGCCCGGCGGGCCTGAAACCGGCATTGGGCGGCTTCTCGCTGGGGGTCAACGCCAATGCCGGGCAGAACGAAAAAGCCGCGGCGTGGCTGTTCATCCAGTGGGTCACGTCCGAAGCGCTGGCCAAGCCGTACCTCGACGCCGGCGGCGTGAGCGGGCGCATGGCGGTGTACAAAGACCCCGCCGTGCAGCAGCAATACCCGTTCGTGGCGCCGATGGTGGCGTCGTGGGAAGGCGGCGTGCCGGACTACCGCCCACGCTTCCCGCAGTGGCCGGAAATCAGCGAGGTGATCGGCGAGAACGGCACGCAAATGCTGCTCGGCAAGATGACCACCGCCGACGGCGCCAAGGCGATTGGCAGCAAGGTCGAGGGCATCCTGCAGAAGGCCGGGTATTACGACGGCAAGGCGAAGTTGCTGAAGTGATTGAAGCGCTGTGCCTGGCTGGAGGGCCCTTCGCCCGGCACAGCCGGAGTGCCGGACCACGGCCTCCCACCAGTCTTGTGTGGTCCCTGATTTTCAAGGCAACACAGACCCCGTGGGAGGCCGTGGTCCGGCACTCCGGCTGTGCCGGGCGATAGGCCCTGAAGCTCATGCACAAAATCAAGATGGATCCCCTCCATGAAGCCCTGAA
The DNA here is from genome assembly GCF_042958985.1 of Pseudomonas sp. NPDC007930. Taxonomy (NCBI): domain Bacteria; kingdom Pseudomonadati; phylum Pseudomonadota; class Gammaproteobacteria; order Pseudomonadales; family Pseudomonadaceae; genus Pseudomonas; species Pseudomonas sp. NPDC007930. The sequence continues at coordinate 20,326 of NZ_JBIBKC010000018.1, forward strand.
ATGGCTTCAGTGAAAATCATCACGGCACAGCCGGCCTCCCTCCTGGCCATCGACAAGCAGGTTCGAACGATGCAAAAACCCTTCCCCACCCTGTGGAACAACACCCGCGCCGCTTGGGCCTTTCTGGCCCCGGCCACGGTGGCGCTGGCGTTGATCGGGATCTTCCCGACCGTGTTCGCGCTGGTGAATTCGTTCCGCCAGTACAACCTGGCGCGGCCGCGCGACGCCACGCCGTTCATTGGCCTGGGCAATTACCTGGCGGTGCTCGGCGACGGCTCGTTCTGGGCGGCGCTGGGCCGTACCGGGCTGTTTCTGCTCAGCGTGGTGCCGGTGCAGATGGCCCTCGGCCTGGTGATCGCCCTGCTGCTGCACAAGCCGGGCCTGAGCGGGCTGCGCTGGCTGGCGCGGGTCAGTTTGGTGATCCCGCTGGCGACCGCGCCGGCGGTGGCCGGGCTGATCGGCCGGTTGATCTTCAACCGCGACTTTGGCGTGGCCAACGCCTTGCTGGCCTGGCTCGGCGCGGCGCCGGTGGAATGGCTGGGCAGCACCAGCGGCGCGTTCATCGCGGTGGCCTTGATGGACATCTGGCAATGGACGCCCTTCTGCGCGTTGGTGCTGCTGGCCGGCCTGGCCATGGTGCCCAGCGAAATCGAAGAAGCCGCGCGCCTGGAAACCCGCAGCCGCTGGCAGGTGGTGCGCTACGTGCAGTTGCCCTTCCTGCTGCCCAGCGCCACGGTGATTCTGATCCTGCGCACCGCCGACATCCTGAAGATGTTCGACACCGTGTTCACCATGACCCGCGGCGGCCCAGGGGCAGCCACCGAGCTGGTCAGCGTGTACATCCAGCGCATCGGCTTCAGGGTGTTCGACCAGGGCGTGGCGTCGGCCCAGGCCATTTTGCTGCTGGCACTGACCATCGTGCTGGCGCGCCTTTACATCAAGTTCGTGTACCGGGAGATCTAGCATGGCCAGCTCAATCGCAGCCCCCGCCACCCCCGCGGTGGCCGGCATCCGCCTGCATGCCTGGCACCTGGTGGGGTTGCTGGCGGTGTTCCTGTTCGCGGTGTTCCCGTTTTACTGGATGGTCGCCACCAGCCTGAAAACCCAGGCCGAGGCCTTGGCCTCGCCGCCGGTGTGGACCTTCACCCCGCACCTGGGCAATTACCTGAAGGTGCTGTTCGAACGCGACGTGCTGCACTCGCTGGGCAACTCGCTGATCGTCGCGGTGAGCACCACGGTACTGGCGGTGGGCCTGGGCACACCGGCGGCCTACGCCCTGGCGCGCTTCGAATTTCGCGGCAAGCAGGACTTGTGGTTCTGGTTCATCACCAACCGCATGCTCAGCCCGATCGTGGTGGCGCTGCCGATCTTCCTGCTGGCGCGCAACCTGGGGCTGATCGACACCCACCTGGTGCTGATCCTGGTGTACCTGACCTTCAACTTGCCGATCGTGGTGTGGATTTGCACCGACCAGTTTCGCGGCGTGCCACGCGACCTCGACGAAGCCGCGCGGCTGGCCGGCGCCTCGCGCTTTACCATCTTCTGGCGCATCGCCCTGCCGCTGGCGATGCCGGGGGTGGCGGTGTCGGCGATTTTCTCGTTCATCTTCAGCTGGAACGAGCTGCTGTACGCCCTGGTACTGACCCGCAACGCCGCGCGCACCGCGCCAGTCACGGCTACCAGTTTCATGAGCGGCTACGACCTGCCCTGGGGGGAAATCATGGCCACCGGCACGCTGATCGTGTGCCCGGTGATTATTTTTGCGTTGATGGTGTCACGCCACTTGGTGCAAGGTCTGACCATGGGTGCGGTGAAATAACCCCGCACAGCCTTTAGAACGAGCGCCCGCGAGGACCGTTGTGCAGATCCCTCAGCCGCCGCTGGCCGTTGCAGCCGGCAACCCCGACGACCAACTGAACATCCGTATCGCCTGGTACTACTACGTCACCCACATGACCCAGCAGCAGATCGCCGACCACTTCGGCATCACCCGGGTGCGGGTCAACAAGGCCCTGGCGACCTGCCGGGAAACCGGCCTGGTGCAGTTTCGCATCAACTCGCCGCTGGCCAGTTGCGTGGCGCTGGAGCATGCGCTGCAAGCGCGCTTCGGCCTGCAGCGGGCCACCGTGGTGCCCTCCCCGGAAGACCCGGCGCAGATCTTCCGCGTGCTTGGCGTGGGCGTGGCGCCCACCGTCGAGGCGCAGCTGCGTGACGGCTGTACGGTTGCCGTGGGCTGGGGCCGCACCTTGCGCCAGGCGGTGCGCGAGCTGGAGGCGCGCAGCCTGCCCAGGCTCACCGTGCTCAGCCTGCTCGGTGGGCTGCACTATGGCTCGGCGAACAACACCGTGGAGATTGCCTCGAGCCTGGCCGGGCTGTTCGGCGGCGCCTACTACTACCTGGCCGCGCCGGTGTTCGCGCCGAGCGAAACCTACCGCGACATGATCCTCGCCGAGCAGTCGGTGCGCGCGGTGCTGGGCCAGGCCCGCGAGGCCGACCTGGCGCTGCTGACCGTGGGCGACCTGACCGAGCGCTCGCTGATGCTCGAACTGGGCCTGGTCGACCCGGCCAGCGCGCAGTCGCTGCGCGACGCCGGGGCGGTGGGCGACCTGCTCGGGCGCTGGCTCGACCGCGACGGCCGCGAGGTCGACCACCCCTTCAACCGCCGCGCGGTGGGGCTGAGCCTCGAAGACCTGGCGCACATCAAAAAGGTCGTGCTGGTCAGCGGCGGGCCGTACAAGGCCGACATCATCCGCGCGGTACTCGGCCGTGGGCTGGTGCATGAACTGGTGATTGACGAGGCGGCGGCGCTGCGCTTGGCCGAGGGTTAAGGCGTACCCGGCCCAGCGGCCAGCCGCGCCAGCCGCGGGTACAGCGCGCGCACGCTGGGGTAGAGGTCCCGGTACAGCCCCAGCAGCTCCTGGTGAAAGCCGCGCAAGGCGGCGTGCGGTTCGAAGCGTTCGCCGCTCGGCGCCATCGCCGCGGCCGCCTCGCCGAAGCTCGAATACCAGCCCACCCCCACCGCCGCGGCCATGCCGGCGCCGAGGCTGGAGGCCTCCTGGGTGGCGGCGCGCAGCAACGGCCGGTCGCAGATATTGGCGAAAATCTGGCACCACAGGCGGCTGGCGGCGCCGCCGCCCATGGCCACGAAGGCTTGCACCGCCTGGCCAGTGGCGGCCTCCACGGCATGGGTGGCCAGCGCCTGTTCCAGGGCGATGCCCTCGAGCACCGCGCGGTACAGGTGGCCACGGCCGTGGTCCGGGCTCAGGCCCAGCAGGCAGCCGCGGGCGTCGGCGTCCCAGTGGGGGTTCATCACCCCGTTCCAGTACGGCAACAGCAGCAGGCCGCCGCTGCCGGCCGGCACCCTCGCCGCGCGCCGCTCCAGGCGCGGCAGGCGCTCGGGCTGTTGCGCCAGGTCGATATTGAAAAACTGCCGCAGCAGGCTGCTGATCAGCAAGGTGCCCGAGCGCAGCGAGGTTTCCAGGATGTAGCCCTCGCGGTCCAGCGCGCACAGCGTGCGAAACGCCGGGGCGATGCGCGCGCTGGGGCTGTACACCCCGGAAACGATCGCCGTGCCCAGGTTGAGGTACGCCAGCCCCGGGCGCACCACGCCGCTGCCCAGCCCACCGGCCTGGCCATCGCCGCCGCCGGCGATCAGCGGGGTGCCGGCCGGCAGGCCGGTGCTGGCCGCGGCCGCCGCGCTCACCTCGCCGAGCAGGCTGCCCGGCGCCTGCGCCGGCGGGAAGTGGCTGGCGGCCAACGGCAGCGCTTGCAGCACCTCATCGGCCCAACGGTAGTGGGTGATGTCAAAGCAACCGAACGGGCAGGCGCTGGCCCAACTGGTGGCGAACTCGCCAGTGAGCTGGCGCACCAGCCAGGCGTGGGGGTCGTACACGTGGCGCACCTGGGCGAACAGCGCCGGCTCATGGCGCGCCAGCCAGGCCAGGCTGAACACCGCCGGCGACCAGTCGCAGGGTTTACCGCTGACGGCGTGCAGGTTCGGCAGCCGCTGGCACAGCGCGCTGACCTCAGCCTTGCGCCGCTCGTCGAGCCAGAGCATGGCCGGGCGCAGCGGTTGGTCATCGGCACCGGTGAGCGCCACGCTTTCGCGCTGGGTGGTGATCGCCAGCGCCGCCACGCCACGCGCCGGCACCTCGGCGAACAACTGCCGCAACGCCTCCTGGGCCGCCGCCCACCAGGCTTCGGGGGCCTGCTCGTAGGCGTTGGCGGCCGGGCGTAGCATCTGCAGCGGCGCCCGGCCCTGGGCGATGAGCTGGCCCCGCGGGCCCCAGGCGATGGCCTTGCAGGCGGTGGTGCTGAGGTCGAGGGTGATGATCAACGGCGGCAGCATTGCGGGGGCTCCAGGTCTAATTATTCTGCGTGCTGCCAAGAGTGTAGGAGCCGCGCTCGCGCGCGAAGGGGCCATCGGTGGCAATCCAGTAGAGGGATTGGAATACCCATGAACCCACGGGGTGCACCGTGCAAGGCGGCATATCGCCGTGCGCTATCAAACCGCCATCTCGGCGGAACTCCCATTGCAGACACGGTTCATAGACTTCTCTAGCCCCTTCGTTCGCTTTTCGGATTACCCCTTCATGCCCAATGCAGCCGTTGCCACCCCCACCCAGGAAGCCGCCACGCCCCCCGCGGGGCGGCTGATCTTCATCACTGTACTGGTCGCCACCATGGGCGCCCTGGCTTTTGGCTACGACACCGGCATCATCGCTGGCGCCCTGCCCTTCATGACCCTGCCCGCCGAGCAAGGCGGGCTGGGCCTGAACCCGGTCACCGAGGGTTTGATCACCGCCTCGCTGATCGTCGGCGCGGCCATTGGCTCGTTGGCCAGCGGTTACCTCTCCGACCGCTTCGGCCGGCGTACCACCCTGCGCACCCTGGCGGTGCTGTTCGTGCTCGGCGCGCTGGGCACGGCGGTGGCGCCGTCGGTCACGGTGATGGTCGCCATGCGTTTCGTGCTCGGCATCGCCGTGGGCGGCGGCTCGGCCACGGTGCCGGTGTTCATCGCCGAAATCGCCGGGCCCAAGCGCCGCGGCCGGCTGGTCAGCCGCAACGAGCTGATGATCGTGTCTGGGCAGTTGATGGCCTACGTGCTCAGCGCAGTGCTGGCCTACGCCCTGCAGCGCAACGACATCTGGCGCTACATGCTGGCGATCGCCGCGGTGCCGGGCGCGCTGCTGTTCATCGGCACCTTCTTTGTGCCCAGCTCACCGCACTGGCTGGCCGCCAAGGGCCGGATCAAAGACGCCAAGGCGGTGCTCGAGCGCCTGCGCGATACCCCCGAACAAGCCGAGAAAGAAGCCAACGAACTGCACGAACACGCCAAGGCCGCCAAGCATCACCCGCCGGTGGGCGAACTGCTGCACCAAGGCTGGGTGGTCAAGCTGCTGCTGATCGGTGTCGGCCTGGGCTTCGTGATCCAGTTCACCGGGGTCAACGCCTTCATGTACTACACCCCGATCATCCTCAAAAGCACCGGCATGGGCACCCACGCCGCGCTGGCGGCGACCATCGGCAACGGCGTGGTGTCGGTGCTGGCGACCTTGCTGGGCATCTGGGCCATCGGCCGGGTGGGCCGGCGCACCCTGCTGATGGGCGGCCTGAGCGTGGTGATCGTCGCCCAGTTGGCGCTGGGCAGCGTGCTGTTGCTGCTGCCCAACGACCTCACCCAGAGCTACCTGGCGCTGGCCTGCATCCTGGTGTTCTTGCTGTTCATGCAGATGTGCATCTCGCCGGTGTACTGGCTGCTGATGAGCGAGCTGTTCCCCAACCAGGTGCGCGGCCTGCTCACCGGCGTGGCGGTGTCGATGCAGTGGCTGTTCAATGCGCTGGTGGCGTTTGCCTTCCCGATCGCCCTGCAGTGGTTCGGCAACGCCACGTTTTACGGTTTTGCGGCGCTGAACGTGGCCTCGCTGCTGTTCGTGTGCTTCTGCCTGCCGGAAACCCGCGGCAAGTCGCTGGAACAGATCGAAAAATACATGAAAAAAGAGCTTTAACTCGGCTCGCAAAAGCGGATGCGGTTGCCGAACGGGTCGGTGACCGTCATCACCCGGCCCCACGCCTGCACTTCGATGCCCGGCCGCTGGTAGCCGTACTGCTTGGCCAGCAATTCCTGCTGGTAAGCCTCGACGCCGGTCATGGTCACGTACACCGTCGAGCCCGGGCAGGCATCACCGTGGTGTTCGCTCACGTGCAGCACCAGCCCGGCGCGGGACACCTGCATGTACAGCGGCAGTTCAGGCTCGAAACGGTGTTCCCAGTCGAGGTTGAAGCCAAGAAACTCCAGGTAGAAAGCCTTGGCTTTGGCGGCGTCGAAGCTGCGCAGGATGGGCGAGGTTTGCATGAAGGCGATCACGGGGCAGGTCCTTGTGCGAGGTGTGAGGGCGTGGCGCAGCATACCCGCCGCGTAGCCGCCGCGCACCATCGGGCAGGCGCCCCGTGCCTCCGGCGCATTTGGCCGCTACAATGCGCGCCTACCGTGATCCGCCAGAATAGAAAAAATGCCGCTGCCCAAACACCACCTCGAATTGCTCAGCCCCGCCCGCGATACCGCGATCGCCCGCGAGGCCATCCTGCATGGCGCCGACGCCGTGTACATCGGCGGCCCGAGCTTCGGCGCGCGCCATAATGCCTGCAACGAGGTGGGCGAGATCGCCGCGCTGGTGGAGTTCGCCCGCCGCTACCATGCGCGGGTGTTCACCACCATCAACACCATCCTTCACGACCATGAGCTGGAACCGGCGCGCAAGCTGATCCACCAGCTGTACGACGCCGGCGTCGACGCCTTGATCGTGCAGGACCTCGGCGTAATGGAACTCGATATCCCGCCGATCGAGCTGCACGCCAGCACCCAGACCGACATCCGCACCCTGGCCCGGGCGAAATTCCTCGACCAGGCCGGGTTCTCCCAACTGGTGCTGGCGCGCGAGCTGAACCTGCAGGAAATCCGCGCGATTGCCGACGAAACCGACGCGGCCATCGAGTTCTTCATCCACGGCGCGCTGTGCGTGGCGTTCTCCGGCCAGTGCAACATCTCCCACGCGCAAACCGGGCGCAGCGCCAACCGTGGCGACTGCTCCCAGGCCTGCCGGCTGCCCTACACGTTGAAAGACGACCAGGGCCGGGTGGTGGCGTTCGAAAAACACCTGCTGTCGATGAAAGACAACAACCAGAGCGCCAACCTCAGCGCGCTGGTCGATGCCGGCGTGCGGTCGTTCAAGATCGAAGGCCGCTACAAAGACATGGGCTACGTGAAGAACATCACCGCCTATTACCGCCAGCGTCTCGACAACATCCTCGAAGGCCGCCCGGAGCTGGCGCCGGCCTCCAGCGGCCGCACCGCGCACTTCTTCCTGCCCGACCCGGACAAAACCTTCCACCGCGGCAGCACCGATTACTTCGTCACCGACCGCAAGATCGACATCGGCGCCTTCGACTCGCCGACCTTCACCGGCCTGCCGGTGGGCGTGGTCGAGAAGGTCAACAAGCACGACATGCTGGTGGTCACCCATGAGCCGCTGAGCAACGGCGACGGCCTGAACGTGCTGGTCAAGCGCGAAGTGGTGGGCTTTCGCGCCAACATCGCCGAAGCCCGCGGCGAGTTCGAGGAAGACGGCGCGCCGCGCTACCGCTACCGCGTCGAACCCAACGAGATGCCCGCCGGGCTGTACCGCCTGCGGCCGAACCACCCGCTGAGCCGCAACCTCGACCACAACTGGCAGCAGGCCCTGCAGAAAACCTCCGCCGAGCGCCGCATCGGCCTGGCCTGGCACGCCGTGCTGCTGGAAGACGCGCTGACCCTCACCGCCACCAGTGAAGAAGGCGTGAGCGTCAGCGTGGCCCTCGACGGCCCGTTCGGCGTGGCCAACAAACCGGAGCAGGCGCTGGAGCAACTGCACGACCTGCTCGGCCAGTTGGGCACCACCGCCTACCACGCCACGGCCGTCGAGCTGGTGGCGCCGCAGGCGTATTTCGTGCCCAACTCGCAGCTCAAGGCGCTGCGCCGCGAAGCCATCGAGGCGCTCGACAGCGCCCGCGTGGCCGCCCACCCGCGCGGCTACCGCAAGGCCGAAACCAGCCCGCCACCGGTGTACCCCGAGTCGCACCTGTCGTTCCTGGCCAACGTCTACAACGAGAAGGCCCGGGCCTTTTACCACCGCCATGGGGTCAAGCTGATCGACGCCGCCTACGAGGCCCACGAAGAGCTCGGCGAAGTGCCGGTGATGATCACCAAGCACTGCCTGCGCTTCTCGTTCAACCTGTGCCCCAAGCAGGCCAAGGGCGTGACCGGCGTGCGCACCAAGGTGGCGCCAATGCAGCTGGTGCATGGCGATGAAGTGCTGACGCTGAAGTTCGACTGCAAGCCGTGCGAGATGCACGTAGTGGGCAAGATCAAGGGGCACATCCTCGACCTGCCACTGCCGGGCAGTAGCGCGGTGAAGCAGGTGGTGGGGCACATTTCGCCCGAAGACCTGCTGAAAACGATTCGGCGCTAGGTTCAAGGGCCCTTAGCCCGGCGCAGCCGTAATGCTGTTCACTTAAGCAACTTCATGGCCTCGTGGAGGGCATGAACATGTGAGCTCTGCTGATTTTGTGCATGAGCTTCAGGGCCTATCGCCCGGCACAGCCGGCCTCCCACTGGATTTGTATAAATCCTTGATTGACGAGGCAATACAGAACCCGTGGGAGGCCGGCTGTGCCGGGCGAAGGGCCGGTCGGATCATGCGCTCGGTAAAATCATCGGGAGAAATCGGGGCTTTTGACCCTCAATTAGCGCTCTAATTGCTTAAATGAACAGCATTACGGCGCAGCCGGGCCAGGGGCCCGCTGCGTGACCTCTGTAGCGTATTCCCTTCAGAAACAATCAGTTACATCGTCATATTCGGCAATATATTGGATCCTCATCAGCGGTTTACACCACCGCGAACTGAATCGATTCTAGGCGCGCCCCTCCTCCTTCAAAATAACAAGAATGGAAGCGCCTCCATGCATTCTCCCTGCACCGAACCGCTAGACAACCCCGAACTCTGCCGCCTGCAGTTCAACCCTGCCCAAGCCATGCTGCTGCACTGCGAAGCCCAGGCCGTGGCCGCCACCGGTGGCCCGGAATGCCCTGGCGCGGCAAGCCGCGCGGCCCTCGCAGCGCGCCATCTCTACCGCAACCTCGAGAGTACCCAACAAGCGGTGGTACGCCACTACGCCGACGGCCAACTGGCGGTACTCGAGTGCCGCGGCCTGGTCGACCCCGACCCTGCCCCGCCACCCACGCACTTGCCGGCGTTACCCGCCCTGCAAGGCGACCCGTACTGCCTGTTGCTAGCCGCCCGCAGCGAAATCCTGCTGCACCTGGTACAGCACCGCGCCTTTGCCTACGACCTCGACAACGACGGCCAATTGATCCGCTTCGTCGGTAACTTTGCCGGGGGCGGGGTACAGCCCAGGCCCGGGGAAGCGCCCGGGCAGCCCGCAGCGCTCAGCTCCCACTCCGGGCTGGCCCTCGGCCCGCACACCGAGGCGCCTTATCACTGCGCGGTACACGCACAGGGCGGCCATTCACCCGCGCCCTCTTCGCTGATCCTCAGCGCACGCTGGAACCCACTGGCCGAGCCCACGAGCATCATCCCGATGGCACCGGTGATCGACCGCCTCGGCGCACAGGCCGCGCTGGCACTGGCCTCCCCCTCATTCGACTACAGCCGCAGCGACTGCTTCCTGCACGGCCAGGGAACCGGCGGTAGCGGCGTGCCACTGCTGCAGTTCGACCCCCATGGCGGCTTCGCGCTGCGCTACAACAGCTATCGGCATACGCTCAACGCCCAGGCCAGCCCTGCCGCCGGCGAAGCCCTCGAGGCGTTGGCCAGCGCATTGGCGGCCACTGACGTACTGCGTTTCGCCCTGAGCCCTGGCGAAGCACTGCTGATCAACAACTACCGCGCCTTGCACTGCCGCGACAGCGTGCGCGATAACCGCCGCCTGCTAATCCGCCTGTTCGGCTACTCACGCTTCGCCACGCCCATCGTGCTCAACGCCGACCCATTGATCGTCAAGGGCTGAGCCTGGCCCTTTAAGGAACCTACGTGGAATTCGACCTTTCACTGATCCTGCTGATGGCCGGCATTGCCCTGGCCGCGGGCTTTTTCGACGCCATTGCCGGCGGCGGTGGGCTGATTACCCTGCCTGCCCTGCTGTTGGCCGGCATCGACCCCGTCGCCGCGCTGGCCACCAACAAATTCCAGGCCGCCTCGGCCACCGTCTCGGCCACCGCGGCATTTGCCCGCAAAGGCATGATCGAATGGCGCCGGGGCCTGCCCATGGCGGCGATGGCCTTCCTCGGCGGCGCCGCCGGGGCGCTGTCGGTCAACCTGGTGCCACGCACGCTGCTCGAAGCGCTCGCCCCAGCGTTACTGATCGCCGTCGCGCTGTACTTCGCGCTCAGCCCCACCTTGAACAATCAGGAACGCCGCGCCCGGCTGGGGGCCGCTGCCTTCTGCCTGACGCTGGCGCCGTTGATTGGCTTCTACGACGGGGTATTCGGCCCAGGGGTGGGCTCGTTCTTCATGGTGGCGTTCGTGCTGGTCATGGGCCAAGGCATTCTGCGCGCGGTGTGCAACAGCAAGCTGCTCAACGCGGCGTGCAACCTTGGCGCGCTGTGCGTGTTCGCACTGGCGGGCAACATTCTCTGGCCGCTGGCGCTGGCCATGGGCGCGGCGGCGTTGCTCGGCGCACAGTTGGGTGCGCGGTGTGCTGTGCGGTTTGGCTCGCGGCTGATCAAACCCTTGTTGATCGGCGTGTGCTGTGTCATGGCGGCCAAATTGCTGATGGCACCGCAAGGGCCTTGGGCGGGTTGGCTGAACCTGCCGGGGTAAGGGTTGAGGGCCCTTCGCCCGGCACAGCCGGAGTGCCGGACCACGGCCTCCCACGGGTTTTGTATTGCCCTGAAAATCAGGGGCTTACATAAATCTAGTGGGAGGCCGTGGTCCGGCACTCCGGCTGTGCCGGGCGAGGGGCCCTCAACCCCAGCCCCTTACCAACGAAACGCCACCGTACCCAATAGCGTGCGCTCCTGCCCCCAGTAACAGCGCCCGGCGTTGTTGCAGCCGCTCACGTATTCCTTGTTGAACAGGTTTTTCGCGTTCACGTCCACCGCCCAGTGGGCGTTGATGTCATAGCCCACCAACGCGTCGACCAGGGTGACGTCGCTGGTTTTCAGCTTGCCGTAGAGGGTGGGCGCGGTGTAGGCGAAGGTGTTGTCGAAGTAACGCACCCCACCGCCCAGGCGCAGGCCACGCAGCGGGCCGTCAAGGAAGCGGTAGGTGGCCCAGGCCGAGGCCTGGTTGCGCGGGATGCCGGTGAGTTGGTGGTCTTTGAACAGCGAACCCGGCACATCGTCAAGCACCCGCGCATCGGTGTAGGTGTAGGCGGCGGTCAGGCTGAGGTTTTTCGTCACGTCGCTGTTGGCTTCCAGCTCCACCCCGCGGGCCTGGCTCTTGCCCACCTGGCGGCTGAAGCCAGTGGTGTCGGCGACCACGTCGTCGTTCTTGGTGAGCTCGAACACCGCCGCGCTGAAGGTGGTGTTCCAAGCCTTGGGCTGGTACTTCAGGCCGGCTTCGTACTGTTCGCTGAGGATCGGGTCGAACAGCCCGCCGTCGGGTTGCGAGGCCTGCTGGCTGGGGGTGAACGCCGTGGAGTAGCTCAGGTACGGCGCCAGGCCGTTGTCGAACTGGTACATCAAGCCGGTTTGCCAGCTAAGGCGCTGGTCCCAGCCGTCCAGCGCGGTGCCGGCCACCGCGGCGCTGCCGGGGCGGGCGGCGCTGGCGCGGTTGCGGTACTCGCTGTGCACCCAGTCCTGGCGGCCGCCGAGCAGGAAAATCCAGCCGCCGTAGCGGCTTTGCAGCTGCCCATAGGCGCCCATCATGTGCTGCTCGAGCTGGGAGTTCTGCACGTACTGGCTGGTGTTCGGCGGGGTGCTGGAAAACACCGGGTCGAACACGTTGTAAGTGCCGCCCAGGCCGGCGTTCCAGTCCTGGTTGAACGAGGTGCGGTCGAAGCTCGCGCCGAGCAACAGGGTGTGCTCGAGCGCCCCGGCATTGAAGTGGCCCTCGAACTGGTTGTCGACCGAATAGGTGACCGACTTGTTGTCGCGGTCGTAGGCCAGGCTGCTCAGGGTGCTGCCAAAGCCGCCCTGGTTGAGGTTGTTCGGCCAGGTTTCATGGCGGTCGAGGCGTGACTGTAGGTAGCGCGAGTTCTGCCGGAACTGCCAGGTGTCGTTGAACTGGTGGCTGAACTCGTAGCCGAGCGTCCAGGTTTCGCGCTCGAAGTCATCCCAGTTGGGGTTGCCGTTGTACTGGTGCTTGCCGATCTTGCCGTTGGGGTTGTTCAGCAGGGTGCCGGCGGCTGGGTAGCCCAGCAGCAACTGGGTACGGTCGCGCTGGTAGCTCGACAGCAGCGTCAGCGAGGTGGCGGCATCGAAGTTGAAGGTCAGCGACGGCGCCAGGTAGAGGCGGTCGTCGGGCACCGAGTCGACCTGGGTATCGGCATTGCGCCCGAGCATCACCAGGCGCCCGAGGATGCGCTTGTCGTCGGCCAGCGGGCCGGACACGTCCAGCGCCAGTTGCCGGCGGTTGTCGCTGCCATAGGTGAACGCCAACTCGCCACGGGCCTGTTCGGTGGGGCGCTTGCTGACCAGGTTGACCAAGCCGCCGGGGGCGTTTTCACCGTAGAGGATCGAACTGGGGCCGCGGAACACCTCGGTGCGCTCCAGGCCATAGGGCTCGGTGGTGGTGTCGTAACGGTTGCCCTGCAGGCGCAGGCCGTCCTTGAGCAGGCCGTAGCCGTAGTCGGTGGCGTTGAAGCCACGGATCGAGAACAGGTCGCCGGCCAGGCCGTCGCCCACCGCGAACGGCGGCGCGAAGATACCCGGCACGTAGCCCAGCACCTCGGTGAGGGTCTGGGCGTTCTGGTCGGCCAGGCGCTGGCGGGTGACCACCGACACGGAACGGGGCGTTTCCGCCAGCGGCGTGCTGGTCTTGGTGCCGGCCGTGCTGCTGGTGGCCTGGTAACCGCTGTCGGCGCCGTCGCCGATCGCCTCGCCGGTGACCTGCGAGGCCTGCAACTGGATGGGCGTGGCGGCGCTGCCCTCCCCCCAGGCCCCTTGGGCGGCCAGGCTGGCGACGACCACCGCCAGGGCGTTGATGCGCAGATGATAGGTGTTGTTAGGCATCTGAAACGTTCCATTCCTTGTAAACGGCGCGGGGCCCCAGCCCGATAGTTGACTGAATATGTCAAAAGGCGATGGACGTTAACAAAGAATCATTATCATTACTATATGCGATATATACTTTTTGATACATTCGCCTACCGCGTGCCCGTCGCCCTGGCTGAACGGGTTTTCATCACAGCACCGCGCAATCGCTCTGAACTCGCGCTTGCGGCCGCCCCCTAAACCTGCAAGCCCAACCGCGCAGAGTGAAAGGAGCCGCCCATGGCCGGAAAAAAAGTCGCTGAAATCGTTGTGCAAACCCTGATCGACGCCGGGGTTCGCAACTGTTACGGCATCGTCGGCGACACCCTGAACCACGTCACCGACGCCATCCACCGCAGCGACATGGCCTGGGTGCACGTGCGCCACGAGGAGGTGGCCGCCTTCGCCGCCGGCGCCGAATCGTTCATCAGTGGCCGCCTGACCGCCTGCGCCGGCTCTTGCGGGCCGGGTGGGCTGCACTTCATCAACGGGGTGTTCGAGGCCCAGCGCAACGGCGCGCCGATGGTGCTGATCGCCAGCCAGGTGGTCACCAGCGAGCTGGGCATGGACTTCCCCCAGGAAGTCGACTTCAAGGCCATCTACGGCCCCTGCACAGTGTTCTGCGAACAGGTGTACACCCCGCAGCAGGCGCGCCGGGTGACCATGATGGCGGCGCAAACCGCGCTCAACGAAGGCGGCGTGGCGGTGATCATCCTGCCGGCCGACATCAGCCACGCCGAGGCCAAGGACGACCGCCCCTTCAACGCCTACCACCCACGCCCGGTGCTGCGCCCCAACGATGGCGAGCTGGCCGAGGTGGCCGCGTTGCTGCAAGCGGGGAAGAAAATCGCCATCTACGCAGGCTTTGGTTGCGAAGGCGCCCACGATGAACTGGTCGAACTGGCCCGCCGGCTCAAGGCGCCGATCGCCCACACCTCCCGCGCCAAGGACTTCGTCGAGTACGACAACCCCTACAACATGGGCATGACCGGCGTGTTCGGGGTGGAGTCTGGCTACCATGCGCTGATGAACTGCGACACCCTGCTGCTGCTCGGTGCGGACTTCGCCTGGGCGCAGTTCTACCCGGCCAAGGCGAAGATCATCCAGGTCGACCGCAAGGGCGCCCACCTTGGCCGGCGCCACCCGATCGACCTGGGCGTGGTCGGCGATGTGCTGCCCACCCTGCAAGGCCTGCTGCCGCTGATCGAAGAACGCAGCGAGCACAGCTACCTCGAGCAATGCCTCAAGGTGCGCCAGAAAACCCTGAAAACCCTCGCCCACGACCAACGCCACAGCGACGGCGCGTTGATCCACCCGCAGTACCTGACCCACCTGCTCGACACCCACGCCAGCAGCGACGCGCTGTTCACCGCCGACGGCGGCTCGCCGATGGTGTGGATCCTGCGGCACATCAACGTCAACGGCCAACGCCGCACCCTCACCAGCCTGCGCCACGGCACCATGGCCAACGCCATGCCCCAGGCCCTGGGCCTGCAGAAGGCCTACCCGGGGCGCCAGGTGGTGGCGCTGTGCGGAGACGGCGGCCTGGCCATGCTGCTCGGCGACCTGCTCACGGCGGTGCAGGAAAATCTGCCGATCAAGGTAGTCGTGTACAACAACGCCTCGCTCAACTTCGTGCAGATCGAGCAAAAGGTCGAAGGCCTGCTGGACAACTACACCGGCCTGCACAACCCCGACTTCGCCGCGCTGGCGCAGGTGATGGGCTTCCACGGCCAGCAGGTGAGCGAAGCCGCCGAGCTGGAGCAGGCAGTGGCGGCGTTTCTCGCCTACCCCGGGCCCGCGTTGCTGGATGTAAAGGTCAACCCCGAGGAACTGGTGATGCCGCCCAAAGTGGAAATCGCCCAAGTCAGCGGCATGGCGCTGTATTCGGCCAAGGCGGTGCTCGGTGGCCGCGCCGGGGATGTGGCGCACCTGTTGGTGGACAACTTCGTGAAATGAGCCGCGACGGAGCCGGCGCCGCCTGGGCGCCGGCGTGTTCAAAAACCTGTGCAGCCGCTATTGTGTTTCCCTCGATACGCCGGCAGGCCTATAAAAATGAAAATCTGGCAGAAATTTCAAAACCGCCATGAGCGCAGGCACTTGGCAAAGCTGGAAAAAGTCGACCGTTTACCGGAAAAAATCCGCCTCAAGTACCCCCAGTTCGAAGTCGGCGCCGGCACCTACGGCGTACCTTTCGTGCGCCAGTTCAACGGTGAAACCGCCACGCTGCGCATCGGCGCCTACACCTCCATCGCCGGCGACGTGACCATCCTGCTGGGCGGCAACCATCGTACCGACTGGATTTCCAACTACCCCTTCCCGCTGGTGTTCAAGGAAGCCAAGCAGGTTCAGGACTTCAGCTACAGCAAGGGCGACGTGGTGATCGGCAGCGACTGCTGGATCGGCGAGCGGGCCACGATCATGTCGGGGGTGACCATCGGCCATGGCGCGGTAGTAGCGGCCGGCGCAGTGGTGACCAAGCCCGTGGCGCCCTACGCCATCGTCGGCGGCAACCCGGCCAAAGTGATCCGCTGGCGCTTCGATGAGCCCCTTCGCCAGCGGCTGCTGGCCAGCGCGTGGTGGGCGTGGCCCAGCGATGAGGTGGCGGCCATATCGCCGATGCTTTGCAGCGCGGATTTCGATGGGTTCTTCGAGTATGTGGCGCGGCGCGGGTGAGCCTGGGGGTGGCCTGGGTGGCCCATTGCCCTCCTGCACCGCGCCTATCACGAAACAGGTAAGGCCTGGCACACAGCATTGATCGCGCGCGGTAAAGGTGAGCGGTTGCCCCCACCTCACCCCAACGGATTGAACCCGCTCTCGGCGTGGCAATAGCGGTCCTTCATCTGGTCGCTCCAGGTTTGCTGTTCTTGCGCGGCGCGCGCAGCCCAGGCCCGGCATTGGTCGCGAAAAAACACCTTGGCGCCCTTGCGGCATTCCCGGTAATCGATAGACCCCCTGCCCTGGTTTTCACACACGCTGCCGCCATCGATGGCGTTGTTCACCACCACCCACTGGGCGAGGTAGCGATGGCGGCCGTCCCAGCCGTTGATCCATTGCTGGTCTACATCGCGGCTCAGGTTGCGGGCCTGCGCTTGGCGGCTCGCTCGCTCGGCGCGGAAGTTGGCCAGGTACTGGGCAGAGACCATGCCTTGGGGCTCGGGGCGAGGCTCGGCCGCACGTACCTGCGGGGGCGCCGGGCGGGGGGCTTCGCGTTGAGCAACAACGGGCGGGGGCGGCGCCGGCACCCGTGGGAGGGGCGCAGGGGGTGTTGGGGCGCCGGCTACGACCGGAGTGTGATGCAGCCATTGGTTGACCCGCGGCCAGGCGAATAATGCGCCCAGCGCCAGGGCAGCAATGGCGAACAGGTAGTAGCCGGTCGCCGTGGAGCGTCGCGGCCGGCGGCGGGCTTGGCCTTCACGCCAGCGTTCGGTTTGCTCGCGGTGGTCGGTGGGGAGCATGGCGAATCCTTCAGAAGCATCGCAACGGCAGTGCGTAGCGCTAACGTGAAGCTTACCGCCAGGGTGGGTTTAAGGCCATTAGCCATCAAGCCGACGCTTGAATGGCAGGCCAATCAGGGCGGAAATCGCGGGTTTCGAACCGTGCGCATGGCTTCAGGGCCCTTCGCCCGGCACAGCCGGCCTCCCACGGGTTCTGTGTTGCCTCGTAAATCAAGTACTTACACAAATCTCGTGGGAGGCCGTGGTCCGGCACTCCGGCTGTGCCGGGCGAAGGGCCGGCCGCCCTGCTGCACCTCCCCCGGTTATTCCCGCCGGCGAAACCGGGCGATGTCCTCGTCACTGACATCTTCCCGATAACACTTCGGCGCATACCCGCCCGGCTTGCTGTACGCGCTGCGCCGGCCGCACTGGCTGCCGTTGCGCGCCAACTGGTACGGGCAGGCACAGTTGCCGCGCCACTCGGCCATCGACTGCTGGATGATCCGCTGGGCGATTTCATCGTCGGCCGGCTGCGCGGGCTTGGCCCATGCGGCCGCCGAGCATAGCAACATCAGTAGCGCGCACCCCATGGCTCGGCGCATCGGCAAGCTCCTTTTGGCCTTTGTAACAGCCTATTTAGCCGATGGCATGCCATTTTGCCAGTACCGCTAAGCCACTTGGGCGATCCCGGCGGATTGTCAATCAATGACATTGCCGACTGCGCGGGCTGAGTTCAGCGCGCCGCACTCGGTGCCCGCGGTGCTTATCGCATAGCGGTTCTTCCCCGCGCTCTTGGCGCTATACAACGCATGGTCGGCCCGGCGCATCAGGCTCACCACCGGCTCGCCTGGCACATGCCGGGCCAGGCCGGCGCTGAGCGTAACGCGCACCCCGGCCAAGGGGCTGGCATTGATCGCGGCCGGCAGGCTCAGCACCAGGCCGATCGGCAGGAACCACAGCAGCGGGTTGCCCAGCGCGCTGGCCAGCGCGCCCAGGCAGGCGGTGCAGGTGCACAGCAAGAGCAGGCCGCTGAGCCACAGTTGGCGGGTGCTGCGCGCGCGCACGGTGAGGTAGCAGGTGATCGCCGCCACCCCGCAGTAGCCGTACAGCCAGGGCGGCACCGCCTGGCTCAGGCTGACCAGGGTCACGGCCAGGGTGCAGGCAAAGGTGGCGAGGATCTCACTGGAGATTTTCAGCGGGCGCAGCTGGGCGAAGCAGTGTTGCTCCAGGCTGGTGTCGGTACCGTGCATGGCAGGCGGCCTCGGCGGATGGCTCGGCGCCGTCCTGGTCTGGCCACTGCATCCGCGAACTCAAAGACTACGTGGGGCGGTGGGGTACTCCTTGCCGCCGCTTCGCTGACTCAGTAACACGGCCCGGCGCGGCACGCAAAACCTTCTATGCTGGCAAGCTCACACCGCAGGTAATCCGGGGCGGGCACCTTCGTTTGAACACCTTTCAGGAGCTTCCCATGCCTTCCAAGCTACTCGCCGATAAAGTTGCCCTGGTCCAGGGCGGTTCCCGTGGCATTGGCGCGGCGATCGCCAGGCGCCTGGCCGCCGACGGCGCCCGTGTGGCCTTTACCTACGCCAGCTCGGCGGCCAAGGCCGAGGCGTTGCGCGATGAAATCACCGCCGGCGGCGGCCAGGCCCTGGCGATCCAGGCCGACAGCGCCGACCCCGCGGCCATCGAGCGCGCGGTCGCCGCCACCGCCGAGGCCTTCGGCGGCATCGACATTCTGGTCAACAACGCCGGGGTGCTGGCGCTGGGCTCGGTCGAAGAACTGGCCCTGGCCGATTTCGACCGCACCCTGGCGATCAACGTGCGTAGCGTGTTCGTCGCCAGCCAGGCGGCGCTGCGGCACATGGGCGAAGGTGGGCGGATCATCAACATCAGCAGCACCAACGCCGAGCGCATGCCCTTCGCCGGTGGCGCCACCTACGCCATGAGCAAGGCCGCCCTCACCGGCCTGGCCAAGGGCATGGCCCGCGACCTCGGCCCCCGCAAGATCACCGTGAACAACGTGCAGCCGGGGCCGGTAGACACCGACATGAACCCCGCCGACGGTGAGATGGCCCCAGGCATGCTCGGCCTGATGGCGCTTGACCGCTACGGCACCGCCGAGGAAATCGCCGATTTCGTGGCGTTCGTGGCCAGCCCGCAGGCGGGGTATATCACCGGGGCCAGTTTGACCATCGACGGCGGCTTTGGGGCCTAGGCCAGGCGTCGCGAGCCTAGGTGCAACGCTGTGCAGCCAATCATTTACGCACACCCTCATAACCAACGGCGCTAACAACCCCGGCAAACACCCAAACGGCGGCCTATGCAAACCCTGCATCGGCCGCTTGCGAAAGTTGCATTTGTCACCCTCCTGAAAACCCGCCAAAACAGCGGCTCGCCCTTCCCCGTAATGGCCAGGAGAACCGCTATGCCAGCGCCGCTCGCAGCGCCCGCGCCACCCTTGGTGGCCACGCCCCTTCATGAACCGGTTTCGCGTTTGCCGATCCCCGCCGAGGCTGAGCAGCCGGCGGAGGTGGCCGCGTTGTTCAGGCAGTTCAGAACCCACTACGGCTTCGTGCCCAATTGGCTGGCCGCGCTGTCGACCAACCCGGGCACCGCAGTGCGCCTGGTGGCGTTCTATGAGCATTTGTTCGACCCCCGCCACAGCCAGCTCACCGCCCAGGACCGCGAACTGCTGGCAGTGGTCAGCTCGGCCACCAACGGCTGCAGCTACTGCGTGTTCAACCACACGGTGGCCTTGAGCGCCGCCTTGAACGACCCGATCCGCGCCCAGCGCATCGCCCGCGACCACCACGACATCGCCCTCACCCCGCGTGAACGGATCCTCGCCAACGTGGCGGAAAAACTCTCCCGCGACGCCCGCAGCCTCAACCCCGACGACTTCGCCGCGCTGGCCAGCAACGGCTTCAACGAGGCCGCGGTGCTGGAGATTTTCGAGGTGAGTGCGTTTTTCGCCTACGCCAACCGCCTGACCGCCGCGCTACGCGTGACCCCCGACCGTGTTTTCTTTGAACAGGCCACCCCATGACAGCCCTTACCCCGACCCCGGCGCCCAGCGCCACCGCGCAGGCGTTGCTCAGCCCTGAACTGCTCGAGCGCATCGCCAGCCGCGCGGGCGAGTACGACCGCGCCAACCAGTTTTTCCACGAAGACCTCGCCGAGCTGCAGCAGGCCGGTTACCTCAAGGCGCTGGTGCCGCAAGCGCTCGGTGGTGCCGGCCTGAGCCTGGCGGAGTACGTGCGCCAGCACAGCGCGCTGGCTGCCAGGGCGCCGGCCACCGCGCTGGCGATCAACATGCACCAGTACTGGGTGGGCACCGCCGCGCGGCTGTGGTACGCCGGTGACCGCAGCCTGGAGTGGGTGCTGCGCGAGGTGGCCGGGGGCAAGCTGTTCGCCGCCGGCCACGGCGAACCGGGCAACGATGCGGGCCTGGCCGACTCCAACGTGAAGGCCATCCCCCTGGGCGATGGCAGCTACCGCTTCGAGGGGCGCAAGGTGCTCACCTCGCTCAGCCCCGCCTGGGATTGGCTGGGGATTCATGGCCGCGACGATTCGGACCCCGCCCAGCCGAAAATCGTCCACGCCTTCATCGCCCGCGCCTGGCCTGGCCAGCGCAGTGTTGAAACCTGGGACGCCCTTGGCCTGCGCGCCACCCGCAGCGACGACACGCTGCTTGAAGGGGTGGTCGCGCCGGCCGCCCAGGTGGCCCTGGTGCTGCCACCGGGGCCGCCGGCCTCGGCGTTTACCGATGCCATCCTGGCGGCGGCGATCCCTGGCATTGCCGCGGTTTACCTGGGCATCGCCCAGCGCGCCTTCGAGCTGGCGGTGGCCAGCGCGCGCAAGCGCCCCTCGCGGGTATTGGGTGGGCAAAGTTTTGCCCACAAGCCCTTGACCCAATACGCCACCGCGCAGGCGGCGATCAGCCTCGACAGCGCCGTGGCGCTGTTGCACCAGGTGGCCGCCGAGCTGGACGCCGGCGTCGACCATGGCGCGCTGTGGCCAGCGAAGATTCTCGGCGCCAAGCAGTACGCGGTAGAGGCGGCGCAGAAGGTGGTCAACCTGGCCCTGGAGATCGCCGGCGCCGCCTCGCTGGCGCGCGGCAACGAGCTGGAGCGGCTGTACCGCGACGTGCGCGCCGGGGGCTTTCACCCGCCCAGCGCCCACGCCAGCTATGAAGCGATCGGGCAATCCTACCTGCTCGGCTGACCTTACCGGCGGCGCTGCCCAGCGCCGCCGGCCCGACGATACCGCCCGGCACGGGCGGCTCACCGCGAGACCTGCACCATGGCTTTAACCCCCGCATTACACGCTCGCTTCGGCGCGCTATTCGAGCGCATCCAGGCCAGCGCCGCTGAGCGTGACCGCTTGCGCACCCTGCCCTACGCCGAAGTCGCGGCCCTGGCCGAAGCCGGCTTCGGCGCGCTGCGTTTGCCGTTGGAACTGGGCGGCAGTGGCCTGACCCTGGCCGAGCTGACCGAGGCCCTGCTGGCCTTGGCCGAGGCGGATTCGAACTTCCCGCAAATCCTGCGCGCGCATTTTATTTTCGTCGAATCGCTACTGCTGGCGGCGCCCTCGGCTGCCCGTGAGCTGTGGCTGGAACGGGTCGCCGCCGGCGCCCTGATCGGCGGCGCGCACACCGAGCGGGGCCGCGCCAACAGCGACCATTTCGCCACCCGCGTGGAGCAGGACGGCGAGCGCCAGTGGCTGAGCGGCGAGAAGTACTACTCCACCGGCTCGCTCTACGCCGACTGGATCGCCACCCTCGCCGAGGGCGAGGATGACCGCCTGCTGCTGGTCGCGGTGCCGCGCCAAGGGCAAGGGGTGACCCTGCTCGACGACTGGAACGGCTTCGGCCAGCGCCTGACCGCCAGCGGCACCACGCGCTTCGAGCGGGTGCCGGTGAGCCCGGCCAGCCACCTGCCCAGCTTCGACCGGCTGGGCCCCTACGGCACCTCGCTGGCGCAGCATTTTCACCTGATCGGCTTGGCCGGCATCGCCCGCGCCGCGCACCGCGAGGTGCTTGCCTACGTGCGCGGGCGCACCCGTTACTTTGCCCAGGGCGGCGGCGCGCTGCCCAAGGATGACCCGATCATCCAGGCCGTGGTCGGCGAGGTGAGCAGCAGCGCCTATGGCGCCGAAGTGCTGGTGCGCGACATCGGCCGCCAACTCGATACCCTCGGCATGCTGGTGGCGGCGCCGGAGCAGGACCAGGCCGCCATCGAAGCCATCGAGCACGACGTGTTCCGCGCCCAGCACAGCATCAGCGCCAGCGTGTTGCAGGCCACTACGCGGCTGTTCGACGTCGGCGGCGCCTCGGCGCTGGACGCCCAGAAAAACTGGGACCGCTTCTGGCGCAATGCACGCACGCTGGCCAGCCACAACCCGATCGGCTTTCGCCTCAAGGCGATCGGCGCCCATGACCTCAACGGCACCGTTGCCCTGCGCCGCTGGTACAGCGGCGTGGACCTCAGCCAACGGCTTTGACCCTCCCCTACCCCTCTGCAAGGACCGCCATGACCGCTTTGTTCCGCCCCCGCCTGCTGCCCCTGCTGCTGTGCGGCGGCCTGCTCGGCTGCTCCCCGGCCGATGAACCGAAAACCGCCAGCACCGGCCCGGTCGCCGGGGGCACCCTGCGCTTTGCCATTTCCGAGGTGGTCAAATGCCTCGACACCGTGCAGTACGCTGACCGCGCCGCCGGCGCCATCGCCCAGCAGTACTTCGAGAACCTGGTGTTCCAAGACGAACACGGCGCCATCCCTCCCTGGCTGGCGACAGACTGGCAGGTGTCGGCCGACGGCCTCACGTACACCTTCAACCTGCGCCACGACAAGGTGTTCTCCGACGGCACAGCGTTCGACGCCGCCGCGGTGAAGAGCAACATCGACTACATCCTCAAAAGCACCTCATGGACGCGTATCTCCCTGCTGCGCGTGGCCTCGGCCGAGGTGCTGGGCCCTTACCAGGTGGCGATCAAGCTGCTGGAGCCCGACAGCGGCACCCTCGAGGCGCTGGCCGACCCGATCGTGCCGATGCAGTCGCCCAAAGCCATCGCCCAGGGCCCGGCGCAGAACTGCGCCACGCCGTCGGGCACCGGGCCGTTCAAGGTGGCGGCGTTCGACCAACAGGCCGGGGTGAGCTTCGTGCGCAACGAGCACTT
The DNA here is from genome assembly GCF_042958985.1 of Pseudomonas sp. NPDC007930. NCBI lineage: Bacteria > Pseudomonadati > Pseudomonadota > Gammaproteobacteria > Pseudomonadales > Pseudomonadaceae > Pseudomonas > Pseudomonas sp. NPDC007930. Next base: position 43,190 of record NZ_JBIBKC010000018.1, read on the forward strand.
CACCCAGGGCCCGCCGATCGTTAGCCATCAGGGCCCGGCGTACCTGGAGAAGGTCGACTATCGGTTCATCACCGACAACGCCGCGCGGCTGGCGGCGCTGCAGTCGGGCGCGGTAGACGCCATCGAAGGGGCGAACGTGGAAAACACCGCGGCGTTCAGCGCCGACCCGTCGATCAGCCTGATCACCGCCGCGCGCAAGGGCATCGCGGATATTTTCTTCCTCAACCGCACCCACGCGCCGTTCGACGATGAGCGGGTGCGCCAAGCGTTCATCAAGGCGGTCGACATCGCCACGGCGCTGAAAACCGCGTACTTCGGCCAGTACCCGCCGCTGTATTCGCCGATCAGTTCGACCACCACCTACCACCAGGCCCTGCCCCAGTATTACCAGCACGACCCGGCCCAGGCCAACGCCCTGCTCGACGCTGCCGGCTGGACCGGGCGCGATGCCGAGGGCTACCGCACCCAGGGCGGCCAACGCCTGCAGGCGACCTTCGTGCTGGCTGCCAGTGAGATCCCGGCGATCGTCTCGACCCTGCAGCAGGCACAGGAGGCGCTCAAGCAGGTGGGCTTCGCGCTGAACATCCGCCAGGTCGATGGCGCCACCGCGCTGGCCAACGCCTACGCCTGGCGCTACGACGTGGTGCGCATGAGCTACAGCAAGAACTCACCCGACATTCTCCGGGCGATGTTCCATTCCGAGAACGCCACGGCCAACCCGGATGGCTCGCACAAGGCGCCCACCCCGGTGCTCGACGCCACCCTCGACCACCTGCTGGAACAAGCGACCCGCGCCAGCGACGACGCCCAGCGGCGTTCGTTCTACCAGCAGGCCCAGGCACGCCTGGGCGAGTTGGCGGTGCTGCTGCCAGTGGCCGACCAGCAAACCCGCCTGGCCTACAAGCCGCAGGTGCACGGGCTGCGGGTGTGGCCGGCGTCGAACTACGTGGGGCTGTATGACGTGTGGCTGGCGCCGCAGCGTTGAGCCCTGGGCTGATCACAAAAGGAGGGCCACCACGATGGCCAGGCTGTTGAGAACCCTACGCCCGCTGCCCGGCCAGTTGCTCGGCGCGGCGCTGGTGATGTGGGCGGTGGTGAGCATTACCTTCATCGCCCTGCGGGTGGTCCCCGGGGACCCCGCGCGGTTGATTGCCGGCGGCGGCAGCGGCATCGACGTGCCGGAAGCGGTGCTGGCGCAGGTGCGCGCCCAGTATGGCCTCGACCTGCCGCTGCCGCAGCAGTACCTGAACATGCTGCTGGGCTTTGCCCAGGGGCATTTTGGCTACGCCTACAGCCTGCGCGATGACATCGCCGCGCTGCTCGGCCGCTACCTGGGGCCGACCCTGTTGCTGGCGGCGCTGGCGCTGTTGTGCGCCTGGTTGCTGGCGCTGGCCTTCGTCGCCGGGGCAAGCCACGGCGGGCGCTGGGCGGCGCGGCTTGGCGCCTGGCTCGAAGTGCTCGGCGCCTCGCTGCCGCACTTCTGGCTGGGGGCGCTGTTGATCATGCTGTTCGCGGTCAAGCTGCGCTGGCTGCCGGCGGTAAGCGACGCCCACAGTGTGGCCGGGCTGGTGTTGCCGGTACTGACCCTGGCGCTGCCCTGCGCCGGGTACCTGGCGCAAATCCTCCGCGGCGCGCTGCAGCACGCCGAGCGCGCGCCGTTCGTGCTCAGCGCCCGCAGCCGCGGCGAGAGCGAAGCCGGGGTGCTGCTGCGGCACACCCTGCGCCACGCCGTGGCGCCGGCGATCAGCGCGTCGGCGAGTTTTGTCGGGGCGCTGCTCAGCGGCGCGGTGGTGGTCGAGAACGTGTTCAGCCGCCCGGGCCTGGGGCGGGTGTTGATGGCTGGCGTCGACAGCCGCGACATCCAACTGGTGGCGGCGGTGGTGACGCTGTCGGCGCTGATGTACGTGGTCGCCAACCTGCTCGCCGACCTTGCCTTGCGCGCCCTCGACCCACGCGGCCAAGGGGAGGCCCAGCCATGAGCCTGACCCTTGCGCGGCGCCCGGCCTGGCAACTGCCACGGTTGCCGCTGGGGGCGGCAGCGGCCCTGGCGGTGTGGTTGCTGTTGCTGGCCGCGGCGCTGCTGCCGCAGTGGCTGGCGCCGTACGCGCCGACCGCCATGGACACCTCCGCGGTGCTGCGCCCGCCCGCCGCCGGCCATTGGCTGGGCACCGACGAGAACGGCCGCGACCTGCTCAGCCGGGTGATCTACGGCACCCGCGACTCGCTGGCGATCGGCGTACTGGCCACCCTGCTGGGGCTGGCCCTGGGGCTGCTGTTCGGGGTGCTCGGCGGGCTCGGCAACCGCGCGCTGGACTGGGCCGCGACGCGGCTGGTGGAGGTGATGTTCGCCTTCCCGTCGATCGTGCTGGCGCTGTTGTTCATCACGGTGATGGGCAGCGGGCCCTACAGCACCGGGCTGGCGGTGGGGCTGTCGCTGTTCCCCGGCTTTGCCCGGATCATCCGCGCCCAGGTGCGCAGCCAGCGCCGCGCCGACTACATCAAGGCGGCAGTGGCGCTGGGGCGCGGGCCGGGGTTCATCCTCTGCCGGCACCTGTTGCCGAACGTGATGTGGCCGCTGCTGGCGCTGTTCACCCTGGGCATTGGCCAGGCCATCATCTGGGGCGCGGCGCTCGGCTACCTGGGCCTGGGCGCGGCGCCGCCGGCCTCGGAGTGGGGCCTGTTGCTGGCCAGCGGCAAGAATTTCATCTATTCGGCGTGGTGGCTGACGTTTTTCCCTGGCGCGTTGATCGCCGCCACCGCCATCGCCGCCACCGCCCTGGGGCGCCATCTGGAAGGCAGGAGCCTGCAACCATGAGCCACGCGATCGTCACCGCGCGCAACCTGACCATCGGCTTTGGCCACGGCGCGCAGCTGCGCCAGGTCGTTCACGGGGTAGACCTGAGCCTTTACTCCGGGCAGTGCCTGGCGTTGGTGGGGGAGTCGGGTTCGGGCAAATCGGTCATTGCAAAAAGCCTGGTGGGGCTGCTCGGTGAGCAGGCGCAGGTCAGCGCCGCCGAGCTGCAACTGGCCGGGCACAACCTGCTGGCGCTGCGCGGGAGGGCCTGGCGCCGGCTGCGCGGCGAGCAAGCCGGGTTCGTGCTGCAAGATGCGCTGGTGTCGCTCGACCCATTGCGCAGCATTGGCGCCGAGGTGGGCGACCTGTTCCGCCTGCACCGCCCACAGCTCAGCGCGGCGCAACGCCGGGAGCAGGTGCTGGCGGTGCTGGCCGAAGCCGGCATCAGCGACCCTGAACAACGCATCGACCTGCGCGCGCCGCAACTCTCCGGCGGCTTGCGCCAGCGGGCGTTGATCGCCGCGGCGGTGGCGCTGCGCCCCCCGGTGCTGATCGCCGACGAGCCGACCACCGCGCTCGACGCCAGCGTGCAGGCACAGGTGCTGGCGCTGCTGCGGCGGCTGGCCGACCAGGGCACGGCGCTGTTGTTGATCAGCCACGACCTGGCCGCGGTGGCCCAGGTGGCCGACCACATCGCGGTCATGCACAGTGGCCGCCTGGTCGAGCAAGGGCTGGCGGCGCAGGTGCTGCATCAGCCGCGCTCGGCCTACACCCGGCAACTGCTGGCGGCCGTGCCGCGCCCCGAACGCAAGGGCCAGCGCCTGGGCAACGCCGCGCCGGTGGCGTTGCAGGCCCTGGCCCAGGCCCGCCCAGGGCCGGCAAAGGCTGGGGCAGCGTTGAGCGTGCAGGGCCTGAGCAAGCGCTTTGCCCTGCCCCAGCAAGCGCCGCGCCAGGCACTGGCCGAGGTGAGTTTCGAGCTGGCGGCCGGAACCACCCTGGGTATCGTCGGGGAGTCCGGCTCGGGCAAAACTTCACTGGCCAATATCATCCTCGGGCTGTTGCAACCTGACGCCGGCCAGGTGCTGCTCAACGGCCAGCCGTGGGCGGCGCCGGGGCTCAGCGAGGCGCAGCGGCGGCCGCGGCGGGCCGAGGTGGGGGTGGTGTTCCAAGACCCCCTCGGCTCATTCGACCCACGCTGGTCGGTGGCGCAAGTGCTCACCGACGCGCTGCTGCTCGGCCAGCGCCGCGCTCCGCGCACCGTGCTGCCACAACTGCATGCCCTGCTCGACGCCGTTGGCCTGCCGCAGGCGCTGCTGGCGCGCAGCCCGCGCTGGCTCTCCGGCGGCCAGCGCCAGCGCGTGGCGATCGCCCGGGCGCTGGCCCACGCGCCGTCGCTGCTGGTGTTCGACGAGGCGGTGTCGGCGCTGGATGTGTCGATCCAGGCGCAGATACTCGACCTGCTGGGGCAGATACAGCGGGAGCTGAAGGTCAGTTGCCTGTTCATCTCCCATGACCTCGACGTGGTCCACCACGTGAGCGACCAAGTGCTGGTGATGAAAGACGGCCGCGTGGTCGAACACGGCAGCGCCGAACGGGTGCTGCTGCGGCCACAGGCGGCCTATACCCAGGCGCTGGTGGCGGCGGCGCGGGCGGGCCAGGGGCACAGGGCGCCGGAGGTGCTGCGGGTGGCGACCTGACGGCCTGGGGGGCTCTGCGCTGGCTGGCCCTTCGCCCGGCACAGCCGGAGTGCCGTTCACTTAAGCGATTTCAGGGCTTCATGGAGGGGATCAATCTGTGAGCTCTGCTGAATTTGTGCATGAACTTCAGTGCCTATCGCCCGGCACAGCCGGCCTCCCACCAGATGTGTATAAATATTTGATATACGAAGCAATATAGAACCTGTGGGAGGCCGGCTGTGCCGGGCGATAGGCACTGAAGCGCTTGTACTGAACCATCAGCCTTCACAGCTTGATCCAGATGGCGACCTGACGGCCTGGGGGGCTCTGCGCTGGCAGCGCCGCCTACACCGCCAACGCCGCACCCGCCAGGGCCTGTTGCGCGGCTTGCAGGTCGAGCTCCTGAAGGATCTCGACGAAGCTTTTGGCCCAGGGCGACAGCGGGTAGTCGCGCAGGCTGACGACGCCGTAGCGGGCCTGGCGTTCTTCGGCGGTGCCGGGCAACCCGGCCACTTGCAACAGTTGCAAGCCCTGCGCGGCCTGCGGCGCGCCGCCGGCGTGGGGCAGCAGGCCGATGGCGTCGCTGTTCAGCGCCAGCGCCAGCGCGGCCTGGGCGCTGTCGCACTCGAACGCCGGCACGAACTCGCGCTGGCGCAGCGCCGTGCCCAAGCCCCGGCGCAGCTCACGCAGGCTCAACGCGGTGGCCAACGGGTAGCCCAACAGCGCCCCCACCTCGACCACCGGCGCCTGCGCCAGTGGGTGCCCCGGCCGGCAATAGAAACTCCAGCGCTGCGGCAGCAGGCGCACCACACGGTAGCGTGGGTCGGCCTCCAGTTGCCCTACTTCCGCCACCGCCAAGTCGATCTCGCGGCTGTGCAAGGCGCGCTCCAGCGCCGCGCCACGGGCCTGGCGGTAACGCACCTTGAGCGCCGGGTGCTCGCCCAGCAATTGCGCCAGCGCCTGCGGCACCAGGGCCCCAACCAACGCCGGCGCGCAGGCCAGGCGCAGGCTGCCCTGTTCCTCGGCGCAAAAGCGGTCGAGCTCCTGTTTCAAGTCCTGGTAGTGCTCCAGCAACGGCCGCGCGTAATCGAGCACCAGGCGCCCCGGTGAGGTGGGCGGCAGGCCCTTGTCGTTGCGGTCGACCAGCAAGTGCCCGGCCTGCCGTTCGAGGTTCTGGATGCTCCGCGTGAACGCCGACTGCGAGAGGTTCACCGCGGTGGCCGCGGCGGCAAAACTGCCGTGGTCGATGAGCGCCACGAAGTGGCCGAGCGTGCGCAGGTCCATATGCATTTTTCACAACCCTCGATTCGCTTTTTCTCAATTGCCCACGGCTAGGGCTGCCACTTATAAATCTTGCGCCAACCAAACCAGAAGTAACTAAAACTTCTACTTTTATTCCACATAGCGAATGCGTCGATCACTGCGATTCTCTTCCGTCAACGGAAATGCTCGCTGACCCGAGTTCCATTCCGGAAGAGGATGCCTCACGTGAAACAGCTGTTGCAGAGCCCTACCCGTACCCTGCCCCACCGCCCCTTGTTCAAGGCCAGCGCGTTGTCGCTGTGCCTGGGCGGCTTCGCCCTGCCGGTGCATGCCGAAGACGCGCACCTGGCCACCGTGGTGGTGCAGGGCAGCGAAAAACCCGAGCAGCAAGAGGCCAAGAAAGCCCTCGACAAAGTGGCCGGCAACACCGCGCTGATCGACAACGCCAAGGTCGAGCAAGGCCGCAGCGCCAACGCCGAAGACGTACTCACCCTGCAACCGGGGGTGTTCGCCCAGTCCACCAGCGGCACCACTGGCAACAAGATTTCCATCCGCGGCTCAGGCCTGGGGGTGTTCTATGGCGGCAACAGCCTGGGCATCAAATACCTCTACGACGGCCTGCCGGTCACCGGCGTGGCCGGTACCCACGAAGACCAACTGAACCTGGTGGGCGTGGACCACACCGAGATCCTCTACGGCGGCAACGCCTTCGCCTACACCGCCACCTCCCTCGGTGGGGCGATCAACTTCGTCAGCAAGACCGGCTACACCGACCCGGGCACCACGTTGCGCTTCGAAGGCGGCAGCTTCGGCTACCGCAAGCGCGAGATCAGCACCGGTGGGGTGATCGGCGACGCCGACTACCACTTCACCGCGGTCAGTGACGAGCGCCGTGGCTACCAGAGCGACACGCCCAACCACCACGAGTACTACGTGGGCAACTTCGGCTACCAATTGAGCGACCAATTGGAAACGCGGTTTTTCTTCCGCTTCGGTCAGGGCTCGCTGTACAACGGCGGCACCCTCACCCTGCGCCAGCTCAAAGACGACCCGCGCCAGAGCGGCGCGGTGTCCAAGCGCAGCGCCACCGGCACCACGGTGTTCGGCAACCGCACCACCTACACCTTCAACGACGGCTCCAAGCTCGAGCTGGGCCTGCAGCACAACCGCTACCCGCTGCAGGTGAACTACAACACCAACACCCCCAGCCTGTGGCGCTACACCGACATCGGCACCTCGCTGCGTTACCTGCGCACCGGCGACCAATTGTTCGGGCTGAACAGCGACACCACCATCGCCCTCAGTGACATCCGCCTGCGCCACGGCAACGCGCGTTACTACAGCGGCAGTGGCGATGACCGCGCGTACACCGAAAAAGCCGTGTACAACGACTCCCACGACTCGGTACTGGCGTTCGGCAACGAGCTGCAACTGACCGACACCACCTGGCTGGTCAGCGGCCTCTCGGCGATCAACATCGGCCGCGACGTCAGCCTGCCGTACCGCACGGCGGTAGACGCCGAACACACCCGCGACAGCGTCGATTACAACGAGTGGTTCCTCGCCCCGCGGCTGGGCTTTCGCTGGCAGTTCAGCCCCGAATTGCAAGTGTTCGGCAACGTCACTCGCTCGGTGGATGGCCCGGCGGTGTGGAACTACCAGAACGGTGCGGTCGGCACACGCTACATCCAGCCGCGCAAGGCACAAACAGGCACCACCGCGGAGCTCGGCCTGCGTGGCCAGCACGGCATCTTCGACGGCAGCCTGGCGCTGTACCGCTCGTGGATCAAGGACGAAATCCTCTCGACCGTGCTGGAGCCGGCAACCAACAACAGCGCCGAGGTGATCGGCTGGTCGAACGCCTCGCCGACCATCCACCAGGGCATCGAAGCAGCACTGAACGCGCAGCTGTGGAAGGGCGCCAACGGCGACGTGCTGAGCCTGCGCCAGGCGCTGACCGCCAGCCAGTACTTCTACCGCCACGACAGCACCTTCGGCGGCAACAAGCTGCCCGGCCTGCCGGAAACCGTGTACCAGGCCGAGCTGCACTGGCAAGCCACGCGCGGCTTCTATGCCGGGCTGAACCTGCGCTACAGCTCGAGCTACTACGCCGACTACGCCAACACCCTCAAGGCACCTTCCTACACCTTGCTCGGCGCCAAGTTCGGCTACGAGGCGCCGAGCAAGCGCTGGAGCGTGTACCTCGACCTGCGCAACCTCACCGACAAAAAGTACGTCACCGCCGTGAGCAACTCCTACGACCTGCAAGGCCAGGATTCGGCGGTGTTCTACCCCGGCGACGGCTTCTCCGCGTTCAGCGGCGTTTCTTACCACTTCTAACCCGGGAGGCCCGCCCATGGCCCGTGAACTGATCTACAACGGCTTTTTGCACCTGACCCCCAACCACCACAGCCACGGCTACTGGCGCACCGAAGAGGGCCGCGTGCAGTACGGCTACAGCAAGCTCGAGCCCTACCTGGAAGTGGTCAAGACCCTCGAGCGTGGCCTGTTCGACACGCTGTTCATCGCCGATGTGGTCGGCGTGTACGACCTCGAATTCGGCGACGGCACCACCACCATCCGCGCCGGCTCGCAGTTCCCCGAGCCAGACCCGGTGACCATCGTCTCGGCCCTGGCCGCGGCCACCGAGCACCTGGGCTTCGCGGTGACCAGCAATATCATCCAGAGCCACCCGTTCAGCTTCGCCCGGCAGTTGTCGTCGCTGGACCACTTCAGCCACGGCCGGGTGGCCTGGAACATCGTCACCTCGTACCTCTCCAACGGCTTTCGCAACTACGGTTACGACACCATCGCCGCCCACGACGACCGCTACGCCTGGGCCCAGGAGTATGTAGACGTCGCCTACAAACTCTGGGAGCACTCCTGGGAAGACGGCGCGGTGCTGCACGACCCGGCCAGCAACCGTTTCTTCGACCCGGCGAAGATCCACCGCATCAACCACGTGGGCGAGCGCTACAAGGTCGAGGGCCCGCACATCGTCGAGCCGTCGCCGCAGCGCACGCCAGTGCTGTTCCAGGCGGGCAACTCGGTGGCCGGGCGGGCCTTTGCCACCCGCAATGCCGAGATCACCTTCCTGCCCTCGCACACGCCCGAGGCCGCCCGCCGCGACATCGGCATTCTTGACCAGGCCTTGCGCGCCAACGGCCGCGGCAGCGAGGCGCTGAAGAAGATCGTGATGCTCTCGACGGTGATCGGCTCGACCGAAGAAGAAGCCAAGCGCAAGCAACGCCACCTGCTGGAAAACATCGACGTCGCCGCGCTACAAGCCTTCCACAGTGGCGGCAGCGGCATCGACCTGGCCCGGGTCGACCCCGACACGCCACTGAGCGAGCTGAAGGACCGCGCCGAACTGGGCGACCACGTGCGCTCGAATTTCCGCGCCGCGGTCGACGCCGACCATGGCCACGGCAAGCCGCTGACCTGGGGTGAGTACCTGCTCAACAACGCCTTGTTGCCGGGGCGCTTCGCCGGCACCCCGGAGCAGATCGCCGGCCTGGTACAGCGTTGGGCCGATGCCGGCGTGCACGGCTTCAACGTGGTACCGGTGACCACCCTGGGCTGGTGGGGTGAGTGGGTCGACCAGGTGGTGCCGGTGCTGCAGCAACGCGGCCTGGCCCAGCGCGAATACCACCCCGGCACCCTGCGCGAAAAACTCCTGCGCCAGGGCCCACGGCTGCCCGGCCAGCACCACGCGCGGCGGCTGAGCATCGCCTGAGCGCCACTTCAACCGAGGATACCGCCATGCCCCACAGCACCGAACTGCAGGCCCTGTACGCCCGCCTCGCGGCCACCGCCGCGGCGCGCGAGCGGCGCCGCGAGCAACCCTACCAGGAAGTCGCCGAACTGGCCGCGCTGGGCTTTGGCGCCCTGCGCGTGCCTACCGCCCTGGGCGGCGGCGGCCTGAGCGTGGCCCAGCTAACCGAACAACTGCTGCAACTGGCCAGCGCCGACGCCAACTTCGTGCAGGTGTTCCGCGCGCACTTCATCTTCGTGGAATCCCTGCTGCTGGCCGAGCCCTCGAGCAACCGCGACCTCTGGCTACGGCGCATCGCCGCCGGCGCGGTGGTGGGCGGCGCGCACACCGAACGCAACCCGGTGAACACCGATCACTTCGCCACCCAGTTGCACAGCGAAGGCGGCGAACGCTGGCTCAGCGGCGAGAAATACTACGCCACCGGCTCGTTGTTCGCCGACTGGGTAGCGACCCTGGCCGAGGACGAAGACCAGCGCCTGACCCTGCTGGTGGTGCCGCGCGACGCCGAGGGGCTGAGCCTGCCCGATGACTGGGACGGCTTTGGCCAACGCCTGACCGCCAGCGGCAGCGCGCGCTTCGAGCGGGTCAAGGTGGGCGCGGAAAACGCCCTGCCGATTTTCGAAAGCCTGGCGCCCTATGCCACCTCGCTGGCCCAGCATTTTCACCTGATCGCCCTGGCCGGGATCGCCCGCAATGCCCATGCCGACGCGGTGGACTACGTGCGCGCACGCACCCGTTACTTCAGCCATGGCAGCGGCCAACTGCCCAGGGACGACGCCCAGGTGCAAGCGCTGGTCGGCGAGCTGAGCAGCGCCGCTTACAGCAGCGCGGTGATCGTGCGCGACATCGGCGAACGCCTCGACACCATGGTCGCCTGGCTGGCCCAGCCCGGCGCCAACGCCGACGCCCTCAACGGCCTCGAGCATGACGTGTTCCGCGCCCAGCACCTGCTGGTGCAGCGGGTGCTCGAGGCGGCGACCCGGCTGTTCGACGTCGGCGGCGCCTCGGCGCTGGCCGAAAGCCGCAACTGGGACCGCCACTGGCGCAACGCCCGCACCCTGGCCAGCCACAACCCGGTGGATTTTCGCCTGCGCGCCATCGGCAACTACGAGTTGACCGGCGAGGTGGCCTTGCGCGCCTGGTTCAGCGGCGTCGACCTGCGCCAACGTGCCTTCTAACCCTGCCCCGGAGCCCCCATGCCTGTGATTTCCCGCCGTCGTTTTCTCACTGCCAGCGGCTCGCTGGCCCTGGCCGCGCCGTTCGCCCTGAAGCACGGCTGGGCATTCGCCGCCGGCGATGCCCCGCGCAGCGGTGGCACCTTGGTGATCGGCCAGTACCAGGAGCCGACCTTCTACGACCCGAACCGCCAGTACTCCTGGGAAACCTACCGGGTCGACCGGCACATCTATGAATCGCTGGTCGGCGAAGACCTCAGCCAGCCGGCCAGCGCTGGCCCGCCGCCGCTGGTGCCGGCGCTGGCCGAGCAGTGGGAGGTGAGCGCCGACCAGACCACCTTCACCTTCACCCTGCGCCAGCAAGTGAGCTTTCACGACGGCACGCCGTTCGACGCCGAGGCGGTGCGCTTCAACGTGCGGCGCTTCACCGACCCCAGCTTCGAGTACTTCGACGTGCAGGCCAGCGCTTCGATGCGCCCAGTGTATGGCCAGCTCAAGGCGCTCAACGTACTTGGCAGCCACCGCGTACAGTATGTGTTCGCCCGGCCGTTCCGGGACTTTCTGCGGCTGTTGCCCCAGGGTAACTACGTGTCGGGGTTCTTCAGCCCCAAGGCGCTGCAAACCCATGGCCAGAACGGCCTGGCCGAGCATGCCTGCGGCACCGGCCCATACACCCTGGTGGCGCGGGTGCGCGGGGAAAAAACCGAGCTGTTGCGCAACCCTCACTATTGGGGGCCGGCGCCGCTGCTCGAGCGCTTGATCTTCCGCCCCATCGCCGATGACGCCACCCGCCTGAGCGCGCTGCAGGGCGGCGAGATCGACCTGCTCACGCGCACCCCCACCGATGCCATCCCCAGCCTGCAAAGCGCCGGTTTCACCGTGCACGACAGCAGCAACGCCGGTGAGCTGTTCCTCAGCTGGAACTTCAACAATCGCTTTGCCAAAGACCTCGCCGTGCGCCAGGCGGTGATCCACGCCATCGACCGCGACGGCCTGGCGAGCAGTTTGTTCGGCGGCTACGCGCGGCCCAACCGCAACATCTACAACCTCGGCAACAGCGCCTACGACCCCCACCAGCAAGACTACCCCTACGCCCCGGACAGCGCCCGCAAGCTGCTGCGCGACGCCGGCCACGCCGAGGGCTCGGTGAGCTTCACCATTGCCACCGATGTGGCCAACCAGCCGGTGATCGAATGGCTGCGCGATGACCTGGCCAAGGTGGGCATCGAGGTGAAGATCGTTTCCCAGGAGTGGCTGAGCTACACCTCGCGGCTGGCCAAGCTGGATGACGACACCGCGTTGTTCGCCATGGAATGGGGCTTCGTCACGCCCTACTGGCTCAAGCTCGTCTACGACGGCTACGTGGTCGCCCGTGGCGGTGGCGGCGCCCTGCTCGGCGCTGCGCTGGGCCCGGCGATCGACGCCGCCGCCAGCACGGTGGATGAACAACAGGCCCTGCACAATTGGCGCGCGGCCAATGCCTTGCTGCAGCAACAGGCGGCCATCGTCCCGCTGCTGACCTTCAACCGGTACTTCACCACGGCGCCGAAGGTGCGCGGCTTCAACGTACCGGCGCAGAACTTCTACGACCTCGCCCGTGTGTGGTTGCAGGCATGAGCCGGCTCGCGCTGTTGCGCCTGCTGCAGGCACTGCCGCTGTTGCTGGTGGTGTCGGTGTTGGTGTTCCTGATCGCCCACGCCGCCCCCGGCGACCCCATCGCCAACGCCCTGCAGGGGCAGGTGTCGCAGGCCTCGATCGATGAAATCCGCGCCAGCTATGGGCTCGACCAACCCCTGCCGACGCAGTACCTGGCCTGGCTCAGCCACCTGCTGCGCGGCGACTGGGGCACCTCGCTGGCGCTGAAGGTGCCGGTGTTCAGCGTGCTGGCGCCGGCGTTTGCCAACACCTCGCTACTTACCGCCGCAGCGGTGCTGCTGTGCGTGCTGTGCGGGGTGGCGGTGGGGCTGTACAGCGGCCTGCGCCGCGGCAGCCTGGCTGACCGGCTGCTGCTGTTGTTGATCCAGCTGGGCCACAACCTGCCGGTGGCCTGGCTGGGGCTGGCGCTGATCTGGCTGTTCGCGATCCAGTTGCGCTGGCTGCCGGTGTCGGGCATGTACGACCTGCGCGGCGCCAGCGGCGCCCTCGACCTGCTGCGCCACCTGCTGCTGCCGGCGTTCGCCGCGGCGATCATCTCGATGCTGATCCTTGCCCGGCTGGTGCGTGCCACGGTGATCGACATCGACCAGGCCGATTACATCCGCACCTGCCGCGCGCTGGGCTACAGCCGCGGGCAGATCGTGCGCCGGCACATGGGCCGCAACCTGCTCGGGCCGGTGGTGAACATGACCGGCCTGCAAATCGGCTACCTGCTCAGCGGGGTGATTTTCGTCGAGAAGGTGTTTGCCTGGCCGGGCATCGGCACCCAGCTGTACAACGCCGCCGCCGGCCAGGATTACCCGATGATCCAGGCCGGGGTGATGCTGGTGACCGGCTGCTTCGTGGCGATCAACCTGCTCACCGACCTGCTGCTCGACGCCCTCGACCCCCGCGCGCAAACAGGAGGCGCCCTATGACTGCCACCCTTCAGCGGCCCCCGGCACCTTGGCGGCGCCTGGGGCGCAACCGCCTGGCCAGTGCCAGCCTGGTGTTCATCGTGCTGGTGCTGCTGGCCAGCCTGCTCGCGCCGTGGCTGGCGCCGTACGACCCGAACTTCGCCCAACCGCGCCTGCGCCTGGGCGGGCTGGGCAGCCCCGGGCACTGGCTGGGGCTCGACGCCCAGGGCCGTGACCTGTTCAGCCGGGTACTGTGGGGTGGGCGCAGCGCGCTGCTCGCCTGTTTGCCGCCGGTGCTCGGCGCGGCGCTGCTGGCCCTGCTGCTGGGGCTGTTCGCCGGCTGGCGCGAGGGCCGCGCCAGTGCTCTGGTGATGCGCGTGCTCGACATGCTGCTGGCCTTCCCCATGGTGTTGCTCGCCATTGGCCTGGCGGCAGCCTTTGGCCCGGGGCTGGCGGCGGTCAGCCTGACCATCGGCCTGGCGGCGCTGCCCTACCTGGCGCGGGTGGTCTACGCCGACGTGCGCGCCGAGCGCGGCAAGGACTACCTCGCCGCCGCCCGCGCCCTCGGCGCCAGCCCGGCGGCGCTGCTGTGGCAAGAGCTGCTGCCCAACGTGCTGACCAGCGTGGTGGTGTACGCCACCACGCTGGTGGGCGGCATGCTGGTGTTTCTCGCCGGCCTCGGCTTCATGGGCCTGGGCGTGCAGCCGCCCTATGCCGACTGGGGGCGGATGGTCAGCGAAGGCGCCAGCGTGATGCTCCAGGGCCACGCCCATGTGGCCACCGTACCCGCCCTGGCGATCGTTGCCGTGGCCCTGGCCTTCAACTGGCTGGGCGACGGTTTGCGCGACGCCCTCGACCCTCGCGACTAGGAGCCGACCATGAGTTTGCTGGACATCACTGACCTGCACGTGGCCTTTGCCGGGCAACCGGCCGTGCAAGGCCTGAACCTGGCCCTGGAGGCCGGCGAGATCCTGGCCCTGGTGGGCGAATCCGGCTCGGGCAAAAGCGTCACCGCCAGCGCCCTGATGGGCCTGTTACCGCGCCGTGGCACCCGCCTGCGCGGCAGCCTGCGCTTCAACGGGCAGGCCTTGCTCGGGCTGAGCGAAGCGGCGCTGAACCGTGTGCGCGGGCGCGGCATCGGGATGATCTTCCAGAACCCACTGAGCGCGCTCGACCCTTCGTTCAAGGTCGGCCAGTTGCTGCGCGAAAACCTGCGCCACAAGCAGGGCCTGCGCGGCGCCGCGGCCCAGCGCGAGGCCTGCCACTGGCTGCGCCAGGTGGGCATCAGCGACACCGCGCGGGTGCTCAATGCCTACCCGCACCAGCTCAGCGGCGGCATGCGCCAGCGGGTGATGATCGCCCTGGCGCTGATCGGCCGCCCGGCGCTGTTGATCGCCGACGAGCCCACCACGGCGCTGGACGCCACCGTGCAGAAGCACATCCTCGACCTGCTGCTGAGCATCAACCAACGCCATGGTACGGCGATCCTGATCATCACCCATGACTTCGGCGTGGTGGCCTGGATGAGCCAGCGGGTGGCGGTGATGCGCGCCGGGCGTGTGGTCGAACAGGGCCCGACCGCGGCGCTGCTGGGCACCCCGCAACACCCCTATACCCAGGCGTTGATCCGTGCCGTGCCAGTGCTCGGCAGCCGCCCGCATGCCCCGCGCCGCGCCCCCGCCGCGGGCGAGCCACTGCTGGAGGTGCGCGAGCTCAGTAAAACCTTCAGCCAGGCCACCGGCTGGCTGCGCGCGCCGCAACAGGTGGCCGCGGTACAGGGGGTGAGCCTGGAAGTGCGGGCCGGGGAGATTCTCGGGCTGATCGGTGAATCCGGCTCGGGCAAATCGACCCTCGGCCGGCTGATCGCCCAACTTACCCCGGCCAGCAGCGGCAGCGTGCGCTTCGATGGCCGCGCCTTGCCGGTGGCCAACGCCCACGACCACCAGGCGTTCTGCCGGCAACTGCAGTACGTGTTCCAGGACGCCAGCGCCTCGCTCAACCCCCGCCGCACCGTGGCTGAGCAACTCACCGCGCCGGCGCGGCGGCTGGGCCTGGCCAGCAGCACCAGCCAGGCGCTGGAGCTCGCGGTGCAAGCGTTGGAACAGGTGAACCTCGGGCCGGAGCACCTACACCGTTACCCCCATGGGTTTTCCGGCGGGCAACGCCAGCGTATCGGCATCGCCCGGGCACTGGTGGTGCAGCCGCGGCTGATCATCCTCGACGAGCCCACCTCGGCGCTGGATGTGTCGATCCAGGCGCAGATCCTCGAACTGCTGCTGGCACTGCGCGAGCGGCTGAACCTCACTTACCTGTTCATCGGCCACAGCCTGCCGGTGATCGAAACCTTCTGCGACCGCGTGGCAGTGATGGAACAAGGCCGCCTGGTGGAAACCTTCGCCGCCGGCGATTTGCTGGCCAACGCCCGCCACCCCTACACGCAAAAACTGCTGGCCTCGGTGCTGCCCATCCGCCTGAACGCCGGCCCCACTGCCCAGGCTTTGCAGGCCTGAGCCCTTTGCACTGACGCCTACACACTGAACAAGGAGCCTTACCCATGAGCCAAATCGACGCCGCCTGGGGCGCCGGCCCCGACGCCGCCTACGAAACCCTGGCCGAACGCTTTCGCCCACTGTTCGCGCGGATCCGCGAAGGCGCGATCAGCCGCGAGCTGAACCGTGAACTGCCACTGGAGCAGATCCGCTGGCTCAAAGAATCCGGCTTTACCGCGCTGCGCGTGCCCCAGGCCTACGGCGGCAGCGGTGCCAGCCTGCCGCAGTTGTTCAACCTGCTGATCGAGCTGGGCGAAGCGGACTCCAACCTGGTGCAGGCGATCCGCGGCCACTTGGGCTTTGTCGAGGGCGTATTGGTCAGCCGCCAGCCGGCCCGGCGCGAGCGTTGGCTGGCGCGCCTGGGCCGCGGCCAGTTGGTCGGCCCGGCCTGGAGCGAGGTGGGTGAGGTGGCCCGCGGCCGCTTCGGCACCCGCCTGGAGCCCCACGGCCAGGGCTGGCGGTTGTTTGGCAGCAAGTTCTACACCACCGGCACGCTGTACTCGGAGTGGGTCGACGTGGGCGTGAGCGGCAGCGACGGCGAGATCTTCGCCGTCACCGTGGCCCGCGAGGCCCCGGGCGTGCAAGTGCTGGACGATTGGAACGGCTTCGGCCAGACCCTCACCGCCAGCGGCACCGCGCACTTCGACCAGGTCGCGGTGGACGAGGCCGACATCAATCGCGAGCAGCGCTTTGGCTACGCCCCGGCGTTTTTCCAGCTGGTACACCTGGCCACCCTCGCCGGCCTTGGCCGAGCCCTGAGTGGCGAGGTGGCGCAGGCCGTAGCCAACCGCACGCGCACCTACAGCAACGGCAACGCCGACCGCGCCGGGCAAGACCCGCAAGTGCTGCAGGTGGTCGGCCGCCTGCGCGGCGCGGCCTACACCAGCGGCGCGATCACCCTGAAAAACGCCGAGGCCTTACAGCGTGCCCATGCCGCGCAGCTGGGCGAGGATGAAACCGCCGCCACCCAGGCGGTGGCGATCGCCGAGCTGGAGGTGGCCCAGGCGCAGAGCATCGTGATGGACCTGATACTCAACGCCACCACCACCCTGTTCGACGCCCTCGGCGCCTCGGCGACCCTGCGCCCGCTAGGGCTGGACCGGTTCTGGCGCAACGCGCGCACGCTGTCCTCGCACAACCCGCGGATCTACAAGGAGCGGATCGTCGGGGACTACGCGGTGAACGGAACGGCGCCGCCGGAGCAGTGGCGGATCGGCGTGGCCTGAGGGCCCTGAAGCCCTTGCAGCCCAGCCAGCCCTGCCACAACAATGGCCCTTCGCACTGCCATTGAAGGCCCCCCCATGTACGCCTCTGAACGCTTGAAGGGCATCGACGTGTTCGTCTGCGTCGCCGAGCTGGGCAGTTTCACCCGCGCCGCCGAACCGCTGAGCCTGAGCAGCTCGGCGGTGAGCAAGGGCATCGCCCGGCTGGAGCAGCGCCTGGGCATCAAGCTGTTCGAGCGCACCACCCGGCGGCTGGCGCTGACGGCCGCGGGCGTAGCGTTCTATCGCGCCTGCAAAGGCATCCTCGCCGAGCTGGAAGCCGCCGAGCTGGCGCTGCAGGCCGAGCACCGCGAGGTCAGCGGCCATGTGCGCATCGACCTGCCGGCCAGCTTTGGCCGCAAGCAGGTAATGCCGGTGCTGCTGGGCGTGCTCAGGCGCTACCCGTTGCTGCGCCCACACGTGACCTTCAGCGACCGGCTGATCGACCCGCTGCTCGAGGGGGTCGACCTGCTGGTGCGCATCGGCGGGCCGAAGGTGTGGCCCGAACACCTGGCGTTCCGGCAACTGGGCGTGCAGCGCCTGACCTACTGCGCCACGCCGGCCTACCTGGCGGCGCATGGGGTACCGGCGAGCGCCGCCGACCTCGCGCGGCATGCCTGTATCGGCTATGCCCAGCCCGGTGGGTGGGTCACCCCGTGGTTCCGCGAGGGCGCCGCGCCCACCGCCATGGGCAGCGCCACGGTACCCGCGTGGCTGGCGCTGGGCGATGGCGAGGCCGAGCTGATGGCGGTGCTGGAGGGCTTGGGCATTGCCCAACTGCCGCGCTGGCTGATCGCCGCGCAGCTAAAAGCGGGGGTGCTGGCCGAGGTGCTGCCGGGCCTGGCCTTCGACGGCCCACCCATTCACCTGGCGTGGCAGCGCGCCCGCGCCACCCTGCCCAGGTTGCAGGTGTTGATCGAGGCACTGGGCAGCGAACTGGCCGCGGGCCTGGCCGAGCCTGGATTGATGAATTCAATTCCCGGCTGAGCGGAAAAACCGCCCGAGATGGGCCTTGGCAGGCGCCCTAAGATGGGTGTGCGCGGCAAGCCTGCCGCCGCCACCCCTGAGGAGCCTGGCCATGCCACTGGTACGCATCGACACCCGCACACACCCAGACCCTACCCGCCTGCACAGCATTGGCCGGGTGGTCTACGCCGTCCTGCGCAGCGCCATCAACGTGCCCGAACAGGATAACTTCCAAGTGCTGGCCGAGCACGACGGCGGCCGCTTGGTGTACGACCCGCACTACCTCGGCATCGCGCGCAGCGACGGCCAAGTGTTCATCCAGATCACCCTGAACGAAGGGCGCAGCCTCGAGCAGAAAAAGGCCCTCTACCAGGCCATCGCCGAGGGCCTGCAGCACGAGGCGCAGGTGCGCCCGGAGGATGTGTTCATCAGCCTGGTGGAGGTGAAAAAAGAGAACTGGTCGTTTGGCAATGGGCTGGCGCAGTACGCGGGGTGATCGGTTTGACGGGCTTTCGCTCGGCCCAGCCGGGCGAAGGGCCCAGCGCCCCAACCTAGAGCACCCCGCCCCACCCGGTGACCCACGATCGCCCACGCCCGCCCCTCGCCACGCGCCCTTCCCGCCCCCACCCAGCCCGGCTTCACGGCCCCCGCAGCCGCTCCTGACGATACTGGCACCGTAATTGCTTTTGTCGAAATACCATCTTGTATACATGATGGTATTTAACCACCGAGCGTTCGCCGCCGGACCTTCAGGAGACGCCATGAGTACCAAGATCAAAGCCGCGCTGTTGCCCGCTGTACTGTCTGCCAGCCTGCTCGCCGCGCCGTTCGCGCTGGCCAAAGAGGTGGTCAAGATTGCATTCGTTGGCCCACTGACTGGCGGCACCTCGGCCATCGGCCTGGGCGGGCGCAACTCAGCGGACCTCGCGGTCAAGCAGCACAATGCCAAGGCTGGCGCGCCGTACGAATACGAGCTGGTCGCGCTGGACGATGAGTGCAAGCCCAACGTCGGCGTGCAGATCGCCACCAAGATCGCCGCCGACAAAGACATCATCGGCGCCGTGCCCCACTACTGTTCCGCCGTGGCCATGAGCGCGGTCGACGTGTACCACAAGTTCGGCCTGCCGGTGGTGGTGTGGGGCGCGGTGCTGCCCGACATCACCTACGCCAACGACTTCAAGGAAGTGCACCGGGTCAACGGCACCATGATCAACCAGAACCAGGAAGCGGCGAAGTTCATGGTTGAGCATGGCTACAAGACCTTCGCCGTGATCCACGACACCACCGACTACGGCAAGGGCCACAACAAGTACTTCAGCGAGGCCCTGGAAAAAGCCGGCGGGAAGATCCTCGGCACCTTCGGGGTGACCGCCGACCAGCAGGACTTCACCGCCGAACTCACCCAGATCAAGCAGCTCAAGCCCCAGGTGATCTACTTCGGCGGGCTGACCCCGATCGGCATCCGCATCCGCGCGCAGATGGAAAAACTCGGCATCGACGCCCAGCTCGAAGGCACCTCGGGGATCAAGTCCGATGCCTACATCGAAGGCACCGGCGCCGCCCTGGCCGAGGGCTCGCTGTCGTTCATCGAAGGCGCGCCGTGGGAGAAACTGGCCGCCGGCCCGGCGTTCTTCGCCGCCTACGCCGAACAGAAGTACGCCCAGCCCGCCGAGGCCTACGGCCCCTTCGCCTACGTGGCGAGCAACCTGTTGATGGACGCCATCGACAAGGTCGGGCCAAACCGGCGCAAGGTGCGTGACGAGCTGAACCACACGCAGAACGCCGAGACCATGATCGGCCCGGTGACCTTCGACGACCACCGCCAGAACATCGTGCCGCTGATCACCGCCTACGTGGTGCAAGACGGCAAGTGGGTGCCGTGGCAAGACAGCGAATACGCCAGCGGCAAGCGCACCCTCAAGGGCCTGTGAGCCACCCGTGACACAACCGCCCCGCGCCCTGTGCCGGGGCCATGACCCTTTTCGATCCGGGCCTGGCCATGAATCTGGAAATCCTCAGTCAATACCTGATCAACGGGCTGATGCTCGGCATGATCTACGCGATGGTCGCGGTGGGCTTCACCTTGTTTTTCGGGGTGCTCGACGTGATCAAGTTTTCCCATGGCGATGTGCTGATGGTCGGTGGCTTCGCCGGCCTTGCCACCTTTGGCGCGGTGCAGGCGCTGGGCATCGCCAACCCCTGGTTGCAACTGGCGTGCATGCTGGTGGCGGCGCTGGCGGTGACCGCCGCGCTTGGCGCGCTGGTGGCGCGCTTTCTGATTTTGCCGCTGCGCAACGCACCGCCGATCAACCTCTTGTTGATCACCCTGATGCTGGGCCTGGTGCTGCGTGAATGCATCCGCCTGTTCTACCCCGACGGCTCGAACTCCAAGCCCTTCCCGCAACTGCTGCCCACCAGCACCTGGCACCTGGGCGGCCTGGCGGTGCGCGCCGACAGCGCGATCATCCTGTTGGTCGGCGCGCTGACGATCATTGGCGTGCACCAGTTGATCAACCGCAGCAAGCTGGGCCTGGCGATCCGCGCGGTGGCCCAGGACGGCGAGACCGCGCGGGTGATGGGCATCAACTTCGAGCGCATCGTACTGCTGACCTTCGCCCTGGGCTCGGCCCTGGCGGCCACCGCCGGGATGATGAACGGGCTGTACTACAACGAAATCAACTTCAACGTCGGCCTGCTGCTGGGGGTGATCGGCTTCTGCGCGGCGATCCTCGGCGGCCTGGGTAATTTCTATGGGGCGATCCTCGGCGGCTTCTTGTTCGCGGCGCTGCAAACCCTTGGCGCGGTGGCGTTGCCGCAGTGGATCCCGGGGTTCCAAGGGGCCTACAAGGATGTGTTCGCCTTTGTCGTGGTGATCGCCCTGTTGGCCTGGAAACCCACCGGCCTGATCGCCGAACGCAGCAGTGAGCGAGTCTGACATGCATACATTCCTTTCAAAGGCCTCACGGCCGCTGCTGGCTGGCGCCCTGGCGCTGGGGTTCATCGTCGCCTGGGCGTTGCTGCATGCCGAGAGCCAGGTGGAAATCCTTCTGCTGGCGCTGGTGGCTGGCGCCGTGCTGCTGGCCGCGCGGCGCTTGAAGCTGGCCGCGCCTCTGGGCCGCAGCGCCAGCGAACACCCACGCCTGCTCGGGCTGGGCTGCATCGCTGGGGTGCTGGCCCTGCTGGTGGTGTTCCACGACGCGCACTTTGCCCTGTTGCTGCTGGCCACGGTACTGATCTACAGCGTCGCCTGCCTGGGCCTGAACGTGCAGTTCGGCTATGCCGGGATCGTCAACTTCGCCGGCGCGGCGTTCTTCGGCATCGGCAGCTACACCGCCGCCACCCTGGCGCTGCACAGCGGCGTGCCGCACCTGCTGGCGGTGCTGATCGCCGGGCTGGTGGCGGCGGCGCTTGGCTCGCTGCTGATCCTGCCGGTGCTGCGCACCCGCGGCCACTATGCGGCCTTGGTGACGATCGCCTTTGGCATCCTGTTTCGCACCTTCATGGAGGTCAACGACACCTTCGGCGGCCCCCAGGGCCTGCGCATTCCGGGAATGACCCTGTTCGGCTGGGACATGAGCGAAAGCCTCGAATGGGGCGACAGCGAAGTGTCGTTCTACGCCAACTTCGTGCTGCTCGCGCTGCTGCTGTGCAGCGTGGCGTTCTGGCTGGTGCGCCGGCTCGAGCGTTCGTGGCTGGGGGTGGCAATGGACATGGTGCGCACCGATGAAGTGTCGGCCTCGGCGTTCGGCATTCGCATCGCCCGCACCAAGGTGCTGGCGTTCGTGTTCGGCAACTTCCTGATCGGCGTAGCCGGCGCGGCCTACGGCCTGATGACCGGCTACGTGGCACCGAACAACTTCACCTTCGGCGACTCGCTGATCCTGGTGTCGATCGTGATCCTCGGCGGCATCGGCAACCCCTGGGGGATCATCCCGGCGGTGGCGATCGTGATGATCCTGCCGGAGAAGCTGCAGTCGATCCAGGAGTACCGCTTCTTGCTGTATGGCCTGCTGGTGATCGCCATCCTGCTGTTCCGCCCGCAGGGGCTGCTGCCTCGCCAGGTTCGCCAATTCTTTCCGGGACGCCCATCATGAAACCACTGCTGCAGACCCGCGGGCTGACCATGCGCTTCGGCGGGCTGGTGGCCCTCGACGGCCTTGACCTGCACATCGCGCCACGGGAAATCCTCGCCCTGCTCGGCCCCAACGGCTCGGGCAAAACCACCTGCTTCAACGTGATCACCGGCCTGTACAAGGCCAGCGCCGGCAGCGTGACCTTTGCCGGTGAAGACCTCAGCGGCCGCTCGCCGCAGAGCGTCTACCGCCATGGCATCACCCGCACCTTCCAGCGCCTGCGGCTGTCGTTGCCGCTGACGGTGTTCGACAACGTGGTGGCCGGCAACACCCGCCACCTCGATGAAAGCCTGTGGTTCAACCTGTTCCGCCGCCAGGGCTTCAAGCGCCAGCACGGCGAAATGGTCGAGCGCGTGCACCAGTTGCTGCACACCTTCAACGCAGGGCTGGCCAGCAAGCTCTGGGAACCGGCCGCCAACCTGAGCATGCTCGACCGCCGGCGGGTGGAAATCTGCCGCGCGCTGATCAGCGAGCCGCGCCTGCTGCTGCTCGACGAACCCTCGGCCGGCATGACCCACGACGAAACCAACGAGCTGATGGACGACGTGCTCAAGGTGCGCCAGAGCGTCGCGCCGTTCGCGATCGCGCTGATCGAGCACGAAATGAACCTGATCCAGCGTATTTCCGAGCGCTGCGTGGTGCTCAACTACGGCAAGAAGATCGCCGAGGGCAGCTACGCCGAGATCATCGCCGACCCGCAGGTGCAGGTCGCCTACCTGGGCAAGGAGTGAAGCATGGCTTTGCTGAGCATTGACAACATCGCCACGGCGTATGACCGCATCGATGTCCTTCACGACCTCTCGCTGGAGCTCGAAGAAGGCCGCATCACTTGCATCCTTGGCGCCAACGGCGCGGGCAAGAGCACATTGATCCGCTCGATCCTCGGGCTCACCCCGCCCAACCGCGGGGACATCCGCTTTGCCGGCCAGTCGCTGATCGGCCTGCCCACCCACCGGGTGATCGCCCAGGGCATCGCCTGCATCCCCGAGGGGCGCAGGATCTTCCCGAAGATGACCGTGGCGGAAAACCTGCGGGTCGGCGCTTACCAGGTCGCCGACCCGGCCGAGATCGCCCGCCGCGCCGATGAGGTGTATGCGTTGTTCCCTCGGCTGAAGGAGCGCCGCGACCAACTGGCCGGGACGATGTCGGGCGGCGAGCAGGCGATGGTCTCGATCGGCCGCGGGCTGATGGCCAAGCCACGCTTGCTGATCATCGACGAGCCGTCGCTGGGGTTGTCGCCGCTGTACGTGAAGGAGAACTTCCGGATCATCGCCGACATCAACCAACTGGGCATCAGCGTGCTGCTGGTGGAGCAGAACGTGCACCAGACCCTGGCCATTTCGCACTATGGTTTCGTGTTGTCGCAGGGGCGCCTGGTCGCCCACGGCGACGCCAAGCGCCTGAGCGAGAACGACGAAGTGCAGGCGGCCTATTTCGGCTGACCTCTGTTTACGGAGCCCCCCATGACTACACCGCTGAACCCCGTGGAAATGACCCAAGCCCTGGTGCGGATGAACACCGTCAACACCCCGGGCGATGAATCCACCTGCACCCAGTACCTGGCCGAGTTGCTCGAAGCCCAGGGCTTTACCTGCACCCTGAGCGAGCTGGCGCCGGGCCGCGCCAGCCTGGTGGCAAGCCTCGGCGACCCTGCCCAAGGCCTGCCACTGGCCTTTACCGGCCATGTTGACGTAGTGCCGCTGGGCAACGCGCCCTGGCAGCAGGCGCCGTTCGGTGGCGAGATCATCGACGGCAAGCTGTACGGCCGTGGCAGCAGCGACATGAAGGCCGGCGTGGCGGCGTTCGTGTGCGCGGCGCTGGCCTGCCGGGAACAGATCGCCGGCAGCGCCGGGGTCACCCTGATCATCACCGCCGGCGAGGAAACCGGCTGCGAAGGCGCCTTCCAGATGGCCGCCCAGCCTGGCCTGCTGAAGCCGGCCGGGGCCTTGCTGGTGGCCGAGCCGAGTTACAACGACCCGCTGGCCGGGCACAAAGGCGCGCTGTGGCTCAAGGCCAAGGCACGCGGAGTGACCGCCCACGGCTCGATGCCGCAGCATGGCGACAACGCCATCTACAAGATCGCCCGCGCCGCGCTGGCGCTGCAGGCCTTCGATTTTGGCTTCCCGGCCCACCCGCAGATGGGCGCGCCGACGCTGAACGTGGGCATGATCAACGGCGGCCTGAACGTCAACTCAGTGCCCGATGCCGCCGAGCTGACGATCGACATCCGCACGGTGGCCGGGCAAGACCACGCGGCCATCCGCCAGGCCCTGCAAGCGGCCCTGGGCGACGCCATCGAACTGAGCACACTGATCGACCTGCCGCCGGTGTACACCGAGCCCAACCACCCCTGGGTACAGCGTGTGCTGGCCCTGGCCGGTAGCACCCAGGTGCCCGGCACCGTGACCTACTTCACCGACGCCGCCGCCCTGCTCGCGCCCTTGGGCAACCCGCCTACGCTGATCCTCGGCCCAGGCGAAACCCACCTGGCGCACCAGACCGACGAATACTGCGAGGTCAGCCGCATCGACCAGGCGTTCGCGCTGTACACGCGGATGATCCTCGACTGGTGCCAGGCATGAGCAGCGCCCTCGCCCAAGACCTCGCCAGCCTCAGCGCCAGCCAGGCGGCGCGGCTGTTGCAGGCCCGCGAACTCAGCGCCGAGGCCCTGGTGCAGGCCTGCATCGAACGCTACCAGGCCCGCGAGCCTGCCGTGCGGGCCTGGCGCAGCCACGCCGCCGAGGCCGCCCTGGCGCAAGCCCGGGCGCTCGACGCCGGGCCCCTGCGCGGGCCGTTGCACGGGCTGCCGATCGGGGTCAAAGACCTGTTCGACACCCGTGGCCTGCCGTCCGGCTACGGTTCGCCGATCTACGCCGAGCACCAGAGCGGCCACGACGCCGCCGCCGTGGCGCTGTGCCGGGCGGCCGGGGCAATCGTGCTGGGCAAAACGGTCACCACCGAATTCGCCACCTTCCACCCCGGCCCTACACGCAACCCGCACAACCCCGCGCACACCCCCGGCGGCTCGTCGAGCGGCTCGGCCGCGGCGGTGGCGGCGGGCATGGTGCCGTTGGCGCTGGGCACGCAAACCGCCGCCTCGATCATCCGCCCGGCGGCCTACTGCGGGGTGGTCGGCTTCAAGCCCAGCTTCGCCTCGATACCCCGCGCCGGGATCAAAAGCCTGGCCGAAAGCCTCGACACCGTCGGCGCATTCGGCCGCAGCGTGGCCGACGTCGCCCTGCTCACCTCGGTGATGGCCAGCGCGCCGCCGTGGCGCGCGCTCGACCACGGCGGCGCGCCGCGCATCGGCCTGTGCCGCACGCCGTACTGGGAGCACGCCAGCCCCGCCGCCCAGCAACAGCTCGAAGCCTGCGCCGCGCGCTTGAGCCTGGCCGGCGCGGTGCTGGTGGAGGTCAGCCTGCCGCCGGAGTTCGATACCCTGGCCAGCGTGCACGACGCGATCATGTGCTTCGAAGCCTGGCAGGCACTGGCCGATGAGCGGCTGAACCACGCCGAGGCCCTGAGCGAGCCGCTACAGGCGCTGTTGCGCCGCGCCAGCGCTATCGATTTCGAGCAAAACCGATACAATCAGCAGCGCGTCGCCGCCGCCCGCGCGCGCTTGCCCGAGGTGTTCGCCCACTGCGACCTGCTGCTCACCCCCAGCGCCTGCGGCGAGGCCGAGCTGGGCATGGCGACCGGCAACCCGCTGTTCTCGCGCAGCTGGAGCGCGCTGGGCCTGCCCAGCCTGCATCTGCCCACCGGCACCGGCCCCAGCGGCCTGCCACTGGGCGTGCAACTGGTCGGCCCGGCGGGCAGTGACCTGGCCACCTTGCGCGGCGGCCAGTGGGTGGAACATCAGTTGAACCGACAGAAGGACTGAACATGCAGCTGTCTTCTTCCAACCCGCCGGGCAAGGAACGCCGCGAAGGCCTGGCCGAACGGATCTACCAGCAGCTCAAGCAGGACATCTTCGAGTTCCGCCTGCTGCCGGGCGATCGCTTCAGCGAAGGCGACGTGGCCAAGCGCATGGACGCCAGCCGCACCCCGGTGCGCCAGGCGCTGTTCCGGCTGGAGCAGGAGCATTACCTGGAGGTGCATTTTCGTGCCGGCTGGCAGGTGCGGCCGTTCGACTTTGCCTATTTCGAAGAGCTTTACGACGTGCGCATCGTGCTCGAGCAGGCTGCCGTCAAGCGGCTGTGCGAGAACGCCGCGCCCGGCCAGGAAGAAGCCCTGCGCGAACTGCTCGACACCTGGGCGGTGGCGCCCGCGCAACGTTGCTACGAAGCGCAGGTGCTGACCGAACGCGACGTGGCGTTTCACCGGCAACTGCTGGCCTTGGCCGGCAACAGCCAGATGACGCGCTTTCACGATGAAATCGGCGAGAAGATCCACGTGCTGCGCCGGCTCGACTTCACCCAGCGGGCACGCATCGACACCACCTTCGAGGAGCACACGCAAATCCTCCAGGCGGTGCTGCAACGCCGCGCCGACGAGGCGCAACGGCGGGTGAAGGCGCACATCGAGGTGAGCAAGGCCGAGGTGCGCAAGATCACCCTGCACATGTTGCATTGCGCGCGGGGGTAAGGCCCCGCTGCAACTGCTCGCATTGCCACCTGAAGTACAGGTATTTCAGCGCCTTTTTGTAACCTTTACTTACAAATCCATTCGCAAAAACCCGCCAAAACCCGCATTCCAGAGCACATCCATACAAAAACAGCGTTGTCGTACAACCCTGGCAACTGTATCTTCGATAATTGTTCTCATTCTGATACAAAGGCCCGCCCTCCCCGTACCACGGTATTCGCAGCCCACCCGCTCAGCCCTCTCCGATGGCACCGCCAAGGCGCCCTCGCGGGCTCGGCCGTGCCGGCGAAACCTGGCCGGCAGGGCTCGACGACGGAGCGCCCGATGCCACGCCTCACCCCACGCCGCACCTTTTCACTCAGCCTGTACGGCAGCCTCGCGTTCAGCGCCCCGGCCCTGGCCGCGGAGCCGGCCGCCCCGCTGCAACTGGGTGAGGTCACCATTGAAGGCGCCCATGAACGCGAAGCCCCACGCAGTTACCGCGCCGGTGCCAGCAGCACCGCCGGCAAAACCGACACGCCACTGCTCGAACAGGCCCAAGCGGTCGACACGGTGACCGCGCAGGTGCTGCAGGACCAGGCCCCGCAAACCCTGGAAGACGTGATCAAGTTCATGCCCGGGGTGGCGGTGAACAACAATTTCGGCGGCACCCAGGACGCCCTGCTCAAGCGTGGCTTCGGCGGCAGCGATGACGGCGGTGTACTGCGCGACGGCCTGCGCACCGCGACCGGGCGTAACTTCCAGGCGGTCACTACCGAGCGGGTGGAGCTGCTCAAGGGGCCCGCCTCGCTGCTGTATGGCATGCAAGAGCCCGGCGGGGTGATCAACGTGATCAGCAAAAAGCCGCTGTATCAACCCCACCACAGCCTGGGCGGTACCCTCAGCGACCAGGGGGGTGGCGAGGCGCATGTCGACACCACTGCGCCGCTGGGCGGCAGCGGTTTCGCCTTCCGGCTGATCGGCCAGCACAAGGACGAAGACTACTGGCGCAACTTCGGTGCCAACACACTCGACCTCATCGCCCCGTCACTGGCCTACGAGAGCGAAGCGCTGTCGTTTCTGGCGGCCTATGAGTACACCGACTACAGCAACACCCTCGACCGTGGCGCGGTGCTAAGCAACGGCCACCACGTGGGCAGCCGCGACGACCGCCTCGACGAAAAATGGGCCCGCGCCGAAGGCCAGCGCCAGCAGCTCAATACCACCACCGAATACCGCTTCGACAGCAGCACCCGCGTGCGCCTGGCTACAGGCTGGAGCTACGACCAGTACAACGACTACCAGGCCGACCCCAGCGCCTACAACGCCAGCACCGGTGTGCTGAGCCGGCGCTTTCGACGCAACGTGGGCGCGCACAAGGAAAACGCCTACGTCGCCGCCGACTGGATCGCCAGCCGCGAATGGGCCGGCCTGCGCCACGAACTGCTGCTGGGCAGCGACTATGAAAGCATCCGCGACGCCTACGGCGATTTTATCGACGGCCCGGTCATCGGCGGCTTCTACCCGGCCGCGCCGGTGTATGGCCAGTTACCCCCCAGCGGCCCGGTCAACCCCAACAACAGCGATGGCTACACCCGCATCAAAGGCCAGGCGCTGTACGCCAAAGACAACATCCACCTGGGCGAGCACTGGATCCTCGCGCCCGGCCTGCGCTACCAGCACTACGACATCCGCTCCGGCAGCCGCCGGCCATTCATCGAGGCCACCGACGAACGCCAGGGCAAGCTGCTGCCGTTCATGGGCGTGGTCTACGCACTGCGCGCCGACCTCTCGCTGTACGGCAACTACAGCCAATCCTACCGGCCCAACGAGGTCGAGGCCGGCTCGGTGTTCAGCGGCCGCTACAAACCGGAAACCGGCCGCCAGTTCGAGGTGGGCGCCAAGTACGACAACGGCGCCTGGCAAAGCACCCTGGCGGCCTACAGCATCCGCAAGGAAAACGTGCAACAGAACGCCGGCACCGATGCCGACGGCAATACATTGCAACGGTTGGCCGGCGAGGTGCGCTCGCGGGGGCTGGAGTGGAGTGTGAACGGGCAGTTGAGCGAGCACTGGCAGGTGATCGCCAACTATGCCTACACCGATGCCTGGATTGAAAAAGACACCCCCGCCACCGAGGGCAACCGGGTGTACAACGTGCCGCGCCATGTGGGCGGGGCGTTCCTGGCCTGGCAGGTGCCGCAACCGGTGTTGGGCGGTGAACTGCGCGTTGGCGCGGGCGCGCGCTACGTGGGCGCGCGGGCGGGGGACCTGGGCAATACCTTCGAGCTGGATCACTACACCACGGTGGATGCGTTTGCCGCCTGGAGTACTCGGCAGTTGCTGGGCGAAGAAACCGTGCTGCAGGTCAATGCGGTGAACCTCACCGACCAGGGCTATTTCGTCGCCTCGGGGGGCAACACCCGGCGAGTGAGCTGGGGCGAAGGCAGAACGCTGCGGGTGAAAGGCGAGGTGAGGTTCTAGGCTAGCCGGCCTCAGGGTTTTTTGTTGCCTCTTAACTCAATGGCTTACCCATTCCGTGGGCCGGCTGTGCCGTAATGCTGTTCACTTAAGCCATTTCAGGGCTTCATGGAGGGATCAATCTGTGAGCTCTGCGGATTTTGTGCATGAGCTTCAGGGCCTATCGCCCGGCA
>NZ_JBIBKC010000019.1:0-71708 GCF_042958985.1 Pseudomonas sp. NPDC007930
CCGGCCTCCCACGGGCTCTGTGTTACCTTGTAAATCAAGCACTAACACAAATCTGGTGGGAGGCCGTGGTCCGGCACTCCGGCTGTGCCGGGCGAGGGGCCATTTAAAACGTTGATAATCGCGAGGGTTAGATTTGCTTGCCCCCCAACCCCACCCGCATATCCGCCCCGCTCGGCTGCTGATACACCGCCAGCCCAAACTCGGGCAACACCGCCAGCAGATAATCGAAAATGTCGCTTTGTATCCGCTCGTATTCCGCCCACACCGTGGTGCGGGTGAAGCAGTAGATTTCCAGTGGTACGCCTTGGGCGGTGCTTTCCATCTGCCGCACCATGCAGGTCATGTTTGGCTGAATGTCGGGGTGGCTTTTCAGGTAGGCCAGGGCGTAGGCGCGGAAGGTGCCGAGGTTGGTCATGCGGCGCTGGTTGGCGGCGTTGTCGGCCACTTCGCCCTGGGCCTGGTTCCAGGCGGCGAGCTCGGCCCGCTTGCGCGTGACGTAGTCGCTGAGCAGGCGGATTTCACCCAGGCGGGCGTGTTCGTCGGCGGCCAGAAAACGCACGCCGGTGGCGTCGAGGTACAGGCTGCGCTTGATCCGCCGGCCACCGGATTGCTGCATGCCGCGCCAGTTGCGAAAGCTCTCGCTCATCAACCGCCAGGTGGGGATGGAGACGATGGTTTTGTCGAAGTTCTGCACCTTGACCGTGTGCAGGGTGATGTCGACCACGTCGCCATCGGCGCCCACCTGGGGCATTTCGATCCAGTCGCCGACCCGCAGCATGTCGTTGCTGGTGAGCTGCACTCCGGCCACGAACGACAGCAGGGTGTCTTTGTAGACCAGCAGGATCACCGCCGACATCGCGCCCAGGCCCGACAGCAGCAACAGCGGCGAGCGGTCGATCAGGGTGGCGACGATGATGATCGCGGCGAACACGTACAGCACCATCTTCGCGAGTTGCACGTAGCCCTTGATCGAGCGGGTGCGGGCGTGTTCGGTGCGCGCGTAGATGGCCAGCAGGGCGTTGAGCAGGGCGCTCAGGGCCAGTGCCTGGAACAGGATGGTCACCGCCAGCGCCAGGTTGCCGAGAAAGTGCGCCAGCGCGGTGTTCAGCTCCGGCACCAGCGCCAGGCCGAACTGCACCACCAGTGACGGGACCATTTGCGCCAGGCGGTGGAAGACCTTGGCGTGGCGCAGGTCGTCGACCCAGAGCAATGCCAATTGGTGCGACAGCAGCCGCGCCACCCGCTGCAGCACGTAGCGCATCAGCCGCCCGGCGGCCAGCGCCACCACCAGCAGCACCAGCAGGCCGAGGGTGGATTGCAGCCAGGGGTGGCGGTCCAGGAGGTTCCAGAAATCCTCGATTTGCAGCCAGAGTGCCTGCACGGGTAAGCCTGCCGTAAGGGAAAAGGGCCGGTATTAAACCGCACCGGCCCCGGGGCTTGCCATCGCAGGGCGTTGCCGGATGTTAACCAAGCCTTAGCGGTAGCGTTCCAGCCAGTGCGCGTAGGGCGCGGGCAGCGTCCAGGAAGCCTTGTCGACCCCCAGCTCCTTGGCCGCGTAGTACGCCCAGTGCGGGTCGGCCAGGTGCGCGCGGCCGATCGACACCAGGTCGAGCTGGGCGTTCTTGACCGCTTCCTCGGCCAGTTGCGGGGTGCCGAAGCCCCACGCCGAGGTCACCGCCAGGCCGCTTTCACGGCGCACGCGCTCGGCCACCGGGCCCATGAACGCCGGCCCCCAGGGGATGTTCGTGTCGGGGATGGTAAAGCCCACGCTGACGCTGAGCAGGTCGAGGCCACCGGCCTTGAAGCGCCGCGCCAGCTCGATGGATTCCTCCAGGGTGCGCTCGTCGCGGCCGTCGTATTCGATCACGCCGAAGCGCGCGGTCAATGGCAGGTGGTCTGGCCACACCTCACGCACCGCGGCGAGGGTTTCGAGCAGGAAGCGGCTGCGGTTGTCGAAGCTGCCACCGTAGGCGTCGGTGCGCTGGTTGGAGTGCTCGGAGAAAAAACTCTGCGCCAAGTAGCCGTGGGCAAAGTGCAGCTCGAGCCATTCGAAGCCGGCCTCCAGGGCACGGCGCGCGGCGGCGACGAAGTCCTGGCGAACCCGGGCGATGTCGGCCAGGGTCATTTCCTGTGGCACTTTCGGCAGGTTGGCGCCAAAGGCGATGGGCGAGGGCGCCAGGGTTTGCCAGGCGCCCGGGGCGCCGTCGGCGATGTGGTCGTCACCTTCCCAGGGGCGGTTGGCGCTGGCCTTGCGCCCGGCGTGGGCGATCTGGATGCCTGGCACCGCGCCGGCGGCCTTGATGGCCTGCACGGCGGGCACGAAGGCCTGCGCCTGGGCATCGTTCCAGATGCCCGCGCAGCCGGGGGTGATACGCCCCTCGGGGGCCACCGCGGTGGCCTCGACCACCACCAGCCCGGCGCCACCGCGGGCCATGCTCGCCAGGTGCACGTGGTGCCAGGCGTTCACCATGCCGTCGTCAGCGCTGTACTGGCACATCGGCGGGATGGCGATGCGGTTGCGCAGGGTCACGCCTTTGAGGGTGAAGGGTTCGAACAGTGCGGCCATGGGGGAGCTCCAAAGGGTTGGTTCGTTTGTTCGATAGTATTCGAACTATGGCGATAATGAAAAGCCCTCGGTATCCTGTGACCATGCGTACCTTCAAACATCCCCAGCCCGCGGATTTTTCCCTCGAGCGCCTGCTGTATGCCCTCAGCGACCCGGTGCGGCTGCAGATCGTCCGCTGCCTGGCGGCGGTGCC
The DNA here is from genome assembly GCF_042958985.1 of Pseudomonas sp. NPDC007930. Classification (NCBI taxonomy): domain Bacteria; kingdom Pseudomonadati; phylum Pseudomonadota; class Gammaproteobacteria; order Pseudomonadales; family Pseudomonadaceae; genus Pseudomonas; species Pseudomonas sp. NPDC007930. The sequence continues at coordinate 2,760 of NZ_JBIBKC010000019.1, forward strand.
GGAGGCCTCCTGCGGCGAGCTGGACGGCGGCCGGCCGAAATCCAGCGTGTCCCATCATTTTCGCGTATTGCGCGAGGCCGGGCTGGTGCACACCCGCAGCGTGGGCACCACGCACATGAACTCACTGCGGGCGGAAGACCTCGACGCGCGCTTTCCGGGGCTATTGCAGTCGATTCTGGCGCAGGCCTAGCGCCCTGGCGCGTTCAACGCAGATGCGGCGCCACCCCGGGCAATTGCAGGGCCATCACCATCCCCAGCCCGAACGCCAGCAGCACCAGCGCCGCTACCCACATCCAGCCACCGCGGCGCACCGGCGCTGGCGGCGCGGCGGCGGGTAAGGGCAGGGGCCGCGGGCGTGGCGCCTGGGCGCGGATCCAGGCATCGTGGCGGGCCTTTTTTTCCGGGTCGCTGAGCACCGCATAGGCTTCGTTGATCATCAGCAGGATCTTCGCCGCGCGCTCACTGTTGCCGTGCTTGTCGGGGTGGTACTTCTGCACCAGCGCCTTGTAGGCCGCGCGGATCACCTCCGGCGGGGCGTTGCGGGCGATTTTCAGGTTGTCGTAGTGGGTGCGAACGTCGTGCATCGAAACCGGTCTCTGGGCGGCGGGCCGCCCTTGGGCGCAGGGCGGGCAAGCAGGGTATCGGCCTTGTTACACGTTTCTTTAGAGGCCGCCGGCAGGCTATGCTGGGCCCCTCACAAGGAACCCGCCCGATGCCCGCACCCGCACCTGCCCCCGAGCGCCGCCTGTACCAGGTGACTGCCGACCGCCTGCGCCATTACATTCGCCAGCACGCCATCGAGCCGGGCGCGCGGTTGCCGCCGGAGCGGGACCTGGCGCAGCAGTTGGGGGTGTCGCGGCCGTCGCTGCGCGAGGCGCTGATCGCCCTGGAAATCGAAGGCAGCGTAGAAGTGCGCATGGGCTCGGGCATCTATGTGTGCGAGCGGTTGCTGGTGGCGCGCCCGGCCAACCTCGGCGAAAGCCCCTCGGAACTGATGAAGGCGCGGGCGGTGATCGAAGGCGAGTGCATCGTGCTGGCCTGCCTGCATGCCACCAAGGCCGACCTCAAATACCTGCGCAACTGCATCGACGCCATGCGCGCCGGTGTGGAGCAGGGCATCCCGGCGCTGGACGACGACCGCAAGTTCCATTACCGGCTGGCGCGCATGAGTGGCAATTCGACCCTGGCGCGGATCGTCGGCACGCTCTTCGATGAACGCTACAGCCCGTTGCTGGCGCACATCAGCGAGCATTCGGAAAACCGCGGCACCTGGGCCGAGGCGGTGCAAGAGCACGAGTTGATTTTGCAAGCGCTGGAACAGCGCGACCCGATCGCCGCGCAAACGGCGATGCGCCGGCATATTCAGTTGGCCGAGGGGCGTTGGCTGGATAGCTGACCGCCGGGAGGGCGCCAGGGCACACCCCACAGCCTCACCCCTTCAGCCAACACACCCACACCACCAGGTTCACCAGCAACGACACCAGCGCCAGCGCCCGCCATACCCGCATCGGCTCACGCTCCAGCAATGGCCGGGCGCGGGCCGCGGGTGGCTGGCGTTCGCCCTGTTCGAGTTCGATCAGCGCCTGCTCGGCGGTTTCGAAGCGTAGCGTGGCGTTGGGCTCGACGGCCTTGAGCAACCAGGCCTCGAGCCAGGCCGGGAGGTCTGGGCGGTAGCGCCCGGGCGCGGCCGGCGCGCCGAAGCGCGGGCGCTGGAAGGCTTCGATCTCGCCATGGGGCCAGTGCCCGGTGAGCGCGCGGTAGAGGGTCACGCCGGCGGCGTAGAGGTCATGCTGGGCGGTGGGCACCTCCCCGGTGTAGGCCTGCGGGGCGATGTAGCCAGGGGTGCCCGCCACCTCGCCGGCCGGCGCGGTACTCAGCCCGGGGCAGTAGGCCAGGCCGAAATCCAGCACGCGGTAGTCATCGCCGCCCAGCCACCAGAGGTTTTCCGGCTTGATGTCGCGGTGCACGATGTTGCGCCGGTGCAACTGGCCGAGCGCCTTGAGCAGCGTGCTGGCCAGCCCCAGCCAGGCCGGCAGCGACAGCGGCCCGTCACTGGCCAGGCGCGCGGCCAGGCTGCTACCGGGGTACTCGCGCATGGCGTAGAACAAAAACTGTTTGGCCCCCACCGGGTGCAGTTCAGGGAAGTAACGCCCGGCCACCCGGCGCAGGAACCACGCCTCCAGCAGCAGCGCATGCTGCGCCGCGGCGTCATCGCGCAGCCGGGGCGGTAGGGTTTTCAGCAGCCAGGCCTGGCCTTGGGCATCCTGGGCGCGGTACAGCAGTGCTTGCTGGCTTTCGCCCAGCCGGGCCTGCACGTTGAAGCCTTCCAGCGCCTGCCCGGCCTTGAGCGGCGGCGGCACCGGGGTGTGCTGGCCCTGCTCGAGGGCTTCGCGCAGCGACGCCTCGCCCACCGCGCTCACCTGCAGCACCAAGGCGCTGGCGTTGTCCTGGCTGCCAGCCAGGTGGGCATGGCTGACCAACGCCTCGGCGGCGGCCTGCGGCTCGGGGTAGTCACGCAGGGCGTTGGCGATTTCCTCTTCGCGCAGGCTGGCCCACACGCCATCGCTGAGCAGCACGAAGCCATCGCCGGGGTGCAGTTCGCCTTCGGAAAAATCCACCACCAGGTGTTGGTCCAGGCCCAGCGCACGCTTGAGCACGTGCTGCATGCCGGGTTGGTCCCAAACGTGGTCTTCGGTCAGCCGCTGCAGGTGCCGCTGGCGCCAGCGGTACACCCGGCAGTCACCCACATGCCCAAGGGTGAAGCGTTGGCCGCGCAGCACCAGCGCGCTGAGGGTGGTCAGCAGCGGCTGGCCACCGCCCTGGGCGCGCAGCCAGTGGTTCTGGGCGATCAGCAGGCGCTCCAGCGCCTGCGCCACCGGCCAGGTTTCCGGGGTGCTGTAGTAGTCCAGCGCGAGCGCCTGCAACGAGGCGCGCGCGGCCAGGCCGCCATCGGCGCACTGGCTCACACCATCGGCCAGGGCGAACAGGTAGCCCTTGCTCGCCGCCAGGGGTGCGGCCGGGGTCACCCCACGCAGCGCGTCCTGGTTTTCCGCGCGCGGGCCGGTGGCGCTGGCCTGGCCGAACGCCAGGCTCAGGCCCATTACACCCGCGCCGCGGTCACGGCCGCCGCGCCCCAGGTGGTGCGCCAGCGGCGTTTCACCCCGTGCAAGCCGAACCAGGCGAGCACCGCCAGGCAGGCGAAGGCCCACAGCGCCAAGTGGTAATCACCGGTTTGCTGCTTGATCGCGCCCAGCCCCGACACCAACAGGAAGCCACCCACACCGCCGGCCATGCCGATCAACCCGGTCATCACGCCGATCTCCTGGCGAAAGCGCTGCGGTACCAGTTGGAACACCGCGCCGTTGCCAGCGCCAAGGCCCAGCATGGCGACCACGAACAACGCCAGCGCCGCCAGCGAACTGGGCAGGTTGAAGCCCACCGCGGCGATGCACAGCGCCGCCACCGTGTACATCGCCAGCAGCGCGCGGATGCCGCCGAAGCGGTCGGCCAGGGCGCCGCCGATCGGCCGCATCAGGCTGCCGCCGAACACGCAGGCGGCGGTGTAGTAGCCGGCGGTGACCGGGCTCAGGCCGTACTGGTCATGGAAGTAACCGGGCAGCGCACTGGCCAGGCCCATGAAGCCGCCGAAGGTGATGCTGTAGAAGAACATGAACCACCAGCTGTCTTTGTTGCCCAGCGCCTTGGCGTAGTCGGCCAGGGTTTTCGGCTGTGGCCGGGTGGGGGCATTGCGCGCCAGCAGGGCGAACACCACGAAGGTGATCACCAGCGGGATCAGCGCCCAGCCGAACACGTTGTTCCAGCCAAACGCGGCCGCCAGCGCCGGGGCGAACAGCGCGGCGAACACCGTGCCGCTGTTACCGGCGCCAGCGATGCCCATGGCCTTGCCTTGATGCTCGGCCGGGTACCATTGCGAGGCCAGCGGCAGCGACACCGCGAACGACGCCCCGGCCACCCCCAACGCCACCCCCAGCAGCAGTGCTTGTTCCAGGCTGTGAATACCCAGCTGCCAGCCGGCCAGCAGCGAGAGGATCACGATCGCCTGGCCAATCAGCCCGGCGCGCTTGGGCGAATAACGATCGGCCAGCCAGCCGAGGATCACCCGCAGCACCGCCCCGGCCAGCAGTGGCGTGGCCACCAGCAACGAGCGCTGTTGGGTGGTCAGTTGCAGGTCGGTGGCAATCTGCACCGCCAGCGGGCCGAGAAGGTACCAGACCATGAACGACAGGTCGAAATAGAGAAAGGCGCAGAACAGGGTCGGGGCGTGCCCGGCTTTCCAGAAACTCGTTTGCATCTCAGCACCTCAGCACGTGAGGGCCACGCCGGCGTGGCCAGAAAACAAAAAAGGCGCCTCTCCCGCCCGTGCCGGAGCAAGGGGGGAGCGACGCCTTCGTCGGGGGAGCAGGCCGCCATTGGCCACCTCCCGAATGTGTTGCTGAGTGTTTTGCAAAAGCCGGGCCAATGGTGCCGGGTGGCTCTGGGGCGGGGCTTACAACCCTCGCGGTGGCGCCCCGGCGGGCGCCGCTGCGCCGTGCTGGTGCTCGCCGCGGCCGGCGCGCGCCAGGGCAGCGCACAGGTGCCGCCGGCGCCGGTTGCGGGTATACTCTGCGGCCCGCCCGCACACCTAAAGAGCGTTGCCCCGCCCATGTACAACCTGGCCCGCCAGCTGCTGTTCAAGCTTTCTCCGGAAACCTCCCACGACCTGTCGCTCGACCTGCTCGGCGCCGGCGGCCGCCTGGGCCTCAACGGCCTGCTGGCGAAGGCCCCGGCGCGCGCGCCGGTCACGGTGATGGGCCTGGCGTTCGCCAACCCCGTCGGCCTGGCCGCGGGGCTGGACAAAAACGGCGCGGCCATCGACGGCCTGGCGCAACTGGGCTTTGGTTTCGTCGAAATCGGTACCGTCACCCCACGCCCGCAACCGGGCAACCCCAAGCCACGGTTGTTCCGTTTGCCCGAGGCGAACGCGATCATCAACCGCATGGGCTTCAACAACCTGGGCGTCGACCACTTGCTCGAGCGGGTGCGCGCCGCGCGTTACCGGGGTGTGCTGGGCATCAACATCGGCAAGAACTTCGACACCCCGGTCGAGCGCGCGGTCGACGACTACCTGATCGGCCTGAACAAGGTCTATGAACTGGCCAGCTACATCACCGTGAACGTCAGCTCGCCCAACACGCCGGGCCTGCGCAGCCTGCAGTTCGGCGAGTCGCTGAAGCAATTGCTCGGTGCCCTGGCCGAACGCCGCGAAGCGCTGGCCAGTGAGTATCGCCGCCGCGTGCCGCTGGCGATCAAGATCGCCCCGGACATGACCGACGAAGAAACCGCCGAGGTTGCCGAAGCCCTGCTGCAAAGCGGCATGGACGCGGTGATCGCCACCAACACCACGCTCAGCCGCGAAGGCGTCGAAGGCCTGGCCCATGCCGACGAGGCTGGCGGCCTGTCGGGCGCCCCGGTACGGGAAAAAAGCACCCACACCGTGCGCGTGCTCGCCCAGGCATTGGCTGGCCAGATGCCGATCATCGCCGCCGGCGGCATCACCGAAGGCGCCCATGCCGCCGAGAAAATCGCCGCGGGCGCGAGCCTAGTGCAGATCTACTCCGGTTTCATCTACCGGGGGCCGGCACTGATTCGTGAGTCGGTGGATGCGATCGCGGCAATGAGGTGATACACCGCGCGGCGAAGCGTGGGTAACGGCGAGGGTTGGCGTGGGAAGTTGCGAGAAGGGAAGGGGTTTCAAACCTACCCCGCCGCCCGGACATGGCGGGGTAGGGCAAAAGGTGAATAGTAAAGATGAACTAAAAAGCGCCGTTAGCCGACGGCGTGAAGCTCATTCAGCCGATGAATCCCCGCGGTGCCGGTCATGCCGTCCCATTGGTCGCCGCGCCCCTCGCGCCAGCCGTTGATCCACGCCTGGCGAACGGCCGGAAGGTTGAATGGACAAAGTTCGCGAGATTTTCCGCTGACACCATGTTGGTAGCCTTTGCTGAATGCTCGTTCCATCGGATCACGCTTGAGTCTTCTCATAGGGTGTAGCCCTCGTTGTTGACTGGTATGTCCGGTCGGCCTCCGGGAGGCCGCGCAGCATGATTGCTGCAGGTGATACTGACCCGTTGATCGGGCCTTTTTGCGCACTGGCTAGCGGTGCGCTTGGTTTGGAGTGTCAAACAAAGCTCGCGGCGCAGGGAATGATCGATTTGTCATAACCCCGTCATGTTTAGCATAAAGGGCCATAAGTAAAAGTGTATTTCCGCCCTTGCAAACGCTGAAAAGCATTGGCGCTGGGTGCTGCGATGCCAATGCAAGCCATTCGCTATTGCACAGTGGGCTGTTATATCGCTGTAAAAAACTCGACGAAGGGTCATCACCGGCTCAAGCCCGGCGCCCTTCAGCTGCTTTCGTTACGGAGGCGGCACGGCACTTGATGTGCCACCGTGGCGCTGCGGGAACAGCGCCAGTAACCAGGGCCGGCGTGTGGCGTGCGGCCCGCTAGAGGTGTTTTGGATGTCTGAAGTACACGAACTGTTCCTGACCTGCCCCAAGGGGCTGGAAGGCCTGCTGGCCGAAGAAGCCGCCACGCTGGGCCTGGCCGAAGTGCGCCAGCACACCTCGGCGATCCGCGGTGAAGGCACGCTGGAAACCGCCTACAACCTGTGCCTGTGGTCGCGCCTGGCCAACCGGGTGTTGCTGGTGGTATCGCGCTTTGCGATGAACAACGCCGACGAGCTGTACCAGGGCGTGCACGCGGTCGACTGGGCCGACCACCTGGCGGCCAACGGCACCCTGGCGGTGGAGTTCAGCGGCCATGGTTCGGGCATCGATAACACCCACTTCGGCGCGCTGAAGGTCAAGGACGCCATCGTCGACCGCCTGCGCAACGCCCAGGGCGAACGCCCGAGCATCGACAAGCTCTCGCCAGACCTACGCGTGCACCTGCGCCTGGACCGCGGCCAGGCGATTCTCTCGATCGACCTTTCCGGGCACAGCCTGCACCAGCGCGGCTACCGCCTGCAGCAGGGCGCCGCGCCGCTGAAAGAAAACCTCGCCGCGGCTATTTTGATCCGCGCCGGCTGGCCGGCGATCGCCGCCCAGGGCGGTGCGCTGGCCGACCCGATGTGCGGTGCCGGGACCTTTTTGGTCGAGGCCGCGCTGATGGCCGCCGACATCGCCCCCAACCTCAAGCGCGAGCACTGGGGCTTCAGCGCCTGGCTGGGCCATGTGCCGGCGCTGTGGCGCAAGCTCCACGACGCCGCCCAGGCCCGCGCCGAGGCCGGCCTGGCGCGGCCGCCGCTGTGGATTCGCGGCTACGAAGCCGACCCGCGGCTGATCCAGCCCGCGCGCAACAACATCGAGCGCGCCGGCGTCAGCAGCTGGGTGAAGCTGTACCAGGGCGAAGTGGCCACCTTCGAGCCGCGCCCGGACCAGAACCAGACCGGCCTGGTGGTCTGCAACCCGCCCTATGGCGAACGCCTGGGTGATGAAGCCAGCCTGCTGTACCTCTACCAGAACCTCGGCGAGCGCCTGCGCCAGGCCTGCCTGAACTGGCAGGCCGCGGTGTTCACCGGCGCGCCGGAACTGGGCAAGCGCATGGGTATCCGCAGCCACAAGCAGTACGCCTTCTGGAACGGCGCGCTGGCCTGCAAGCTGCTATTGATCGACGTGGTGCCGGCGCAGTTCGTCACCGGCCCGCGCACTGAGCGCCCGGCCGCGGGCGCCGCCCCGGCCGCCGTTGAAGCGGGCACCCCGGCCCCGGCCGCCGCGCCGGCGCTGGAAGCGCGCCTGAGCGAAGGCGGGCAGATGTTCTGCAACCGCCTGCAAAAAAACCACCGGCAACTGAGCAAGTGGGCCCGCCGCGAGAACGTGGAATGCTACCGGGTGTACGACGCCGACATGCCCGAGTACGCGGTGGCGGTCGACCTCTACCGCGACTGGGTGCACGTGCAGGAGTACGCCCCGCCGCGCAGCATCGACCCGCAAAAGGCCCAGGCGCGCCTGCTCGATGCCCTGGCGGCGATCCCCCAGGCCCTCGGCGTTGACCCGCGCCAGGTGGTGGTCAAGCGCCGTGAGCGCCAGGCTGGCAGCCGCCAGTACGAGCGCCAGGGCGCCGAGGGGCGCTTCATGGAGGTGAGCGAAGGCGGTGTGCGGTTGCTGGTGAACCTCACCGATTACCTCGACACCGGGCTGTTCCTCGACCACCGGCCGATGCGCCTGCGCCTGCAGAAGGAAGCCGCCGGCAAGCGCTTCCTCAACCTGTTCTGCTACACCGGCACCGCCACCGTGCACGCGGCCAAGGGCGGCGCGCGCAGCAGCACCAGCGTTGACCTGTCGCGCACCTACCTGGATTGGGCGCGGCGCAACCTGTCGCTCAATGGTTATTCCGACAAGCACCGCCTCGAGCAGGGCGACGTGATGGCCTGGCTTGAAGCCTGCCGTGACGAATTCGATGTGATCTTCATCGACCCGCCGACCTTCTCGAATTCCAAGCGCATGGAAGGGGTGTTCGACGTGCAGCGCGACCACGTGCAACTGATCGACCTGGCGATGGCGCGCCTGGCGCCGGGCGGCACCTTGTATTTCTCCAACAATTTCAGGCGCTTCGCCCTGGATGAGCCGTTGCAGCAGCGCTACCAGGTGGAGGAGATCAGCGCCGCTACCCGCGCGCCGGACTTCGCCCGCAACGAGAAGATCCACCGCGCCTGGTGCATCAAGGCCCGCTAAAACCCGCCGGCGTACTGGCCTTTTGTCCGAGGCCAGGCACGCCGGGCTTTTCAAGCTAATGGCGAATGGCTATAACCGTGCTGTGGCCAGGCTGATCCATTGTGCGCTGGCGTTGGGCGGGAAACGCATATGGAGACCGTGGCGCGGCCAAAAATTCTCGGCCTGATCAGTGAGGGGGCTTCCGCCTGGCTGGTCGCTTGCGTGGGCCTGGCCTGCGGCGCCCTGCTGACCATCGCCCTGGCCCTGGGCCTGGAGCGCCTAGCCCGCGAGCAGATGGCCCAGCGCTTCGAACTGCTCGCCGGCGAGCGTTTCAGCCGCTTGGCCGAGCGCTTCGCCGACCAGGCCCAGCGCCTGGACGGCCTGCGCCGTTACTTCACCTATTCGCAAAACATCAGCCGCGCCGAATTCAATGGTTATGCCGGGCCCCTGCTGGTGCGCTCGCAATCCTTTGGCTGGCTGCCCCACGTGCTGGGCAGCGAGCGCGAGGCGTTCGAGCGCGAGGCCCAGGCCGACGGCGTGCCGGGCTATACCATTCGCGATCTGGCCAATGGCACCCTGGCCAGCGCCGCGCCGCGGCCAGAGTATTACCCGGTGTTGTTCATCCGCAGCCTGGGGCACCTGCAACTGCCGCTGGGCTTCGACCATTACGCCGACGGCACCCGCGGCGCGGCCATGCGCAAGGCGGTGGCCAGCGCCGAGGTGGCCGCCACCGCGCCGCTCGACCTGATCGGCATCGACACCACCTACCGCCGCGGCGTGGTGCTGTACGCGCCGCTGTATGGCCATGGCGCCCTCACGGGCAACCCTGGGCAGGTGCCGCTGGGGTTCGTCACCTGTGCGATCAGCATCCGCCAGATGATGGTCGACGGCTTTCCGCCGGCCGACGAAGACAACCTGCGCATGGCCCTGCGCGACATCACCGACCCGGCCGCGCCGCTGCCGTTGCATGGCAGTTGGGAAGCCCCCGGCGCGCTGGCCGAGCAACACACCCTGCGCCTGGCCGACCGGGTGTATGAGCTGGCGCTGCTGCCCAGCCCGGCGTTCCTGCGGGCCAACCGTTCTTCGGTGTACACCCTGGTCGGCGCGCTGGGCGGCCTGCTCAGCCTGTTGCTGGCCGGGTTGCTCTACAGCCTGGTCAGCCAGCGCCAGCGCGCCCTGCACCTGGTGGCGCGGCGCACCCTGGAACTGAGCACCAGCGAGCAGCGCCTGCGCAACACCCATGGGCAATTGCGCAGCGTGCTGGATGCCGCCACCGAGGTGGCGATCATCGCCACCGACCTGAACGGGGTGATCACCACCTTCAACGCCGGCGCCGAACGCATGCTCGGTTACCGTAGCGAGCAGGCGATCAACCGCCTGAACCTGGCCGACCTGCACGTGCACCATGAGCTGCGCGAGCGCGTGCGGCAGTGGGCCCAGCATGGCGAGGTGATCGCCCCTGGCCGGGCGATGCTGGTCGAGAGCCTGCGCGGTGAGCCGCCCCAGGCCCAGCAGTGGAGCCTGGTGCGGCGCAACGGCAGCCGGCTGACGGTGAATATGCTGGTCACCGCCGTGCGCGACGAGGCCGGCCAGGCGGTCGGGCACCTGGCGGTGTGCATCGACGTGACCGAAAGCCGCCGCGTGCACGAGGCGCTGGCGGCGCGCGACCGGCTGCTGGAAAAACTCAGCGCCGAGGTGCCGGGGGGGATTTTCCAGTTCCGCCTCAGCCGTGACGGGCGCACCGCGTTCACCTATGTGAGCCGCGGCATGCTCGACATCTACGAAGTGCCGCTGGAGCAACTGCAGGGCGATGCCGCGCCCACCTATGCGCGCATTCACCCCGACGACTTCGACGCCGTGCGGGGTTCGATCCAGGCCTCGGCCGAGCAACTGCAGCGCTGGCGCATGGAATACCGGGTGTGCCTGCCCAGCCAGGGCCTGCGCTGGGTGCGCGGCGAGGCCACGCCCGAGGCGGTGGAGGATGGCGCCACGGTCTGGCATGGCTACCTCAGTGACATCACCGACATGAAGCGCGTCGAGGAGGAGTTGCGCGCGCTGTCGATCACCGATGCGCTGACCGGCATCTACAACCGCCGTTACTTCCAGGAGCGGCTCAAGTCCGAGCTAGACCGCGCGGCCCGCGATGGCCTGGCGCTGGCGGTGATCATGCTCGACATCGACCACTTCAAGCGGATCAACGACCAGCTCGGCCACGCCATGGGCGATAAAGTGCTGCAGGTGCTGTGCCGGCGCATCGGCCAGCGCCTGCGCCGCACCGATGTGTTCTGCCGGCTGGGTGGGGAGGAGTTCATGGTGCTGTGCCCCGGCAGCGACGCCCGCCAGGCCACGCGCCTGGCCGAAGAGCTGCGCCAGGCGCTGCATGAGCAGCCGGTCGATGGCCTCGGGATTGTCACCGCCAGCTTTGGCGTGGCCGCCTGGCGCCCGGGGGAGGGCGCCGACGCGTTGCTGCTGCGAGCGGATTCCGGGGTGTACGCGGCCAAGCAAGGCGGGCGCGATCGGGTGCAGGAGGAGTTGGACTAAAGGGCCCTGCACTCAGCGATGGGTTGCCATCCAGATCAACACCCCCGCCTGAAACACCGAAAACGCCACCAGGCAGACGATGGTAAAGCGCAGGCTGCCGTCTTCGCGGCGGAATTTGGCGATCTGCTCGTCACGCTTGCGCAGCTTGATCTCGGCGTCCTGCAATTGGTGGTCAGCGACTTGCAGCATGTTCGCCGCGTCGAGCAGGTCTACCGCCTGCACCTTCTCCGGGTTCCACTGCGGCAACAGCATGCTCACCCGCAACTCGCCGTAGCGGCCCTTGAGGTGCTGCGGGTCTTCGTACATCACATCGAAGCCGTGCATGCGCAGCACGTGGTCGCGGCGCAGGCGGGTGTCTTCGACGATGGCATCGCGGTTCGGCAGTTCGGCGCCCTCGATGCGGTACGCCGGCCAGCGCGCGTTCAGCCAGGCCGCGGCCTGAGCCAGCAAAAAGCGCCCCAGGCCGCGGTTGATCGGTTCCATGCTGAGGGTGGCCGGCTCGCTGAAAACCACCTGCTGCACGTGGTCGACCCACACGTCGAGGCGGTTCTGTTCCTTGCGCACGCGCTGGCCGACCAGTTGGATTTCCAGCCGCAGCAGGCTTAGCAGCGGGTTGTGCCGTTCAACCCGGCCGAACTGCACAAAGCGCAGCGGCCGTGGGCCGCTGGCGCGGTCGGTGGGCAGCGGCAGCAGGCGCAGCAACTGGAAGTGTTCCGGCACCACGTCACCCCAGGGCAGGTCGCGGGCGGGGGCCTCCTCGGCGGCGGGGGCTTGTTCAACAGGGGTATCGGTCATCGGGGCGTCCTCATCACTGGAGGATGTATCGGCCACCGTTACAAAAGCTGAAGTCACAACCCCTGGATGAACGCCACCAGCGCCGGCGCCAGCGCGGCCGCCAGTGGCAGGCCGGGCGCGTTGTAAGAGGCCAACTGGGCTTTTACCTCCATCGGCACGATGCGCAGCACGTGGTTCATGCCCGGCACCATCAGCACCTGGGCATCCGGCTTGGCCGCGGCCAGGGCGCGGGCGTCTTCAAGGCTTACCTGGATGTCGTGCTCACCTTGCACCACCAACGCTGGCACCTTGAGGGCGGCGAAGGCGCGGGCCGGGTCCTGGCGAAACAGTGACATCAAGTACGGCTGCACGCTGGGGCGGAACACCACCTGCAGCGGCTCGGGCACCTCGGGCGCGGGGATGCCGGCCTTGAGCGCGGCGATGATCTCCAGGCTGCGCGCCAGCAGCGGTGGCGGCAGGCGCTGGCGCAGTTGCTCGGCCAGCACCTGGTCGATCGGCCGGCCGCTGCCGGCCAGGGTGATCACCGCGCGGGCCTGGGCCTCGGGGGCGGCGAGGCTGGCGATCAATGCGCCTTCGCTATGGCCAAGCAGGATCAGCGGGCCAAAGCGCGGGTCTTGCCGCAGTTGCCGGGCCCAGGCCACGGCATCGGCCACATAGCCCTCTACGCTGAGGGCGCGTTCGTCCGGCGCCAACGGCTGGCCGCTGGCGACCCCGCGTTTGTCGTAACGCACGCTGGCGATGCCCTGGCGGGCCAGGGCCCAGGCCAGGCGCTTGAGGCTGTCGGTGCGGCCGCCGTCGGGGTTGTTGCCGTCGCGGTCGGTGGCGCCGGAGCCGGCCAGCATCAGCACCACCGGTACCGGCTGGCCGGTTTGCGGCAGCAATAGCGTGCCGTGCAGCGCGCCGCCGGGCACGGCGAGGTCGATCGGGTGTTGCAGCACGGGGGTGGGGGCTGCCTGGGCGGAGGCGGCCAGGCACAACAGCAGGTAAACGAAGAGGCGTAACATCATTGGGCCACATCAGCGAGGTAGCGGTTGGACCGGGCCGGTGCGGGGAAGGTTCGCCACCGGGCAACAATCTGTATACTAACCGGCCGTTTTACCCAGGCAGACTGATTTCGCGGAGCGCTCATGTCCGGCAATACTTTTGGCAAGCTGTTCACCGTTACCACCGCCGGCGAAAGCCATGGCCCGGCCCTGGTCGCCATCGTGGACGGCTGCCCGCCGGGCCTTGAGCTGTCGGCCCTCGACCTGCAGCACGACCTCGACCGGCGCAAGCCCGGCACCAGCCGGCACACCACCCAGCGCCAGGAGGCCGACGAAGTCGAAATCCTCTCTGGCGTGTTCGAAGGCCGCACCACCGGCACCTCGATCGGCCTGTTGATTCGCAACACCGACCAGAAGTCCAAGGACTACTCGGCGATCAAAGACCTGTTCCGCCCGGCCCACGCCGACTACACCTACCACCACAAGTACGGTGTGCGCGACTACCGCGGCGGCGGCCGCAGCTCCGCGCGGGAAACCGCCATGCGCGTGGCCGCCGGCGCCATCGCGAAAAAATACCTGGCCAGCCTGGGCATCCAGGTGCGCGGCTACATGAGCCAGCTCGGGCCGATCGAAATCCCCTTCAAAACCTGGGAATCGGTCGAGCAAAACGCCTTCTTCAGCCCAGACCCAAGCAAAGTGCCAGAGCTTGAGGCCTACATGGACCAACTGCGCCGCGACCAGGATTCGGTCGGGGCGAAGATCACCGTGGTCGCCGAAGGGGTGATGCCGGGCCTTGGCGAGCCGATCTTCGACCGCCTGGACGCCGACCTCGCCCACGCGCTGATGAGCATCAACGCGGTCAAGGGCGTTGAAATCGGCGCCGGCTTCGCCAGCATCGCCCAGCGCGGCAGCGAGCACCGCGACGCCCTTACCCCCGAAGGCTTCACCAGCAACAATGCCGGTGGCATCCTCGGCGGTATTTCCTCCGGCCAGCCGATCGTCGCCCACCTGGCGCTCAAGCCCACCTCGAGCATCACCGTGCCGGGGCCGAGCATCGACCTGCACGGCAACCCGGTGGAAGTGATCACCAAGGGCCGCCATGACCCTTGCGTGGGCATCCGCGCCACGCCCATCGCCGAAGCGATGATGGCCATCGTGTTGCTCGACCACCTGCTGCGCCACCGCGGCCAGAACGCTGGCGTGCAGGTGGCTACCCCCGTACTGGGCCAGCGTTGAGCAGCGTGCCGCCCACCGGCCCGGCCGGTGTGGCGGTGCCTTACTGGCGGCTTTCGGGCTTTTACTTCTTCTATTTCGGCCTGCTCGGCGCCACCGCGCCGTACCTGGCCGCCTGGTTCGCCTACTTGGGTTTCGCCAGCGCGCGCATCGGCGAACTGGTGGCCATTCCCATGCTGATGCGCTGCGTGGCGCCGCACCTGTGGGGCTGGCTGGCCGACCGCAGCGGCCGCCGCCTGGCCATCGTGCGCCTGGGCGCGGCCTCTACCCTGTGCGCGTTCTCGCTGGTGTTCGCCAGCCACAGCTATGCCTGGCTGGCGCTGGTGATGGCCTTGCACGCGTTCTTCTGGCACGCGGTGTTGCCGCAGTTCGAGGCCATCACCCTGGCCCACCTGCGAGAGGCGCCGGAGCGCTACGGGCAGGTGCGGCTGTGGGGCTCGGTGGGGTTCATCGCCGCGGTGGTGCTGATGGGCCGGGCCTTCGAGGCGGCGGGGCTGAGCGCCTACCCCTACACGGTGCTGGTGATCATGGCCGGTATTCTCCTGGCCAGCCTGTGGGTGCCGGTGCCGCCGTGCTCACCCGCGAAAGCCAGCGCCAGCGCCGAGGGCTTCTGGCCGCGGCTGCGGCAGCGGCCGGTGCTGGCCTTTTATGGCTGCGTGGCGTTGATGCAACTGAGCCACGGGCCTTACTACACCTTCTTCACCATTCACCTCGAGCACCTGGGCTACAGCCGCGCCGGCATTGGCCTGTTGTGGGCACTGGGGGTGGTGGCCGAGGTGCTGATGTTCATGGCCATGCGGCGCATCCTCGGCCGCTGGCCGGTGCAACAGGTGCTGGCCGCCAGCTTCGCCCTGGCGGCGCTGCGCTGGGCCCTGCTGGGCGGCTTCGCCCAGGCCTGGCCGGTGCTGCTGCTGGCGCAGGTGCTGCACGCGGCGACCTTTGGTAGCTTTCACGCCGCGGCCATTCACTTCGTCCAGCAACGCTTCGGCGCCGCCCGCCAAGGCCAAGGCCAGGCATTGTACGCGGCCCTGAGCGGTGCCGGTGGGGCGCTGGGCGCGCTGTATGCCGGTTACGCCTGGGGCAGCCTGGGCGCGCTGGCCACCTTCGCCCTCGCCAGCGTGGCGGCCGGCGCCGCGGCGGTTATCATCGCTACCCAGATGCACACACCGCCGGCGCCGCCGCCGGCCACCGTTGACTGACCTGCCCGAGGCCCCGATGAGCGTGCTCAGCGTTTACCCCGAGAACTCCCCCGAACTGCCGAACAAGGTGCTTGGCCACCTTGAAGACATCCTCGCCACCCTGCCGGGCAGCGTGCGCCTGGAGCAGTCACCGGGCCAACGCCTGGCCCGTGGCGCCAGCGCCGACGAGGTGCTGGCCGCCTGTGCCGGGCACTTGCCAAGTGGCGCGCGGGTGCTGGCTGCCGAGCAGCTGGCGGCCTGGGCCGAGGCGCAGCAGTTTGCCGTGCAGCAGCAGCTTTACGTGGCCGCCGGCGAGGGGGTGGTGTGGGTGCGCCACGATGGCTACCACTACGCACTGGCCTGTGGGCGGGGCGATAAGGTCAGCCTGGCGCCGGGCACCGTGCACTGGCTGGAGGCCGATGAACCGCGGGAGTGGGTGGTGCTGTGGGCGGGCGCGCCGCTCTAGCGCGCACAACTGGAAACAGCCCAGCAGGGGTTAACCTGTGGGCTGGCCAGGGCAGGCACGGGGAAGTGCAAAGGTCACGCGAGAGGCTATACAGCGCTGCGCCAGGGCTTACGCCGAGTGGTAGGTGGGCAGCGCGAAACGGTTCTGGCTTTGCAGCAGGTGGATGTCAGGCAGTTGGCTGGCCTCGCCGGCAAGGTCGCGGCGGATGGCGCTGATCACCCACGACAACTGCTCTGGGGTATTGAGCTGCGCATAAGAGATCGAGCGGCGGGTGACTTTCCCGGTAGCGTCTTTCAGGGTCAGCAGCACAGCGCCGTCAGGGCGGGGCAGGGCGTTGACTTCGTATTCGGAAAAGAGGCTGGCGAATTTTTCTTGCAGGAAATTCATGTCGGCTCCTCAACATGTGCTTGGCAGATACACAAGTGAGGTTGCAGCGACCGTGCCATCTTTTTGGTTTTTGTAAAACCGTTATAAATCAGATGGTTAGCGTTTTGTCTCGGTTAAGGGCTTCGTGCAAATTGCAAGATGCACGGTGGCAGGGTGTGCAAATTGCCGGAATTGAACGCGCGTTCAGGGAAACCCTCTTAACCTCTGACCACTGCCCGGCGATAAATTCCTTCGCGGCCAGCGATAGGCACCGTTCATTTGACCAGTGGTCAACCCTTGGTAACCTCTGGAACCCCCGCCTTTAGCGCCTGATAAGGACATACCCGATGGCCGACCAACCCACCCCGATGACCGCCGCCGAAACCGCCGAGTTCGCCCAGCAGGTGCTGGACGTCGCCCGCAAGGGCGACGCCGCCATGCTGCAACGGCTGCTGGAAAAAGGCCTGCCGGCCAACCTGCGCGACCACAAGGGCGACACCCTTCTGATGCTCGCCAGCTACCACGGCCATGCCGCCGCGACCGAAGTGCTGCTGGCTCACGGTGCAGACCCAGCCCTGGCCAACGACCGCGGCCAATTGCCGATCGCCGGCGCCGCGTTCAAGGGCGACCTGGCGGTGATCAAGGCGCTGGTCGAAGGTGGCGCGCCCGTCGATGGCGCCGGCGCCGACGGCCGTACCGCGCTGATGATGGCAGCGATGTTCAACCGGGTTGACATCGTCAGCTACCTGCTCGAGCAGGGCGCCGACCTGCGCGCGCGGGATGCCCAAGGCATCGACGCGCTGGGCGCGGCACGGGCGATGGGGGCCCAACAGGCCGAGGCGCAGTTGCTCGAATTGCTGGCTCACTAGGGTGCCGTTTGTCGGCCCGTAGCGCAGCGGCCAACCCACCGCTATGGTGGGAGTGCCTTCGCCGAACTTTTGGCGCTGTTACCTTGGCGCGCTACGCCAAGGGTGTAATCGGTTTCACACTGCCTGAAAACGATAGCGCCAAAAAACCGCTTGATCGCCGTGTTTTCCCCGTGGTTTGCCGCCGATAAATGGCCGTGCTGGCACATTGATTCTGTAGCGTCTCGCTGACATATTCGCGCCATCCCCACCCCAGCCGATGTGTGCGACATGCTCAAGTATCTTCTGGCGGCCTGTGTGCTGCTGAGCGGGTGCAATGGAGTGCCAACCGCGTTTATCAAGGACAACCCAGCCTACGACGAAGCCTTCGTCGTCCATTCCGGCGGCCCTTTGCCCCTGCTGTTGATGGGCAGCGCCGTGCAGTGGAACGAAGACTACGCCGTGACCGTCAAGCACGTGCCGTATCTGGACGGCGCGGTGTACCAGGGGCGGGGCGATGTGCAGTTCTTCAAGCACAAGGCCAGTATGCCGTTGCCGGTGTGGCGCCAGTACAGCACCGGTGAAACCCTCACCGCGGTGGGCTTCAGCAGCCTGTACGTGCCGGTGAAGGGCCAGGGCCATGCGCTGGCGGCGCTGGTGCGGCTCGATGCCCAGGATGGGGTGTTCTATGCCACCCATGACGGCCCTACCGCCAAGGGCATGAGCGGTGGGCCGGTGTTCGGCGACGATGGCGACGTGGTCGGCATCAATGTGGCCTACCTGACCGAAAGCGACCTGGCGCAACTCAAGCGCCAGGACCTCGCCCACCAGCCGCGGGTGAGCATCTTCATGCCCTACAACGAAATCGCCAAGGAATGGCGGCGCTTCCAGGCCTCGCAGGTGGCCCAGCGCTAGGGCTGCCTACTGCACCTGCTCGACCCAGTCACCGAGGTTGTAGTAGTTGGTGATCCGCGCCACCTTGCCGGCCTTGACCAGAAAAAACGCCCCGGCCGGCAGCACGTAGGTTTGCCCGCTGGCGGGGGGCAGGCCTTCGTCGCTGTTCAGGTACTGCCCATGCACCACGAACTCGGCGGCGGCGCGCTCGCCGTTGGCCATGATCACGATGTCGGTCAGGCGCTCGCGGTAGCAGCGGTTCATGTGCTGCATGAAGGTGGTGAAGGCGGCCTTGCCTTGCTGGCGTTGGCCTTGGTTGATGTCGTGCACCACATCGTCGCTGAGCAGGGCGAGAAAGGCGTCCATGTCGCCCTCGTTGAAGGCCTTGTAGTAGGCGGCGATGACCTCGGTCGTGCTCATGGGGGCTCCTGTCGTAGAGGGAACAAACGGATACAACCAACTATGCTAGTGTGATTATCCCGTTGCGGCATACCTGGCCGCGCCGCCCATTTGCCAGAACGCCCCTTATGCAGATCGAGCTCTACCACGGCGCGGCCATCGAGCCGCACATTGCCGGCCTTGCGCGCCTGCGCATCAGCGTGTTCCGCGAATTCCCCTACCTCTACGACGGCACGCTGGACTACGAACAGCGCTACCTGGCCACCTATACCCAATCCGCCGATAGCCTGTGCGTGATCCTGCGCAGCGGCGAGATGATCGTCGGCGCCGCCACCGGCCTGCCGTTGGCCGATGAAACCGCCGAGGTACAGGCGCCGTTCATCGCCGCCGGCTGGGACGTGGGCAAGGTGTTCTATTTTGGCGAGTCGCTGGCGATGCCGGCCTTCCGCGGGCTGGGCTATGGCAAGCGCTTCTTTGCCGAGCGCGTGGCCCATGCGCGGCAGTTGGGGCGCTTTGACTGGTGTGCGTTCTGCGCCATCCAGCGCCCCGACGACCACCCTCGCCAGCCGCCGGGGTACTACCCGCTGCACGG
Organism: Pseudomonas sp. NPDC007930; assembly: GCF_042958985.1. NCBI lineage: Bacteria > Pseudomonadati > Pseudomonadota > Gammaproteobacteria > Pseudomonadales > Pseudomonadaceae > Pseudomonas > Pseudomonas sp. NPDC007930. The sequence continues at coordinate 21,764 of NZ_JBIBKC010000019.1, forward strand.
GTTGTGGCGCGCCCAGGGTTTTGATCGGCACCCAGAGCTGCGTACCGAATTCAACTGGCAAGACCTCGACGAGAGCGCCCCCTCGGCCAAGCCCATGGCGTTCTGGCTCAAGCCGCTGTGATCCGCCTGGCCGCCTGCCAATACGCGATCGAACACCTGCCCACCTGGCCGGCCTATGCCGCGCACCTGCGCGAGCTGTGCACGGCCGCCGCGGGGCAGGGCGCGCAACTGTTGCTGCTGCCCGAATACGCCGGGCTGGTGCTCAGCGCCCAGTTGCCGGCGGCCGAGTGCGCCGACCTGCACGCCAGCATGGCCGGCATCCAGGCGCTGATTCCGGCCTGGCGGGCGCTGTGCGAGGGGCTGGCGCGGGAGTTGGGGGTGTACCTGCAGCCGGGCAGCCTGCCGGTGCTCGATGCCGACGGCCAGTACCGCAACCGCGCTTGGCTGTTTGGCCCGGAGGGTGAACTGGGCTACCAGGACAAACTCATCATGACCCGCTTCGAGCGCGAAACCTGGGGCGTGCACGGTGGCCGCCAGGGCCTGCGCAGCTTTGACACGGCGCTGGGCCGGCTGGGCATTCTGATTTGCTACGACAACGAATTCCCGCTGCTGGCGCGCACCCTGGCCGAGCAGGGCGTAGACCTGATCCTCGCGCCCAGTTGCACCGACACCGAAGCCGGTTACCACCGGGTGCGCATCGGCGCCCAGGCGCGCGCCCTGGAAAACCAGATCGCGGTGCTGCAGGCGCCGACGGTGGGGCTGGCGCCGTGGTCGCCGGCGCTGGATGAAAACACCGGCCGCGCCGGGCTGTTCGTGCCGCCAGACTACGGCCTGCCGGCCGACGGGGTGGTGGCGCAATCCGCCGAGCTGTGCCCGGCGGCCAGCCAATGGTTGCTGGCCGAACTCGACCTGGCCGCGCTCAAGCGGGTGCGCGAGCAGGGGCAGGTGTTCACCCGGCGCGATTGGCCCGAGCAGTGGGGCGTGGTGTAGGGCCCTGATTTCTTCAAATGGTTTTACTTAGCGCATGACCTGACTGGCCCATCGCCCGGCACAGCCGGCCTCCCACCAGATGATGTGTAAGTGCTTGATTTACTGGGTAGCACAGAACCCGTGGGGGGCCGGCTGTGCCGGGCGAGAGGCCCTTCAGCCCTGCAACGTCGCCATGTCGATCACGAAGCGGTACTTCACATCGCCGGCGATCATCCGCGCATAGGCCTCGTTGATCTGGCGAATGTCGAGCATCTCGATGTCGCAACTGATGTTGTGCTCGGCGCAGAAATCCAGCACTTCCTGGGTTTCGGCGATGCCGCCGATCAGCGAGCCGGCCAGTACCCGGCGCTTCATTACCAGGTGCGCCGCGTGCAGGGCCGGGTCTACCGGTTCGATCAGCCCGACCAGAATGTGCACGCCGTCGAAGCTCAGGGTTTCCAGGTAGGGGTTGAGGTCGTGCTGCACCGGGATGGTGTCGAGCAGGAAGTCGAAGCGCCCGGCGGCGGCCTGCATCTGCGCGGCGTCGGTGGACACGATCACATGGTCGGCGCCCTGGCGGCGGGCTTCCTCGGCCTTGCTCGGGGAGCGGGTGAACAGCGTCACCTCGGCGCCCATCGCCTTGGCGAACTTGATGCCCATGTGGCCCAGCCCGCCCATGCCGAGCACGCCGACCTTATGCCCCGGCTTGACGCCGTAGTGCTTGAGCGGCGAATAGGTGGTAATGCCGGCGCAGAGGATCGGCGCGGCGGCGGCGAGGTCCAGCGTGGCGGGGATGCGCACCACGAAGTGCTCGCTGACCACGATGCTGCTGGAATACCCGCCCATGGTGTTGCTGCCGTCGACCCGGTCTGGGGTGGCGTAGGTCATGGTCGGGCCTTCGAGGCAGTATTGCTCCAGGTTCTGCGCGCAGGCCTGGCACTGCCGGCACGAGTCGACCATGCAGCCTACGCCGACCAGGTCGCCGGCCTTGTAGCGAGTGACCTGCGCGCCCACCTCGGTGACCCTGCCGACAATCTCGTGGCCCGGCATCAACGGGTACACGGCAATGCCCCATTCGTTGCGCGCCTGGTGGATGTCGGAGTGGCACACGCCGCAATAGAGGATCTCGATGGCCACGTCATCGGCGCGCGGGCTGCGGCGCTCGAAGCGCATTGGCGCGAGCGGGGTGGTGGCGGACTGGGCGGCGTAACCAATAGCTGTGTACATGTGCAACCTTACAACGTGAATGAAGCGCGGCATTGTCCGCATCGCACCCGCCCGCGGCCATGGCTATTGCTCCGGCAGGCATGCCTAAAGCTACTAAGGTTGGCCATGGGGCTGGCCTGCCCGGGCAAAGCTGCGACAATGGCCGTGTTCAATCCTCTATCTGGCCCTCCATGTTCACCGACGCCAACCAAACCCTCGCCGGGTTGATCCAGCCGCTGGCCCCGCGCCCGGGCTTCAACCCCACCCGGGTGCCCGGGGTACAGGCCATGGCCTGGGACCACTACGTGGCCAGCAGCCCGCAAATCTACGAACCCAGCCTGATCGTGCTGGCCCAGGGCAGCAAGCTGGCGCGCCTGGGCGCGCGCACCTTCGAATATGGCGGCGGCCAGTATCTGGTGCAGGCGCTGTCGGTGCCGTTCATGTGCGAAACCTTCGCCACCCCGGCACGGCCGCTGTATGGCGTGGCGGTGGCGATCGACCGCGCGGTGCTCAGCGAACTGGTGCAGCGCATGGGCCTGCCGCCCGACCCGAGCGTGCAGGCGCAAACCCCGGAGTCGATGACCTCGGCCGCGCTGGATGCGCCCATGCGCGAGAGCGTCGAGCGGCTGTTGCGCTGCCTGCACGACCCGCTCGATTGCCAGGTGCTCGGCGCCGCGCGGGTGCGCGAGGTGCTCTATGCCGCCTTGCGCGGCCCCCAGGCCGGGGTGCTGCGGGCGCTGGTCGAGCAGCAGGGGCACTTTGCCCGCATCGGCGCTGCCCTGCAGTACCTGCGCGACCACTACGACCAGGCGTTGAACGTGAGCACCCTGGCCCAGTGCGCGAACATGAGCCCGTCGACCTTCCACGCCCACTTCAAGCGCAGCACCTTGCTCTCGCCGGTGCAGTACCTCAAGCGCCTGCGCCTGCTCAAGGCCCAGCAGGTGCTGGCCGGGGAGGGCCTGGGGGTGGCCCAGGCGGCGCAGCGGGTGGGCTACCAGAGCACCTCGCAGTTCAGCCGCGAGTACAAGCGCTACTTCGCCCGCAGCCCGGTTAGCGAGCGCCGCCAAGGCTGAGTTTTCAAGGCCTTGGCGCCACAAAACCGGCAGCGAAACCGCCGCGCGTCAAAATAATTCAAATTATTTCCAAGGCCGCTGCGGCTGCCGCATAACCGTCACATTGCGGGCCTAGCGTGAGGGCATTTCCCCCTGTACGCGGATACGACCTGAAATGGACACCACACTGCACGCCCCGGCCGTTGGCCGGCCTCACCTTGACCACGGCATGAGCAAACGCACGGGCATCCTGTTCGTCGCGCTCATGCTGATCGGCCTGATGGTCAGCGCTTATGGGATTTTCACCGACGTCGACGACGCCGGCAGCGTGGCCACCACCTGGCTGCCCTACGGCCTGCTCGGCATCGCCCTGGTGATCGCCCTGGGCTTTGAGTTCGTCAACGGCTTCCATGACACCGCCAACGCCGTCGCCACGGTGATCTACACCCACTCGCTGCCGGCCAACGTCGCGGTGGTGTGGTCGGGCTTCTGCAACTTCCTCGGGGTGATGCTCTCCAGCGGCGCGGTGGCCTTCAGTGTGGTCGCCCTGCTGCCGGTCGACATGATCCTCCAGGTGGGCACCAGCAATGGCTTCATCATGGTCTTCGCGCTGTTGATCGCGGCCATTTTGTGGAACCTCGGCACTTGGTACCTGGGCTTGCCGGCGTCGTCGTCGCACACCTTGATCGGCTCGATCCTCGGCGTCGGTATCGCCAGCGCCATCCTCAGTGGCCGCTCGGGCCTCGACGGCCTGGACTGGGCGCAGGTGGCGAAGGTCGGCTACGCGCTGCTGCTGTCGCCGCTGGTGGGCTTTGTCTGCGCCGCGGTGCTGCTGCTGGCCCTGCGCCTGCTGGTGAAGAACCGCGAGCTGTACCGCGAGCCGCAAGGCAACACGCCGCCGCCGGCGTGGATCCGTGGGCTGTTGATCGTCACCTGCAGCGGTGTGTCGTTCGCCCACGGCAGCAACGATGGGCAGAAGGGCATGGGCTTGATCATGCTGATCCTGGTCGGCACCCTGCCGATGGCCTATGCGCTCAACCGCGCGGTACCGGCCACCCAGACCACCCAGTTCGTGGCGGTGGCGCAAGTGACCCGCGACAGCCTCGCCCAGGCCAGCCAGAACGCGGCCTTGCCGGCCGACGCGCATAAGGTGCTGTTGGACTTCCTGCACAGCAAGCAGGGCACCCCAGACGTGGTCCCGGCGCTGGTAGTGGTGACCAACGACATCGCCAACCAGGTGAAAAACTACGGCACCCTGAACAACGTGCCGGCCCAGGCCATGCAGAACGTGCGCAACGACATGTTCCTCGCCTCGGAAAGCCTCAACCTGATGAAAAAACAGCACCTGGATGCTGGTTTCTCCGAAGATACCCGCAAGAACGTTGCTGAGTTCAACCGCCAGATCACCGAGGCGACGCGTTTCATTCCGTTCTGGGTGAAGATCGCCGTGGCCATCGCCCTGGGCCTGGGCACCTTGGTCGGCTGGAAGCGCATTGTTGTCACCGTGGGCGAGCGTATCGGTAAAACCCACCTCACCTATGCCCAGGGCGCCAGCGCCGAGCTGGTCACCATGGCCACCATCGGCGCGGCGGATGCCTTCGGCATGCCGGTGTCGACCACCCATGTGTTGTCTTCGGGGATCGCCGGCACCATGGCCGCCAATGGCAGCGGCTTGCAGTGGGCAACGGTGCGCAACCTGATCCTGGCCTGGGTGTTCACCTTGCCGGCCTCGATGCTGTTGGCGGGCGGTTTGTACTTCCTGTTCCACGCGATCTTTTGAGTACCGCGCGTCCGCAGCATTGAACAAAAAATGAACGAAACCCTGCAGGCCTTGTATTTCGGGGCCTGCAGCGGGTCTTCCCGAGGTTGTCCACAGGCTGGTCCACGCCAGGTGTGTAAAACCTTGCGGCGGCTGGTCAAATTCTGATCACTTGCTCGTAACCCGCGCGGCACTAGGGCTGCAGGCGAGCGCCCCCAGCTTATACACAGGCAGGCGCAGGTTTTCGAGGGATAAAACCTTCGGCAAATCAGTGGCCTGGGCGGGGAGGGCGGAAACAGCCTGAACAGCCGTCAACTTTCAGCCATAATGATCAAAAAATAACCACTTCTCTGCAGCCCACGGCTGGCGCGGGCTGTGGCGGCATCCCCCCAGCTTGTCCACAGGCAGGCGCAGGGTAACGTGGGATAAAAACCGCAGTTAACGGTCGCGTTCATCCTGTGCGTCGGCAGCGGCATTGCGCTCGTGCACGCGCTTGAGTTGTTCATCGCTCAACGGCAGTTTTTGCGCGCTTTCGCGCAGCATCAACAGGCCACCCACGATCGAACCGATCGCAACTATCAATATCAGCCAGGCATACCAGGGCATGGGGTGTCTCCTTCTTTCTCATTCGAGCCGCCGCGCGCGGCTTGGTTCCAGCGGACGGAGTGTGCCCCAGCGGCGAATGAATCCGCTACAATGCGCGCCGTTTCAATCAAGCCTAGAGAGCCCGCCCCATGCCCGCCTGCCAGACGCCCGTGATCGTCGCCCTGGATTTTTCCACCCGTGAAGCTGCCCTGGCCCTGGCCGACCAGCTCGACCCAGCGCTGTGCCGGGTCAAGGTGGGTAAAGAGCTGTTCACCAGCAGCGCCGCCGGTATCGTCGAAACCCTCAACGCGCGCGGCTTCGAGGTGTTCCTCGACCTGAAATTCCACGACATCCCCAACACCACGGCGATGGCGGTGAAGGCCGCCGCCGAGATGGGCGTGTGGATGGTCAACGTGCACTGCTCCGGTGGCCTGCGGATGATGGCGGCCTGCCGCGAAGTGTTGGCCAAGCGCCAGGGGCCCAACCCGCTGTTGATCGGCGTGACCGTGCTGACCAGCATGGAGCGTGAAGACCTGGCCGCCATCGGCCTGGACCTCGATCCACAAGAGCAGGTGTTGCGCTTGGCTGCGCTGGCGCAAAAGGCCGGCATGGACGGGCTGGTGTGCTCGGCGCTCGAAGCCCCGGCGCTGAAGGCCGCCCACCCAGGCCTGCAACTGGTGACCCCGGGCATCCGCCCGGCGGGCAGCGCGCAGGATGACCAGCGGCGCATCCTCACCCCGCGCCAGGCGCTGGATGCCGGTTCCGACTACCTGGTGATCGGCCGGCCGATCAGCCAGGCGGCAGACCCGGCGGCGGCCCTGCGGGAGATCGTCGCGGGGTTGTAAGGCGTGCCAGGCGTCAGGGCCTCTCGCCCGGCACAGCCGGCCTCCCACCAGTTTTGTGTAAGTAGTTGATTTAAGAGGCAACACAGAACCGGTGGGAGGCCGGCTGTGCCGGGCGAGAGGCCCTCAAAGGCACCCTACTGGGCAGCGCTCACCCGCCAGATCTTGTTGCCCACATCGTCGGCCACCAGCACCCCGCCCTTGTGGTCGCTGGCTACCCCGACCGGCCGGCCATAGGCGTTTTCGCTCTTGTCGAGAAAGCCTGTGAGCAGGTCGATCGGCGCGCCGCTGGGCTTGCCGCCGCTGAACGGCACGAACAACACCTTGTAGCCACTGTGCGGCTTGCGGTTCCACGAGCCGTGCTGGCCGATGATCGCGCCGTTGCCGAACGGCGCCGGCAGGGCGTTTTGCTCGGCGAACATCAGCCCCAGCGACGCGGTGTGCGCACCCACCGCGTAGTCTGGGGCGAGGGCGGTTTTCACCAGGTCCGGGTTGCCCGGCTTGACCCGTTCATCCACATGCTGGCCCCAGTAGCTGAACGGCCAGCCATAGAAGCCGCCGTCCTTCACCGAGGTGATGTAGTCCGGCACCAGGTCGTTGCCGATCTCGTCGCGCTCGTTCACCGCCGTCCACAGTTGCCCGCTTTGCGGGTTCCAGGCCAGGCCGTTGGGGTTGCGCAGGCCCGAGGCGAACACCCGGTGCTGGCCGCTGGCAACGTCGACTTCCCAGATCGCCGCGCGGCCTTCCTCGGCCGCCAGGCCGTTCTCGCCCACGTTGCTGTTCGAGCCCACGGTCACGTACAGCTTCTTGCCGTCGGGGCTGGCGATCACGTTCTTGGTCCAGTGGTGGTTGATCGGCCCACCGGGCAGGTCGAGCACTTTCTCACCCGTGCCATTGAGGTACATGGCGTTCGGGGTGTACTTGAACTTCACCAGCGCATCGGCGTTGGCCACGTACAGGGTATTGCCGACCAAGGCCATGCCGAACGGCGAGTTGAGGTTCTTCAGGAAAATCGAGCGGGTTTCCGCCACGCCGTCGGCGTTGCGGTCGCGCAGCAGGGTGATGCGGTTGGCGCTGGCCACCGTGGCGCCGGCGCGGCTCATCACCTTGTTGGCCACCCAGCCCTTCACCCCCTTGTTGTCTTCAGGCTTGGGCGGGGCATTGGTTTCGGCCACCAGCACATCGCCGTTGGGCAGCACGTACAGCCAGCGCGGGTGGTCCAGCCCCTCGGCGAAGGCGGCCACCTGGGTGCCGGGCGCCGCCCGCGGCTTGGCGCCCTCCGGCCAGCCCACCGCCGGGGCGATGTTCATGGTCGGGATCAGCGACTTCTGCGGGGCGGGTAGCTCTGGGTTGGGGCCAAAGCCAGGGGCGTAAGGGGTGGCCGCCTGGGCGCTGGCGGCGATCAGCAGGCTCAGGGGCAACAGGGCGTGGCGCATGGTGGCAGTCCTTGTTCGGCGCGGGGGTGAAACATAGGAAAGCCGCCGGCCCGTTTGGGTTCATTCGATTGACGCTGGCAGCGCCAGGCTCTAACCTTCGCGGTTCGTTTCAGGTGCCCGGCTTGCCCGGGTGAAACAGGGAAGCCGGTGCGAAACCGGCGCTGCCCCCGCAACGGTAAATGAGCCAACGCCTGCCACATGCCACTGGGAAACCGGGAAGGCGGCCGGCCTGGGTGTGCCTTGATCGCACGCCGCTCATCAGCCCGGAGACCGGCCTGAACCTCATTCATTACAGCCAAGGCCGCGCGGGTGAGAGCGGCATCGACAGCCAGCGGCCACCGCGTGTGGGCGCGCGTCGGTGCACGCCCCCGCGCCGCCGCGGAGAGCCCCATGAGCGACACCCCAGACCGTGACGCGCGCCACCTGGCACGCATGCAGCGCAAAAAAGCCCTGATCGACGAGCGCATCGCCAATTCGCCAGACGAATGCGGCGTGCTGCTGGTGCTCGGCGGCAACGGCAAAGGCAAAAGCAGCTCGGCGTTCGGCATGCTCGCCCGCGCGCTGGGCCACGGCATGCGCTGCGGCGTGGTGCAGTTCATCAAGGGCCGCAACAGCACCGGCGAAGAGCTGTTCTTCCGGCGCTTCCCGGCCGAGGTGAGCTACCACGTGATGGGCGAGGGCTTTACCTGGGAAACCCAGGACCGCCAGCGCGACATCGCTGCCGCCGAGGCAGCCTGGGCCAAGGCCCGAGAAATGCTGCAGGACCCCGCCGTGCAGTTCGTGGTGCTCGATGAACTGAACATCGCCCTCAAGCACGGTTACCTCGACCTCGACCAGGTCATGGCCGACCTCGCCGCGCGCCCGCCGATGCAGCACGTGGTGGTCACCGGCCGCGCGGCCAAGTCCGAGCTGATCGAGCTGGCCGACACCGTGACCGAAATGGGCCTGGTCAAGCACGCGTTCGCCGCCGGCATTCGCGCGCAAAAGGGCGTGGAACTGTGACCCACGCGCGCCATTGCCCGGCCGTGCTGGTGGCCGCGCCGGCCTCCGGCCAAGGCAAAACCACCGTGACCGCGGCCTTGGCCCGCCTGCACCGCCAGCAAGGCCGGCGGGTGCGGGTGTTCAAGTGCGGGCCGGACTTTCTCGACCCCATGATCCTCGAGCGCGCCAGTGGCGCGCCGGTGTACCAGCTCGACCTGTGGATGGTGGGCGCCGAGCAAAGCCGCCGGTTGCTCTGGCAGGCGGCCGGCGAGGCCGATGTGATCCTCATCGAAGGGGTGATGGGGCTGTTCGACGGCACCCCCTCCAGCGCCGACCTGGCCCGCCACTTCGGTGTGCCGGTGCTGGCGGTGATCGACGGCAAGGCGATGGCGCAAACCTTCGGCGCATTGGCTCTGGGCCTGGCCAGCTACCAACCCGACTTACCCTTTGCCGGCGTGCTGGCCAACCGCGTCGGCAGCGCGCGCCACGGGCAGTTGCTCGAAGGCAGCCTGCCCGCCGGCTTGCGCTGGTACGGCGGGCTGCCGCGCGACAGCGCGATCGAGCTGCCCAGCCGCCACCTGGGCCTGGTGCAGGCCGATGAGCTGGCCGACCTCGACCAACGCCTGGACGCCGCCGCCGCCGCGCTGGCCGCCAGTTGTGAGCACCTGCTGCCGCCGCCGGTGTGCTTCGAAGCACCGGCGCTGGAGAGCCTGCCGCAGGCCTTGGCCGGCCAGCGCATCGGCGTGGCGCAAGACGCCGCCTTTGCCTTTATCTACCGCGCCAACCTCGACGTGCTGCGCGCGCTGGGCGCCGAGCTGTGCTTCTTCTCGCCGCTGCGCGATGCCGCCTTGCCGCGCTGCGATGCCCTGTACCTGCCCGGCGGTTACCCGGAGCTGCACCACCAGCAACTGGCCGCCAACGCACCGATGCTGGCCGCCTTGCGCGCCCACCACGGCGCCGGCAAACCGCTGCTGGCCGAGTGCGGCGGCATGCTTTACCTGCTCGAACAGCTCACCGATGTGCACGGCCAGGGCGCCGCGCTGGCCGGCCTGCTGCCGGGCGAGGCGCAGATGCAGCCGCGGCTGGCGGCGCTGGCGCTGCAGTTGGTCGAGCTGCCCGAAGGCAGCCTGCGCGGGCACACCTTCCATCACTCGCTGACCCGCACCGCGTTGGCGCCGCTGGCCGTGGGCCACAGCCCCAACGGCGGGCGTGGCGCCGAGGCGGTGTACCGGGTCGGCCGGCTTACGGCCTCTTACGTGCACTTTTACTTTCCCTCCAACCCGGCGGCGGTGGCGGCGCTGTTCGCCCCCGCCGAGGCGTGCGCGGCATGAGCGACCACGGGTTTTCCGACGCCGAGCGCCAGGCGCTGTACCGCGCCATCGCCGAGCGCCGTGACATGCGCCATTTTGCCGGGGGCAGCGTGGCCCCGGAGGTGATGGCGCGGCTGCTGCGGGCCGCGCACCAAGCGCCCAGCGTGGGCCTGATGCAGCCCTGGCGCTTTGTGCGGATCACCACCCCGGCGCTGCGCCAGGGCATTCATGGCCTGGTCGAGGCCGAGCGGGTGCGCACCGCCGAGGCCCTGGGCGAGCGCGCCGATGCCTTCATGAAGCTGAAGGTCGAAGGCGTGCTGGAGTGCGCCGAACTGTGGGTGGCGGCGTTGATGGACGGCCGCGAGCAGTACATTTTCGGCCGCCGTACCTTGCCGGAGATGGACCTCGCTTCGCTCGCCTGCGCCATTCAGAACCTCTGGCTGGCGGCCCGCGCCGAAGGCCTGGGGCTGGGCTGGGTGTCGCTGTTCGAGCCGGCGGCGCTGGCCCGGCTGCTGGGCATGCCCGACGGCGCCAAGCCGCTGGCCGTGCTATGCCTGGGGCCGGTGCATGAATTCTACCCGGCGCCGATGCTGGTGCAGGAAGGCTGGGCACAGGAGAAGCCCTTGAGCGAGATGATTTTCGAAAACCACTGGGGGCAACAACCATGAGCGTGGCCTTGGCCTGCGTGATCGCGGTGGCGCTCGACGCTTTGCTGGGTGAGCCGCGGCGCTGGCACCCGTTGGTCGGCTTCGGCCGCCTGGCCACGCGCCTGGAGCAACGCTTCAACGCCGGCGGCCGCGGCTGGCGCAGCCACGGCGTGACGGCCTGGTTCATCGCCGTGGTGCCGCTCACCCTGTTGTTTACCCTGCTCAGCTGGCTGCCGTTGGTAGGCGATGCGGTGGCCGTGCTGGCGCTGTACCTGGCCCTGGGCCTGCGCAGCCTGGGCGAGCATGTTGAGCCGGTGGCGCGGGCGTTGCACGCCGGTGACCTGGCCGAGGGGCGCCGGCGCGTCAGTTACCTGGTCAGCCGCCACACCGAGGCGCTGGACGCCACCGGGGTGGCCAAGGCCGCCACCGAATCGGTGCTCGAAAACGGCAGCGATGCAGTGTTCGCCGCGTTGTTCTGGTTTGCCGTGGCCGGCGTGCCCGGGGTGGTGCTGTACCGCCTGAGCAACACCCTCGATGCCATGTGGGGCTACCGCAACGAGCGCTTCGAGCGCTTTGGCTGGGCCGCGGCGCGCATCGACGACGTGCTCAACTACCTGCCGGCGCGGCTGGTGGCGCTCACCTATGCGCTGCTGGGCAAAACCGCCCTGGCGCTGCGCTGCTGGCAACGCCAGGGCCGGCTGTGGGACAGCCCCAACGCTGGCCCGGTGATGGCCGCCGGCGCCGGCGCGCTGGGGGTCGAGCTTGGCGGCACGGCGGTTTACCATGGCCAGCCCCACGCGCGCGCGGTGCTCGGCGAAGGCCCGGCGGCCGACGCCGCGGCGATCGAACGCGGCTGGCGGCTGGTGCAGCGCGGGGTATGGTTGTGGTTGTTGATTCTTTGCGTAGGGGCGGCCTGGCATGCTTGAACACGGCGGTAGATTGCGCGCGGCGGCGGTGCGTTTCGATATTCCGGTAGGGCAGTGGCTCGACCTCTCCACGGGGCTGGCGCCCTGGCCGTTCCCGGTGCCGGCGATCAGCCCCCAGGCCTGGGCGCGCCTGCCGGAAACCGACGACGGCCTCGACGACGCCGCCCGCCAGTATTACCAGGCGGCCCAGGTGCTGCCGGTGCCCGGGTCACAAGCGGCCATCCAGGCCCTGCCACGGCTGCGCCGGCCAGGCCGGGTGGGGGTGTTGGCGCCGTGCTACGCCGAGCATGCCGAGGCCTGGCGCCGCGCCGGCCATGTGGTGCGGGAAATCGCCGACGCCGAGGTCGATTACTTCCTCGACACCCTCGATGTGCTGGTGCTGGTCAACCCGAACAACCCCACCGGGCGCCTGCTGCCGGCCGAGCAACTGCTGCAGTGGCACGCCCGGCTGGCCCAGCGCGGCGGCTGGCTGGTGGTCGATGAAGCGTTCATGGACACCACCCCCGAGCACACCCTGGCCGGCCACAGCCTACGCCCGGGGCTGATCGTGCTGCGTTCGTTCGGCAAGTTCTTCGGCCTCGCCGGGGTGCGCCTGGGCTTCGTGCTGGCCGAAGCGCGGCTGCTGCGGCTGCTGGCCGACCAGGTGGGGCCGTGGGCGGTGCCGGGGCCGACCCGCGAGGTGGGCCGCGCCTGCCTGCTCGATACCCAGCGGCAACAGCGGCAAACCGCCCTGAGCCAAGCCGCCAGCGCGCGCCTGGTGGCCTTGCTGAGCGAGCACGGGCTGGCGCCCCAGGGCGGTTGCGCGTTGTTCCAGTGGCTGGCCACCGCCCACGCCCAAGGGCTGTACGAGCACCTGGGCAGCCAGGGCATTCTGCTGCGGCTGTTCCACCACGACAGCAGCCTGCGCTTCGGCCTGCCGCCCGATGACGAAGCCTTCGCGCGGCTGGCCCAGGCCCTGGAGAGCTTCCCGCGATGACCACGCTGATGGTGCAAGGCACCACCTCCGATGCCGGCAAAAGCACCCTGGTGGCGGCGCTGTGCCGTTGGGCGCGGCGCCAGGGCCTGGCGGTGGTGCCGTTCAAGCCGCAGAACATGGCGCTCAACAGCGCGGTGACCGCCGCCGGCGGCGAAATCGGCCGCGCTCAGGCGGTGCAAGCGCAAGCCTGCGGCCTGGCGCCGCACACCGACATGAACCCAGTGCTGCTCAAGCCCAACAGCGACACCGGCGCCCAGGTGATCATCCACGGCAAGGCGGTGACCACCCTCAACGCCACCGCCTACCACAGCTACAAGCCCATCGCGATGCAGGCGGTACTGGCCTCGCACCAGCGCCTGGCGCGCGGCTACGAGCTGGTGCTGGTCGAAGGCGCCGGCTCGCCGGCAGAGATCAACCTGCGCGAGGGCGACATCGCCAACATGGGCTTTGCCGAAGCGGTGGATTGCCCGGTGATCCTGGTCGCCGACATCCACCGTGGTGGCGTGTTCGCCCACCTGGTGGGCACCCTGGCGCTGCTGTCGCCCAGCGAGCAGGCACGGGTGCAGGGCTTTGTGATCAACCGTTTTCGCGGCGACATCGCCCTGCTGCAATCGGGCCTCGACTGGCTCGAGGCGCACACCGGCAAGCCGGTGCTCGGCGTGCTGCCGTTCGTGCCCGACCTGCACCTGGAGGCCGAAGACGGCCTCGACCGCCGGCAACTGGCCAAGGCCGACGGCCCGCGGCTGAAGGTGATCGCCCCGGTGCTGCCGCGCATCAGCAACCACACCGACTTCGACCCGCTGCGCCTGCACCCGCAGGTCGACATGCAGTTCATCGGCCCGGGCGAGCCGATCCCGCCGGCCGACCTGATCATCCTGCCCGGCTCCAAGAGCGTGCGCAGCGACCTTGCCCAGTTGCGCGAGCGCGGCTGGGCCGAGGCCATCGCCCGGCACCTGCGCTACGGCGGCAAGGTGCTGGGCATCTGCGGTGGGCTGCAGATGCTCGGCCACACCCTGGCCGACCCGCTGGGCCTCGAGGGCCCAGCGGGGCAGAGCGCGGGCCTTGGCCTGCTCGACCTGCACACCACCCTGGAAGCCGAAAAACAGCTGCGCAACGTGTACGGCACCTTGTGCCTCGAGGGGGCGGCGGTGGCTGGCTATGAAATTCACGCCGGCGTGAGCCAAGGCCCAGGCCTGCAGCAGGCCGCCGTGCAACTGGCCGACGGCCGCGCCGATGGCGCGATCAGCGCCGACGGCCAGGTGCTGGGCACTTACCTGCATGGGCTGTTCGAGGGCAGCGAAAGTTGCGGCGCGCTGCTGCGCTGGGCCGGCCTGGCACAGGTGACGCCGGTGGATTACCACGCCCTGCGCGAGCGTGACCTCGAGCGCCTGGCAGAGCTCGTCGAGCAGCACCTGGACACCGGCCGCCTGCGCGCGCTGTGCGGGGTGGCGCCATGCAGCAACTGATTCTCGGCGGCGCCCGCTCGGGCAAAAGCCGCCTGGCCGAACAATTGGCCGAAGCCACCGGGTTGCCGGTCACCTACATTGCCACCAGCCAAGCCGTGGATGGCGAGCTGAACGAGCGCGTGCGCCTGCACCGCGCGCGCCGCCCAGCCGCCTGGGGCTTGGTCGAAGAACCCCTGGCGCTGGCCAGCACCCTGGCCCGGCTGGCCGCGCCGGGGCAGTGCCTGCTGGTCGATTGCCTGACCCTGTGGCTCACCAATTTACTGATGCTCGAAGACGACACCCGCCTCGAGGCCGAATGCCAGGCCCTGCTCGAAGGGCTGGCGCAATGGCCGGGGGAGATCATCTTCGTGAGCAACGAAACCGGCCTGGGGGTGGTACCCCTGGGCGAGCTGACCCGCCGTTACGTAGACCGCGCCGGGCTGTTGCACCAGGCGGTGGCCGCGCGCTGCCAGCGCGTGGTGCTGACCGTTGCCGGGCTGCCCCTGACGCTTAAAGGACCGACCCTATGACCGCCCAACCCTGGTGGCTGAACCCCTGCCCACAGCCGAACCCCAGCAGTGCCGAAGCTGCCCGGGAACGCCAGCGGCAACTGACCAAACCGGCCGGCTCGCTGGGCCAACTGGAAACCCTGGCCGTGCGCCTGGCCGCCCTGCAGGGCACCCTCAAGCCCAGCCTGGAGCAGCTGTGGGTGGCGATCTTCGCCGGTGACCACGGCGTGGTTGCCGAAGGCGTGTCGCCGTACCCGCAGGCGGTCACCGGGCAAATGCTGCAGAACTTCGTCGCCGGCGGCGCGGCGATCAGCGTGCTGGCGCGGCAACTGGGCGCCACCCTCGAGGTGGTCGACCTCGGCACCGCCAGTGCCTTGCAACTGCCGGGTGTGCGCCACATCGGCCTGGGCGCCGGCACCGCCAACTTCACCCAGGGCCCGGCGATGAGCCTGGGCCAGTGCGAACAGGCCCTGGCCGCCGGCCAGGCGGCTGCCGCCCGCGCCCGGGCGGCGGGCGCGCAGTTGTTCATCGGCGGTGAAATGGGCATCGGCAACACCACCGCGGCGTCGGCCCTGGCCTGCGGGCTGCTGGGGTGCTCACCGGCCGAAGTGGTCGGCCCGGGCACCGGCCTGGATGCCGACGGCGTGGCGCACAAGGCGCGGGTGATCGAACGCGCGCTGCTGCTGCACGCCGGGCTCAAGGCGCCGCTGGAACTGCTGCACACCCTTGGCGGCTTCGAGATCGCCGCGCTGGTGGGGGCGTACCTGGCCAGCGCCCAGGCGGGTATCGCGGTGTTGGTGGACGGGTTTATCTGCAGCGTGGCGGCCTTGCTCGCGGTGCGCCTGAACCCGTCGTTGCGGCCGTGGCTGCTGTTTGCCCACCACGGCGCCGAGCCTGGCCACCGCGCCGTGCTGCAGGCGCTGGACGCCGACCCGCTGCTGGCCCTGGGCCTGCGCCTGGGCGAGGGCAGCGGCGCCGCCCTGGCCGTGCCGCTGCTGCGCCTGGCCTGCGCGCTGCATGGGCAAATGGCGACCTTCGCCGAAGCCGCGGTGGCGGACCGCCCCGCGTGAGCCTGCGCCTGAGCCTGCTGCGCCACGGTGAAACCGAACGTGGCGGCGGCTTTCGCGGCAGCCTCGACGACGCCCTGACCGCCACCGGCTGGGCGCAGATGCGCGCCGCCGTCCAAGGCCAAGGGCCTTGGGACCGGGTGATCAGCTCGCCGCTGCAACGCTGCGCGCGCTTCGCCGAAACCCTCGGCCTGCCATTGGCCTATGCGCCTGGGCTGCGCGAGCTGCACTTCGGGGACTGGGAAGGCCTCAGCGCGGCTGCCGTGCACGCCCAATACGAGGCTGAGCTGGGGCAGTTCTGGGCCGACCCGTACGCCTTCACCCCACCCAACGGCGAACCACTGCAGGCGTTCGCCCAGCGTGTCGAGCAGGCGTTGCAAGGCCTGGCCCAGCAGTATGCCGGCGAGCACCTGCTGCTGGTCACCCATGGCGGGGTGATCCGCCTGCTGCTGTGCGCGGCCCGCGGCCTGGCGCCAGGGCGCTTGCTGGACGTGAACGTGGGCCATGGTGCGTTGTTCACCTTGGCCGGTGAACCGGGGCAATGGCAGGAGGTGTAAACCGATGCAGGCCTTTTTGATCGCGTTGCAGTTTCTCAGCTGCCTGCCGGTGCGCCTGGCGGGCATGCCCAGCCCCGGCCAGATGGGCCGCTCGCTGCTGTACTACCCGCTGGTGGGGGCGCTGTTCGCCATCTTGTTGGTGGCCCTCGACCATTGGCTCGGCGCCGCGCCGCCGTTGCTGCACGCGGCGCTGTTGCTGGGGGCCTGGGTGTGGCTCAGTGGCGGCTTGCACCTGGACGGCCTGGCCGACAGCGCCGATGCCTGGGTGGGCGGTTTTGGCGACCGCGAGCGCACCCTGACGATCATGAAAGACCCGCGCAGCGGGCCGATGGCGGTGGTCACCCTGGTACTGGTGCTGCTGCTCAAGTTCTGCGCGCTGCTGGCCTTGCTTGGGCAGGGCCCGGCCTGGTGGCTGGTGCCGGTACTGGGGCGCGCCGCGCTGCTGGGGTTGTTCCTCAGCACCCCGTACGTGCGCGCCGGCGGGCTGGGCCAGGCCCTGGCCGACTACCTGCCGCGCCACACCGGCTGGGGGGTGCTGGGCGTGTGCATGCTGCTGGGGCTGTGGCTGTTGCCGTGGTTGCAACTGGCGGCGGGGGTGGCCATGTTCGCCTGGTTGCGTTGGCAGATGCTGCGCCGCCTCGGCGGTTGCACCGGGGACACCGCCGGCGCGCTGCTGGAACTCACCGAACTGGCGCTGCTGCTGGGCGGGGCCTTGCTGCTGGGCTGAATGCAAAACGCCCCCTCGGGGGAGGGGGCGTTTTGGCTGTAGCGGTGGGGCTTAGAACTTGTAGGTCAGCGAAGCACCCAGGCCGTGGGCGCTGTTTTTGTAGGTGGCGTTGTACACACCGCCGCCGGTGGGGTTGCTCACGCTCGGGATGCTCACGTCGTTGACCTTCACGTCTTCTTCCTTCAGGTAGGAATAGGCCACGTCGAAGGTCATGTTCGGCGTTGGGCTGTAACCGGCGCCCAGGCTGAAGATGCGGCGGTCACCCGAGGGGATGCGCGGCGAACGGTTGGTGTTGTTGGTCGGCGACTGGTCGACGGTCAAACCGGTGCGCAGCACCCACTGTGGAGTGAGCTTGTAGCTCACGCCCACGGCGTGGGCCCAGGTGTCGTGCCAGTTCTGTGCTTCGCTCACCGTACCCAGCGCACTGGAGTTCTCGACGTCGATCGACTTCAGGCGGCTCCAGCGGGTCCAGGTGCTGCCGGCGTACAGCGTCCAGCGGTCGGTCAGCTCGTGGGTGAAGGAGGCGTCCCACGACTCGGGGGTGTCGAGGCTCAGCGAGGCGTCGTATTTACCGGCGATCGGCAGCAGGGTGGTGAACAGCGGGCCACTGGCCTTGAGCTTGCCGTCGAGGTTGTAGCTGACCTTGGAGTGGTAGGTCAGGCCGACACGGGTTTTGTCGGTGGCTTGTACCAACAGGCCGATGTTGAAACCGTAGCCGGTGTCATCGCCCTTGACCTTCACCTCGCCATCGCCCACCAGCGGGCTCGGGCTGTGCACGTAGCGGCTCAGCTCACCGTCGATGCGGTTGATGGTGGGGCCGAAGCCGATCGACACCTTGTCATTGAAGGCGTAGCTCACGGTGGGCTGGAAGGTGATGACCTTCACCACGCTCTTGTTGGCGAAGTAGCGCCCGGCAAAGCCGGTTTCGTAGTCAGTGGACAGGCCGAAGGGTACGTACACGCCGAAACCGACCGTGAGGCGGTCATCGATGGGTTTGACGTAGTAGCCCATGGGCACGCCGACGAACGGGACCATGTCACCGTCGTTGCTGCCGCCGAAGGTGGCCTGGTGGCCGTTGATGTCCGATTTGGCATAAATCGCCGCCGCGCCGACCGTGAACTGCTCCTGTTTCAAACGCGACATGCCGGCCGGGTTCCCTGCCACGGTAGAGGCGTCTTCGGCGGACGACGAACGCCCGGCGAAGCCCAGGCCCATGCCGCTGATGCTTTGCTCGTTGATGGCAAAGCCGCTGGCGAAGAGCTGGGAGGAAGCGAGGGTGATGGCCAGGCCGAGGCCGGATTTGATCATGACATTTGTTTTCATTGTTGTTGTAACTCCATGGTGATCAACACGGGGCAAATTACCAACATTTTTCTACCTGCGCTATAGGGCTGTATCGGCGATGGTAGAGCGGTTTTGTAGGACAATCCAACGCTTTTGACGGCGTTGCCCGCTGTAGTTGGATCCTGCGCGTTCAGTCAAGTCCTTGTTCAGGTTCTGAAACAAAACAGCACAGCACTTCTGCGTGGCCTAGCAATGGGCAGGGCGGCAGAGGCAAATTCGGCGCCAAGGAGTGTGTGTCTAGTTTTGTCTGGGACGGGCAAAGGCGGGGCTATGGCGGGGCACTGAGGGTGCCAGCTGGTAACGGGCGTAATACGTCCCAGGCTAGGCGGAAAACATGCTGACACAAATCCTTTGCGACGCTCTCCATGCTGACCTCACCGTTGTACCGCTTTCAAGGTAGGTGGTCGGCGGGCCCAGCGCTGGCAGCAATGGATCGATCGGCCCGCCTTCAGAGCATGCGTTAACACACCCTACTTAAAGTGTAGTGTGAATAGCCGGGGGTAAAAGCCTGTTTTTAAAACATTACCGGCGCCAGGCGCCGGTTGTTATTCCCCATCGCGATGACGGGCCGCCGGCTCAGGCCAACAGGGCCTGGCGGGTGCGGTCGATCACGGCTTGCAGCGGCGCCGGGGTGGCGTACTGGTCAGGGTACAGGCGCTCGCTGCGGCGAACCACGCCGTGTTCGTTGACCAGGCTGAAGCTGAAGCTCTCGCCGCGGGCGGCGAAGATGACGCATTTGAGCGGGGCGAAGGCGCTGCTCAGGGTTTCAATGGCCCGGTGGGCTTGGTGGTTATGAGTCATGTTGTTGTGTTCCTGCATAAGACACGGATAAGAGCCGTGCGAGATCAAAACGTTCCAGTCACGCCGGCCACACGCTGGGCCGCACGGAGAACCTGCTGGAACAATAAGGCCTGCCTGTGACGCCCATGTGAATGTAATGGGGGCGTGGCCAGGTGGCAGTAGGTACTTGGGAAGCCAGGCAACGTAGCGGCATGGGTTCTGGCCGGTATACGAAGGTCCTGGGTCAACTCGCCCGTCGCGCGGGTGCCAGGTTGCAACCTGAGGCAGTGCGCGGGTAAGGCCGTAAAGGTCCGTTCAGGGCAGCGGGAAGAGGTATCGGGGATACCTTGAAGGCTGGAGGGGGACTTGCTCGGCCAAAAATTGAATTTCAGCTTGGTACTTACTGGGGGCGGACACTACAGCGTTGAGCTGGAACATGCAAGTGCCGCGCTGACAAGCGGTACGTCGATGTGCGCCTGGTTTATTCAGTGCTTATGCGAAATCGGTCACAAAAAAGCGCCATCTACCGGTGCAGCACTATTGCCTTCCTTTAGGGCGTTGTGCACAGCGTGCACCGAAGTGTCACATTTGGACACAGGCGTTTGGCGCTGCTCGGCCTACGCCGTTTCACCGGTTTAAGTCAATGAATAAACACGCTTTTTTTTGTTGGTGAAAAAATCGACAGTTTGTCTGTAAGCCCCATTCCATAAGCCTTTGCGGGATATTACTGGCCGTTGTCCACTAGGTTATCCACAGGTTCTGTGGATTGTAACCTGCAGGGCCTCTACTACCGGGCTTTGGGGGTTTTTCCTTTGCCAACAAGGCCTTCGCCCACGCAAACGGGCAAACCGCTCACAGCGCCCGAAGCTTGGCGCTGCGTAGCGGTTTCACGCCGTGCGCCGTTGCCCCTGGTAACGGTTCAGCAACGCGCGCAGGGCGCCGGGCTTCACGGGTTTGGCGAGGAAATCCAGGCCCGTGGCCTGTACCTGGGCGATGGTTTCCGGGCGGCCGTCGGCGCTGATCACCACCCCGGCGGTGGCCTCGCCTAGCCGCTCGCGCAGCCAGGCGACCAACTGCGGCCCGGTGTCGCCGGCATCCAGGTGGTAGTCCACCAGCAGCACCTGGGGCACGAAGCCCTCGGCCAGCAGCACCTCGCAGGCGGCGCGGCCGCTGGCCACGCGCACCTCACAGCCCCAGCGGCTGAGCAGGCTGTGCATGCCGATCAGGATGCTCTGCTCGTTGTCAACGCACAGCACCGCCAACCCCGCCAGGCTGCCCAGTGCTGGCGCCACCCGGGCAATCGGCGCGGTGCTGGCGCTGGCGAGCGGCACGCGCACGCTGAACACGCTGCCGTGGCCCACCCGCGAGCGCACCGCCAGCGGGTGGCCGAGCACCCGGCACAGGCCGTCGGCGATCGCCAGGCCCAGGCCCAGGCCTTTTTCGGCGCGGGTCTGGTGGCTGTCGAGGCGCTGGAACTCCTCGAAGATCACCTCGAGTTTGTCTGGGGCGATGCCCGGGCCGCGGTCCCACACCTGCAGTTCGAGCTCGCCGCCACGGCGGCGCACGCCCAGCAGGATCGGCCCCTGGGCATAACGAAAGGCGTTGGTAAGGAAGTTCTGCAGCACCCGCCGCAGCAGCTTGATGTCGCTGTCGATGCGCAGCGCGCTGCCGCGCAGGCGGAACTTCAGCCCCTGTTGCAGCGCCTGGGCGTGGCATTCGGCGCCAAGGGTGTCGTACAGCTCGGCCAGGGCGAACGGCTTGGGCTGGGCGAGGATGCGGCCGTTTTCCAGGCGCGAGATGTCGAGCAGGTCGCTGATCAATGCTTCGGCCGATTGCAGCGAGTGGTCCAGGTGTTCCACCAGTTGCCGCGCCTCGCCGGGCAGCTCCGCCGGTTGGTGGGCCAGCGCCGAGCAGAACAGCCGGGCGGCGTTCATCGGTTGCATCAGGTCGTGGCCAACGGCGGCCAGAAAGCGGCTTTTCGAGCGGTTCGCCGCCTCGGCGGTGCCTTTGGCGCTGCCCAGTGCCTGGTTCAGCGCGCTGAGCTCGGCGGTGCGCTCGGCCACCCGTTGCTCGAGGCTTTCGTTGGCGTTCTTCAGCGCGCGCTCCGCCTCGCGGAAAGCGGTGATGTCAGTGAAGCTCATCACGAAGCCGCCGCCGGGCATCGGGTTGCCGATCAGCTCGATCACCTGGCCATTGGGGAACACCCGCTCGGAGGTGTGCGCGCGGCCCTGGCGCATCCAGTGCAGGCGCCGCGCCACGTGCACCTCGGCCTCGCCCGGCCCGCAAAAACCGCGCTCGGCGTTGAAGCGAATAATGTCGGCGATCGGCCGGCCCACGGCGATCAGCCCGTCGGGGTAGTTGAACAGCTCGAGGTAACGGTGGTTCCAGGCCACCAGGTGCAGGTTCTGGTCGACCACGCTCACGCCCTGGTTGATGTTCTCGATCGCCCCTTGCAGCAGCGCGCGGTTGAACTGCAGCACCTCGCTGGCTTCATCGGCGATGCGCACCACGTCTTCGAGCTGCATGTCGCGGCCCTCGATGGCCGCCTTGACCACCGCGCGGGTCGACGAGCTGCCCAGCACCCCCGCCAGCAGCCGCTCGGTGTGGGCGATCCAGGTGTTGTCGGCGCGCTGGTTGGGGTTGAACGCCTTGCCCTGGGCCTCGGCGAACTGGTTGAAGCTGGCGTGGGCGCGGGCCTCGCCGACGAAGCGCCCGGCCAGTTGCAGCAGGTCGCCGAGTTGCACCGCCAGTTGGCCGCGCCCGCCAGGGTTGAGGGCGCCGCCCTGGCCGACGAAGCGCCCGGCTTGCCAGTGCTCGGCCACCCGCGTGCGCGACCACACAGACACCCATATAAACAGTGCGAAGTTGCCGGCGAACGACAGCGCCACGCCTTGGGTCAGCGGCGAGGCCGGCAGGTGCAGCGGGTTGGCGTGCAGCCAGGCCAGCCCTGGGAAGGTGCTCAGTGGCAGGCCCAGGCCGTGGGCCGCCACCGGCAGCACCAGGGTGTAGAACCAGATGAACACCCCTGCCGCCAGGCCAGCGAACACCCCCTGGCGGTTGGCCTGCTTCCAGTACAGCGCGCCGAGCATCGCCGGCGCCAGTTGGGTCACCGCGGCAAAGGCGATCTGGCCGATGGTCGCCAGGCTGGCGGTCGAGCCCAGCAGCCGGTAGCTGACGTAGGCCAGCAGGAGGATCACCACGATGCTCACCCGGCGCACGCTGAGCATCCAGTGGCGGAACACCTCGAACGGCCGCTCGGCGCGCTGGCGGCGCAGCAGCCAGGGCAGCAGGATGTCGTTGGAGACCATGGTCGACAGCGCCACGCTGGCGACGATCACCATGCCGGTGGCGGCCGAGGCGCCGCCGATGAACGCCAGCAGCGCCAGCGCCGGGTGCGCCTCGGCCAGCGGCAGGCTGATCACGAACGAATCGGGGATCACCGAGGCCGGCAGGTGCAGTTGCCCGGCCAGGGCGATGGGGATCACGAACAGCCCGGCCAGCGCCAGGTAGGCCGGGAACACCCAGCGCGCCAGGCGCAGGTCGGCCGGCTGGGTGTTCTCCACCACGATCACATGAAACTGCCGCGGCAGGCAGATGATCGCCATCATCGCCACCGCGCTCTGCACCAGCAGCGCCGGCCAGTTCACGGTCTCCTGCCAGTAGGCCTGCAGCGGTTCGGCGACCCGCGCCTGGCGCAGCAGGTCGTCGAAGCCGTCGTACAGCCCATAGGTGACGAACACCCCCACCGCCATGAACGCCAGCAGCTTGACCAGCGACTCGAAGGCAATCGCCAGCACCATGCCGCGGTGGTGCTCAGTGACGTCCAGGCTGCGGGTGCCGAACATGATGGTGAACAGCGCCAGCGCCAGGGAGATCACCAGCGCGGCGTCTTGCACGCGGCTGCCGGTGGCGTCGGCGCCGGCGCCGATCAGCAGGTTCACGCCGAGCACGATGCCCTTGAGCTGCAGGGCGATGTAGGGCAGCACGCCGATCAGGCAGATGAGCGTGACCACCACCGCCAGGCTTTGCGATTTACCGTAGCGGGCGGCGATGAAGTCGGCGATCGAAGTGATGTTTTCCTGTTTGCTGATCAGCACCATCTTCTGCAGCACCCAAGGCGCGCAGAGCATCAGCAGGATCGGCCCCAGGTAGATGGGCAGGAACGCCCAGAGTTGCTCGGCGGCCTGGCCGACCGCGCCGAAGAACGTCCAACTGGTGCAGTACACCGCCAGCGACAGGCTATACACCCAGGCCCGCAGCCGCGGCGGCAGCGGCGTGCGGCGGCGGTCGCCCCAGGTCGCGATGGCGAACATGATGGCCATGTAGGCCAGGGCGACGACGGCGATCAGGCCGCTGGACAGCGTCATGGGGGCAGGCTCCGCGCACACTCAAGGCGCGATGGTAACACCCCCCGGGGTGGCGCTGAACAAGCCGTCTACCCCGGCCATGCGCCATTGGTCCCGGCCGCTGTGCTTGGCCATGTACAGCGCGGCGTCGGCGGCCTTGAGCATGCCGCTGGCGCTGCTTGGGTGGCGCCCCGGCGCGCAGCAGAACACCCCGGCGCTGGCGGTCACCTGGCCGCCGGGGTGGTCAGCGTGGGGGATGCCCAGCGCGCGAATGTTCTGCAGGATCGCCTCGGCCACCTGGCAGGCGCCGGGCCCACCGGTGGCCGGCAGCAGCACGGTCATCTCCTCGCCGCCATAGCGCACCGCGAGGTCCGCCGGGCGGCGCAGCGCGGCGCGGATCGCCCCGGCCACCTCGCGCAGGCAGGCGTCGCCGGCGGGGTGGCCGTAGCGGTCGTTGAAGCGCTTGAAGTGGTCGATGTCGAGCATGATCAACGCCAGCGAGGTGCCTTCGCGCTGGGCCCGGGCGATCTCCTCGGGCAAGCGCTGGTCGAGGCGGCGGCGGTTGCCCAGGCCGGTCAGGCTGTCTTGCAGGGCCATTTCCTCGAGCGCCAGGTGCGCGGCGCGCAGTTGGTCTTCGGTGTGCTGGCGCCCACGCAATTCGCGCAACAACCCGGCGCCGAGCAGCAACAGCCCCAGCAGCAGGGTGCCGACCACCGCCAGCGAGCGCAGCAGGTCGCGGTACCAGGGCCGCAGAATGGTGTCGCGGGACATCCCCGCGTCGACGATCAGCGGGTAGCCGTTGAGGCTGCGGTAGCTGTACAGCCGTTCCACCCCATCGATCTGCGAGCGCACCTCGGCCACGCCTTCGTCGGCCTGGCTCAGGTACTGGCTGAACAGCGCGCTGGTGGAGAGGTTGGTGCCGATCAGCTTGGTGTCGAACGGCCGCCGCGCCAGCAGGGTGCCGTCACGCAGGGCGAGCAGGAACACGCTGCGGTCATCGACCTTGAACGCGGCATAGTAATCAAGGAAGTACTGCACGCTCAGGGTGCCGAGAAACACCCCGGCGAAGCTGCCGTCGGGGTTGTTCAAGCGGCGCGACACCGGGATCACCAGCTCGCCGGTGGAGCGGCTGGCGATCACCGCGCCGATGTGCACGCTCAGCTCCGGGTGGGTGCGGTGGTAAATGAAGTATTCGCGGTCGGCGTTGTTGGCGTTCGGCGGGATGCGGTCCTGGCTGGTGACCAGCCACTGGCCGTCGGCGCCGTACACGAACAGCCCGGCCAGTTGCGGCATGATCTTCACCTGCTGCTTGAGCAGCTCATGCAGGCGCGGCACGTTCATGTGCGCCAGGCCATCGCCCTGGATGCGCTCGATGATCCCGGCGGTCAGGCCGTCGACTTCGCGGATGGCGTCTTCGGCGTGCTGGCGGGTGGCGCGGGTGAGGTTGGTCACGGTGATCTGCGCCAACTCGTAGGCGCGGTGGTAGTCACGCCACAGCCGCCAGCTCTCCAGGCTGAGGATCACCAGCACCACCAGCGCGACGAAGGCAAACGCCAGGCGCAGGGTGTCGAACGGCCGGCGGGCCGTGTCGATCCCGGCGATCGGGTGTGCTTGGCGAAGGGTGCGGAACAACTGCACGGGTGGTTACCTGGGAGGGCTGTGGTGCTCAGGGTATCGGCCATTGGGGCGGGAGCTTGAGGGCCCTCCGCCCGGCCTCGCCAGCCTCCCGCCATATTTTTTTAAACCACTGATTTACCAGGCAATAAACATCCTGTGGGAGGCCGGCTGTGCCGTAATGCTGTTCACTTAAGCAACTTCATGGCCTCGTGGAGGGCATGAACATGTGAGCTCTGCTGATTTTGTGCATGAGCTTCAGGGCCTATCGCCCGGCACAGCCGGAGTGCCGGACCACGGCCTCCCACTGGATTTGTATAAGTCCTTGATTGACGAGGCAATACAGAACCCGTGGGAGGCCGGCTGTGCCGGGCGAAGGGCCGGTCAGGTCATGCGCTCGGTAAAATCATCGGGAGAAATCGGGGCTTTTGACCCTCAATTAGCGCCCTGATTGCTTAAGTGAACCGCATGACGGCGAGAGGCCCTCGAACCCTAGTCAAAACGCCACAGACGTTTGCACATACACCGTACGCGGCTCACCCACGTACTTGCCCTTGTTGTTGTCGTCGAACGAGCGGGTGAAGTACTCGCGGTTGAACAGGTTCTTTACCCCCACCGCCACGTTCAGATCGTTCAGCCCCGGGCCGAAGTCATAGCCGGCGCGGCTGTTCCACAGCATGTAGCCGGGGATGCGCCCGGTGCTGCCGTCGGCGCTCTCGGCTTCGGTGTTGGCGTTGTCGGCGTATTGCGCGCTCTGGAAGCTGCCATCGAGGTCGAGTTTCCAGCGCCCGCTGGTGTAGTTCACCCCCAAGGTGCCCTTGTGCCGCGACGAGAACGGCACCCGGTTGCCCTGGTTGGGGCCTTCTTCGCGGATGGTTGCGTCGACCAACGCGTAGCTGGCGTAGGCCTGTACCCCGGCCAGTGCCGGGTTCAGCGCTTCCAGCGCATAGCGCAGGCTGGCCTCTAGGCCCTGGTGGCGGGTTTTGCCGCGGGCAATGATGGTGTCGTTGGTCTGGTTGCTGTCGTACTGGTTGTCGAAGTTGATCACGAAGGCGCCCAGCTCAGCCTGCAGGTCGCCGTTGTCGTAGCGGGTGCCGGCTTCCCAGGTGCGGGCTTTTTCCGGTTTCACCTCGCCGCTGTTCACCCGGTTGGGCATCTGGCTGTACTGCACGCTGCCGAACGAGCCCTCGGTGTTGGCGTAGAGGTTCCAGGTTTCGCTGAGCCGGTACAGCACGTTCAACGCCGGTAGCGCGGTGGTGTAATCCCCTTGGTAGTCCACCTGGGTCAGGTTGTTGTTTTGCCGTGAGTCGATCAACTCGTAGCGGATGCCCGGGGTGAGGGTCCAGCGGCCGATGTCGATGCGGTCGTCGATATAGAACGCATGGGCCTCGGTGTAGCCGCGGGTATCGCGGTCGCGCAGGCTGCTGGTGCTGGGGTAGAGGTTGCTGGCGGTGCTTTCGCGAAAGCGCTGCTCGTGGCCGGCCTCGTTGATGTAGCGGTAGCCCAGGCTCACCTCGTGCTGGGTCTCGGCCAGGGCGAAGCCTTGCGAGAAGCGCGTTTCCAGCCCGCGTACCCAGTATTCCCGGGGCGACAGCGAGAGGAAGCTGCCCTGGTCGAGGTAGCCGCTGCGCAGGGTGTGGGTGAAGAAACTGTTGACGGTGAATTCGCGGTCGTCCTGGTGGTACCGGTAGCCGGCATTGACCAGCGTGCGGCGGCCCCAGAAGCGGTCTTTCTGGCGGGTAGACTGGTAAGGGTCGGCCTTGTAGGCCGCGGCCGTCAGCCCGCCGGGCATGTCGGCTTCGCCGTCGTAGTACTGCGCTTCGGCATTGAAGCTGTTGGCGTCGTCCAGGGCATAGTTGCCCTTGAGGATCAGGTCGTCGATGCGCGTGTCGCTGTGCTCGCGCCAATCGCCGCCGCGGGTGCCGGAGTACAGCAGCGCCCCGCCCAGGCCGTTGGCGTTGGTGCCACCGGCCAGCAGGTTGGCGGTGTGCTTGAAGCCGTCCTGGCTGGAGGAGGGCGACAGCTCAGTCTGGTAGCCGCCTTTCAGCGTCGCCTGCTGGGGGATGGCGCGGGTCACGAAGTTGACGATGCCGCCCACGTTCTGGGGGCCATAGCGCACCGCGCCGCCGCCGCGCACCACATCGACCGCGTCGAGGTTGCCCAGGCTGACCGGCGCCAGCGACAACTGCGGCTGGCCATAGGGCGCAAAGGGCAGCGGGATGCCGTCCATCAGCACTGTCGAGCGGGTCGCCAGGCGCGGGTTGAGGCCGCGGATGCCGAAGTTCATCGCCAGGTCGTGGCTGCCGGTGCCGTTGTTTTCCGGCGCGTTGACCCCCGGAATGCGCCCCAGCACCTCGCGCACCGTGGCGGCGCCGCTGCGCTCGAAGGCCTCGCGGCGCACTACATCACGGGCGCCGGGGTGGTCGAACACGTTTACCTCGTCGGCTTCGCCGAGCCAGTCGCCGATCACCGCCACGGTGCCCAGTTGCAGCGGCGCGCCGGCGGCCTGCGCGGCGGCGGCCGGGCGTGGCTGCAGGCTGTAGGCGCCATTACCCTCGGCGCGGGCTTCCAGGCCACTGCCGGCCAGCAGCGCGGCCAGCGCCGCCTCCACGCTGTAGGTGCCTTCCAGGCCAGCGCTGTTGAGCTCAGCAGTGGCCTGCGAGCCAAACGAGATCAGCACATTGGCTTCGCGGCCAAACTGGTTCAGGGCTGCTTCCAGTGGCATCGGCGCGATGTGGTAATTGCGCGGGGCCGGGGTTTCAGCGTGGGCGGCAAGGGCGGTGAGCAGGCCGGTGCCGAGGGCCAGGCCGCGCAGGGTGTTGAAGGGAGCACGCATGCAGGTGAATTCCAGAGACGGTTAAGGGTGGGTTCACCGGGCTTGTCACGCGAGGGTTGGAAAACAGCTCAGGATGATTGAAAAATGTTTGCGGCCCTTGGCCTGCCTCAGGCCGCCACCACCCGCGCCCAAAAGCGCGTCACCCGCTGCACCCTGACCGGCAGCGCGCTGGGCAGCAGGTCGAGAATGCGCTCGGTATCGCCCAGCGGGTAACTGCCCGACAACAGCAGGCGCGCCACCGCGGGGTCACACTGCAGGTGGCCACGGCGGTACCGGCCCAGCTCACCGAGAAACTCCGCCAGCGGCATGTGCGCGGCGATCAGCATGCCGTCGCGCCAGGCGCTGGCGTTCGGGTCCAGCGGGCGCGGCGCCAGTGCCTGCGCCTCGGTGAACTCCAGTTGGCGCCCGGCTTCCAGCCACAGCGGCGCGCCGGCCCAGCTTTTTGGCAGCACTTGGGCGCGGCCGCTGAACAGCGATACGCGCGTTCGCCCGCCCAGCAAGCGCACGTCGGCGCGGGCCTGGTCAAGTAGTAGTGCCCCTTGCGCGGTGGCCAGCCGCAACGGTTGCGCGGCCGCGGCACAGGTGATGAACGCCTCGCCCTCCAGCAAGCGCACCAGGCGCTCACCGCCGGCAAAGTGCGCGTCGGCACAAGAGCCGCTGTTCAGCTCGAGCTGGCTGTGGTCCGGCAGCGCCCAGCGGCGGCGTTCGCCCAGGCCGCTGCGGTAGTCGGCCAGCAGCGGGGTGAAGCTGCCCTGGCGTTCCAGCAGCACCCCGGCGCCGCCGGCCATGGCCAGCACCAGCAGGGTTTTCAGCGCGCGCCGGCGTGCCGGCGCGGTGGGCAGGCCCACGGTGGCATGGGCCAGCGGCGGCGCCAGCCCGCCCAGGTGCTGGTTGACCTGGTCGATGTGCGCCCACGCCCGCGCGTGCTCCGGGCTGGCCGCCAGCCATGCCTGCCATTGGCGGCGCTGTTCATCGGCCAGGGGCCCACCTTGCAGTTCCAGCCACCAGTGCACCGCTTGTTCGGCCACCGGCCGGGCCACCGATGCCGCGCGTAGGGCGCCGTTCATAGCGCGAAGTAGCAGCGCATTGCCGCTTTGTGCAGGTGGCGCTTCACCGTGGCGAGCGAAATACCCAGCTCCAGGGCGATCGCCGCCTGGCTCAGGCCATCGACCTGGGCCAGTAAAAAGGCGCGCTTGGCGGTGGGCGCCAGGCCACTGAGCAGCTCATCCAGCGCGACCAGGGTTTCCCACAAAATCGCCCGTTCCTCTTCACTTGGCGCCAGGGCTTCTGGCAGCAGCGCCAGGCTGGCCAGGTAGGCCCGCTCGAGGTCCTGGCGGCGGTAGTGGTTGAACAGCACGCGCTTGGCCAGGGTGGTGAGGAACGCCCGCGGCTCGTTGATCGGCGTGGCCTGGCGCGCCGAAAGCAGGCGCATGAAGGTGTCGTGGGTCAGGTCCGCGGCGCGTTCGTCACAGCCCAGCCGGCGCCGCAGCCAGGTAGCCAGCCAGTGGCGATGGTCGGTATAGAGGCGCTCGACCTGCGCGGTAGGGTAGGGGCTGGGCACGGGGAGGGCCTGCAGAATTGAATGCGTTTGAAAATGTTTCGCATTCTAAGCTGAAGGTTTTGTCAGGTGCAATCCGCTGGCGTCAGGCGCAGGGCTCGCCGAGCACCCGTTTTTTGCAGTGCAGCAGCGCGTCACGAACCATGAAGTTCACCAGCGTGGGAGACACCCCCAGCTCGGCGGCGATGTCTTTTTGCTGCTTGCCGTGCACCCGGTACATCACGAACGCGTAGCGGGTGCGCGTGGGCAGTTGCGCCAGGGCGTGGTCGACGCTACCCAGGGTTTGCCGGTCGGCGTTGATGGTTTCGGGCGTGGCCAGTTGCGGCGCGCGGTTGAGGTCCTGCTCATCGCACACCACGTATTTGCGTTCCATTGCCTGCTTACGGTAGTGGTCGATCGCCAGGTTGCGGACGATGCGAAACACGTAGCCGAGCAAGGCATTGCCGGGCAGCGCCTCGGCGCTCATGGCCGATACCCTGAGGAAGGCGTCCTGCACCACGTCTTCGGCGCGGCTGTGGCAGCCGGTGATGCTCGCCGCGGTCTTGACCAGCCCGGCCCGGTTCGAAATCAGGGTTTGCAGAAGAGGGGCGAGGCCCGCGGTGCCTGTGTCCTGCATGGCGATACCTGTGCGGCGGAGGGTAAACGAAGGGTGACGGCGTCCATGGCCTGCCATCACCTTAGGGCTGGATGATTATGATTGTCAAATGAGAATCTATTTTATTAAGGCGCTGCTGGGCTTGCCGCGCGCCAACCGCCGCTGCCGCTGGGCTAAACTCAGGCCACCGTTCCGTTAACGATGCAGGTGCTTATGGATTGCCGCCCGTGGTTGTTTGCCGTGTTTACCCTCGCGCTGGCCAGCGGGGCCCAGGCCAGCATGCGTTGCGGCACCGAGTTGATCGACGAAGGCGACCCCATCGGCACGGTGCAGGGCAAATGCGGCGCGCCGCCCTACCAGCACACCGAATACCCCCAGCCGCGCACCTACATGGCCCCCGGCGCCAATGCTGTGACCGTGACCTGGTGGGTTTACGGCCCCGATAACGGCGCTTACCGGTATTTGCGGTTCATCGAGGGTAAGTTGGTGGAGATCCGCACGTCTCGCCAGGCGCCGCGCTAGGGTAACCGGCCCGTTACCGGGGCTTTCTGAGGCGTTGTGGCAGGCCGGCTAAGCCGTAATGCTGTTCACTTAAGCCATTTCACGGCTTTACGGAAGAGATCAATCTGTGAGCTCTGCTGACTTTGTGCATGAGCTTCAGGGCCCATCGCCCGGCACAGCCGGCCTCCCACCAGTTCTGTGTTGCCCCGTAAATCAAGTACTTACACACATCTGGTGGGAGGCCGTGGTCCGGCACTCCGGCTGTGCCGGGCGATGGGCCAGTCAGGTCATGCGCTCAGTAAAACCATTTGAAGAAATCAGGGCTTTTTAACCCCGATTTAGCGCTCTGATTGATTAAGTGAACAGCATTACGGCTAAGCCGGGCTTAGGGCCCTTGGGCTCAAACAACCGATTGCTTGACCCAGGCCAGTGAAGGCCTGCGCCGCCAGTACTTATTTAAATAATTCAGAATATTGCCTTGGGCACTTTTGCGGCGCTAGAAATAATTTGTATTAAAGTTGCCCGCAATTAAGTGGATGTTCAGAACTTTCCTTCAAGAAAAATATTCTTCCGCGCGTTCAGTCTCAGAAAATAGGGAGTGATTGCCGGTTTATTCCGCAGACTTTTCTGACATGGCCATTGGGAACCATTGCCCTTGGCTTTCAGTTGAAGTTAGTTTCTTTGCGCTTGGCCGGCACCGCTGTCGCCGGCCAACAGCGGGGGCTAGC
Source organism: Pseudomonas sp. NPDC007930 (assembly GCF_042958985.1). NCBI lineage: Bacteria > Pseudomonadati > Pseudomonadota > Gammaproteobacteria > Pseudomonadales > Pseudomonadaceae > Pseudomonas > Pseudomonas sp. NPDC007930. Next base: position 53,060 of record NZ_JBIBKC010000019.1, read on the forward strand.
CCACGCTTCGAGCCGTTTTGCAGCATTTTCAGCGGCACCCTTGCGAAAGTGCCTACAGAGGCCGCGCTCAGGCCGCCTGAAACTACCCACCGCCCAGTTTCGCCTGGGCACTGAGTGGTTCCCTTTTGAACTAGCCCCCGCTTCGGCGCCTGGGGCTCTGGAGACGTTATGGCCGCAAAAAGCTTTCAACATGAAGTGCCCAAGGCACGCGTGAACATCACCCTCGACCTGCACACCGGCGGCGCCAGCCGCAAGGTCGAGTTGCCGCTGAAGTTGATGCTGCTCGGCGACTACAGCAACGGCCGCGAACAGGCGCCGTTGTCGGCGCGCAACAAGGTCGGCATCGATAAGAACAACTTCGACAGCGTACTGGGCGAGTTCTCGCCGCGGCTCAAGCTGGCCGTGCCCAACACCCTCGCGCCCGACCTGGGCGAGCTGGCCGCGGACCTTCGCTTCGACCAGCTCAAGGACTTCGAGCCCGAGCAGGTGGCCCGGCAGATCCCGCAACTGCGCGCGCTGCTGGCGATGCGCAATCTGCTGCGCGACCTCAAATCCAACCTGCTCGACAACGCCACCTTCCGCCATGAGCTCGAACGCATCCTCAAAGACCCGGCCCTGAGCGCCGGGCTGCACGCCGAGCTGGCCGCGCTGGCGCCGCGCTGACCCTTCCCCCACTGCCTTTAGGACACTTCCCATGCCCATGGAACACGACACCGCGCCGGCTGCCGGCAGCCCTTCGGCCGCCGCTGGCCACAGCGTTTACGCCAACCTGTTCGAAAAAATCAACCTGAGCCCGGTGCAGGGCATTGGCCCGATCGACGCCTTCCAGAACGATGAAACCCTCGCCGAAGCCTCTGCCGACGAGCGCGTGACCGCGGCGGTCAGCGTGCTGCTCGGCCGCCTCAAACAGTCGGCGCGGCAGGTCGAGCGGCTTGACCGGCGCCTGCTCGACGAGCACATCGCCGCCCTCGACGAGCAGATCAGCCAGCAGCTCGACGCGGTGATGCACCACCCCGACTTCCAGCGCGTCGAAGCCACCTGGCGCGGCGTGAAGGGCCTGGTCGAGCAGACGGACTTCCGCCAGAACGTGCGCCTGGAATTGCTCGACGTGAGCAAGGAACACCTGGTGCAGGACTTCGAAGACGCCCCGGAAATCGCCCAGAGCGGCCTTTATCAACACACCTATACCCAGGAGTACGACACCCCCGGCGGCGAGCCGATCGCCGCGGCGATTTCCAACTACGAGTTCGGCCGTGGCGCACAGGACATCGCCCTGTTGCGCAACCTGTCGAAGGTCGCCGCGGCCGCGCACATGCCCTTTATCGGCGCGGTGGGGCCGGCGTTCTTCGGCAAGCAGACGATGGAAGAAGTGGCCGCCATCAAGGACATCGGCAACTATTTCGACCGTGCCGAATACCTGAAGTGGAAGGCCTTTCGCGACAGCGACGATGCCCGTTACATCGGCCTCACCTTGCCGCGGGTGCTCGGCCGCCTGCCCTATGGGCCTGACACCGTGCCGGTGCGCAGCTTCAACTACGTGGAGAACGTCAAGGGCCCGGACCACGGCAAATACCTGTGGACCAACGCCGCCTTCGCCTTCGCCGCGAACATGGTCAAGAGCTTCGTCAGCAACGGCTGGTGCGTGCAGATCCGCGGCCCCCAGGCCGGCGGCGCGGTCACCGACCTGCCGATCCACCTGTACGACCTGGGCACCGGCAACCAGGTGAAGATCCCCTCCGAGGTGATGATCCCGGAAACCCGCGAATTCGAGTTCGCCAACCTCGGGCTGATCCCGCTCTCGTACTACAAGAACCGCGACTACGCGTGTTTCTTCTCCGCCAACTCGGCGCAAAAGCCAGCGCTGTACGACAGCCCCGATGCCACCGCCAACAGCCGCATCAACGCGCGCCTGCCCTACGTGCTACTGCTCTCGCGCATCGCCCATTACCTCAAGCTGATCCAGCGCGAAAACATCGGCACCACCAAGGACCGCCGCGTGCTCGAGATGGAGCTGAACAAGTGGATCGGCGGGCTGGTGACCGAAATGACCGACCCCAGCGATGACCTGCAAGCCTCGCACCCGCTGCGCGAAGCCAAGGTGAGCGTCGAGGACATCGAAGACAACCCCGGGTTCTTCCGCGTGCGCCTGTACGCGGTGCCGCACTTCCAGGTCGAGGGGATGGACGTGAACCTCTCGCTGGTCTCGCAAATGCCCAAGGCCAAGGCCTGATCGCCCAGGAGCGCAACGATGAGAATCGATCGCCCGCTCTGGGCCGAAGGCATCCACCTGGCGCCACAGCACCTGCAGCAGCAGGCGCGGGTGGCCGCCTGGGCCACCGAATGCGTCGCGCGCCTGGCGCACCTGCACCCCTGGGGGGTGCAGGCCGCCGAGTTCGACCCCGAGGCGCTCAAGCTCGGCACGCTCAAGGCCGAGCACCTGTGCGTGCGGCTGGCCGATGGCAGCCTGCTCGACACCGCCCGCACCGACCCACTGCCGCCGGCCATGGCCCTGGCCGGCCTGGCCGAAGACAGCGCCGAGGTGCTGCTGGCGCTGCCGCTGGAGCACGCCAACGGCGGCAATTGCCAGTTGCAGGGGCAAACGCCGCCGCTGCCCACCCGTTACCGCCAGGCCTGGAAGCCGGTGCAAGACCTCTACGGCGAGAACACCGTAGACATGGCCGTACTCGAACCGCAGCTGACCCTGCGCCTGGCCGGCGGCGCCAACGCCGACTACCTGACCTGCCCGGTCGCCCGGGTGATCCGCGACGGCCACGGCGCTTGGGCGCTGGACCCGACCTTCGTGCCGCCGCTGCTGAGCTTCGCCGCCCACCCGGGGCTGTGCCAGCAACTGGGGCACCTGCTCAACCAGTTGCAGGCCAAGCGCGAGCGGCTGATGGGCCTGCGCCGCGAGAGCAACCAGCGCATGGCCGACTTCGCCGTGGCCGACGTGTCGCTGTTCTGGTTGCTCAACGCGCTGAACACCTATCAGCCGATCCTCGCCGGCCTGCTCGCGCAACCGCAGCGCCACCCGGAAGCGGTGTACCAGGAAATGGCCAAGCTCGCCGGCAGCCTGCTGACCTTCTCGCTGGAGCATGACCTGGGCGCCATCCCGCCCTACGACCACGCCCGGCCGCAGGCGGTGTTCCCGCCGCTGATGGGGTTGCTCTCGAACCTGCTCGAAGCCAGCCTGCCGTCGCGGGTGGTGGCGCTGGAGCTGGCGCGGGCCCAGCCGCACCGCTGGCAGGCGCGCCTGGAAGACCCGCGCCTGCGCGAGCCGGGTGGGCTCGACCTGTACCTCTCGGTGCGCTCGGCGTTGCCGCTGGCGCAGGTGCAGCAGCAGGTGCCGGTGCTGTGCAAGGTGGCCGCCCCCGACGACCTCGACCGCCTGGTGAACTCCGCCCTCGACGGCGTGCCGCTGATGCCCCTGGCCTACGTGCCGGCGGCGCTGCCGTTGCGCCTCGAACACCAGTACTTCCACCTCAAGCTCGACACCCCCCAGGGCCATGCCCTGGTGGCCGCCGGCGGCTGCGCGATCTACGTGCCCAGCCGGCTCGCCGAGGCCCAACTTGAACTGTTCGCGGTGTTACGCACATGAGCGCGGTGACCCTCTGCAACAGCCTCGACCACGTGATGCAACCCACCTACCTGCTGCTGGTGCAACTGCGCGTGGGCGCCCAGGTCAGCGATGTGGGCGTGCTGCGCAAGCAATGCGAAGCCGCCGCTGAGGCGCTGCCGGGCGCCTTGCGCGCGGCCGGGCTGACCCCGCTGAGCGCGGCCCGGGTGCAGTTGGCGCAGTGCGCGCTGCTCGACGAAGCCTTGCTCCACAGCATGCCGGAAGCCGACCGCCACGCCTGGGCCGGGGAGCTGCTGCAGGCGAAGTTTCTCGGCCACCACCAGGCCGGCGAGGCGTTGCTCGAAGCCATGCACGCGGCGCTTGCCGAGCCGGCGCCAGACGCCCGCGTACTGGGTGTGTTCCACCGCGTGCTGCTGCTGGGCTTCAAGGGCCGCTTCGACCGCGAGGACGCCCCCGAACGCCTGCAACTGCTGGCCGCGCTGGAGGCCCATGGCGGGCCGCTGGACAGCGACCTGGCGCTGCCGGTGGCGGCGCCCGCCGGGCTGCGCCGTGCCCGCGCACGGCTGGGGATGTTCGGCCATGGGTTGCTGGCCTGCGCATTGCTGGCCGGCGCCTGGTGGCTGTGCGACGCCCAGTTGGGCCACGCGTTGGCGGCGCTGCAACCGCCACAGGCGCTGCCATGAGCGTGCGCTTGGTGCGTGCCTTGTGGCTGTGGTGTGGCGCCCTGGCCCTGGGCTGGCTGGCGCTGCTCCCCGAGCCTGGCGCCTGGGTTGGCCGGCGGCGGCGCTGGTGCTGGCCGCGCTGGCCGTGGGCTGGCGCCACGCCGGGCAGCCACGGCGGCAGGCCGTTGCAGCGTTGCCGGGCTTGCCACCGGTGGACTACCACCTGCCGGTGGTGCTGCTCTGCGGCGGGGGTTTTGCCCCCGGCGTGCACCTGCGCCGGCACGCCTGCTACCTCGCCGTGGCCGAGGCCGAGGCACTGCCCGCCGCCACCGCCCAAGTGCTCGCGCAACGCCCCCACTGGGGCGGGCGCCTGAGCGCGGTGCTGGTGCTGCAGCCCGACACCTTCAGCGATGCCGACGCCTTGGCGGTGGCCCTGCGCGCCTGGCGCTACCAACTGGCGCGGGCGCGCCAGCAGGGCGCGGCATTGCCTTGGCTGCTGGCCAGCTACCTGCCGGGCGGGGAGGGCGAACAGCCATGGTTCAGCGGCCAGGGCGGCGCCCTGCAGGTGCACGAAGCCGGCAGCACGCTGCCGTTGGCCCGTTGGCAACGCCAAGGCGCTGGGCGCGCCGAGCAGGTGCAGCGGCTGCAGCGCGCGGTGCAACTGCTGGGGTTGATCGAGGGCCTGCGCGGCGATGGCGTGCCGATGCTCGCCGGCACCGGCGAAGGCGCGGGCAGCTGCCTGCCGTTGGCCTGGGCCGCCACCTGGGTGCCCGGCCTCGAAGGGCCCAGCGCCGGCAGCCTGTGGCAGCGCTGGCTCACCGGCGGCGCGCCGCTGGCACTGCCTAAGGCTGCCGCCGGCCCGGCCGGCCTGCCGTTTCCGGACCCGCTGCTGGCGCTGTTGCCGGCGCCGCGCAACCACGCGCCGCGGCGCCGGGCCGGGTTGATCGCGCTGTGGGCCTTCACCGCCGCGGCGCTGCTCAGCCTGGCCAGCGCCGCCTGGCACAACCTGCGGATGGCCGGCCGCTTGAGCGACCAGGTGCACGCCTACCTGGCGCTGCCGCCAGGGCCCGAGCGCGAAGCCGCCGGCGCTGCGCTGGCGGGCTGGGCCGCGCGCCTCGACCACCACCGCCGCCATGGCCCGCCGCCCGGGCTGGGCTTCGGCTTTTACTGCGGCGAAACCCTGCGGCCCTGGTTGCTGCTGCCGCCGGCCACGGTGCCGCCGGCGGTGGCGCCGGCACCACAAGCGCTGAGCCTGAACAGCCTGTCGCGGTTCAACAGCGGCAGCGCCCAACTCAAGGCCGAAGCCACCCCGGTGCTGGTCAACGCGCTGATGCAGATCCAGGCGCAACCCGGCGCGCTGGTGGTGATCGCCGGCCACACCGACGCCCGCGGCGATGCCCAGCGCAACCTGGCGCTGTCGTTCGCCCGGGCGCGGGCGGTGCGCGACTGGCTGCAGCAAACAGGCGGGCTGCAGGGCAACTGCTTTGCCGTGCAGGGCTTTGGCGCCAGCCAACCCTTGCACCCCAACGACAGTGAACACGGGCGCGCCGGCAACCGGCGCGTCGATATCCGCCTGGTGCCGAACGCAGGGGCCTGCGCGCCCGCCGCCACGGCGCCGGGCATTACCGAGCAGCCGCAAGGTGCGGCTGCGCAATCTTGAGAGAGGCGTTTTATATGGCTATTCCGATGTACCTGTGGCTGCAAGACGACGGCGGTGCCGAGATCAAAGGCTCGGTCGATGTACAAGGCCGTGAAGGCAGCATTGAGGTTGTGGCCCATCAGCACTGTGTCTACATCCCCACCGACAACAGCACCGGCAAGCTCACCGGCACCCGCGTGCACAACGCGTTCGAGTTCACCAAGGAGGTCGATGCCAGTACCCCCTACCTGTACAAGGCGGCGACCACCGGGCAAACGCTCAAGCGCGCCGAGTTCAAGTTCTACCGCATCAACGACGGCGGCCAGGAGGTGGAGTACTACAACATCACGCTGGACAACGTGAAGGTGGTGAAGGTCGCCCCACTGATGCACAACGTGAAAGACCCCGCCAAGGAGAAGTTCAACCACCTGGAGCAGCTTGAGCTGCGCTACGAAACCATCACCTGGAAGTACCTCGACGGCAACGTGCAGCACGCCGACGCCTGGAACACCCGCGAAACCGCGGCCTGATCCTCCCCACGCGAGCCCCCGCCCGCCGGGGGCTCGTTCCCACCCGAACGAGAACAAGGAACACCGACCATGGCCGCGCCATCCTCCGCCCACCTGCTTCGCCGCCTGAACCCCTATTGCGCCCAGGCGCTGAGCGCGGCGGCCTCGCTGTGCCAGCAGCGCGGCCATGCCCAGATTTGCGTCGAGCACTGGCTGCTCAAGTTGCTCGAGGCCGGCAGCGGCGACCTGCCGTTGATCGCCCGCCGTTACGAGTGGGACCAGGAGGCCCTCTGGCAGGGCCTGCTCGCCCACCTCGACAGCCTGCCGCGCAGCGTGCAGGCCAAGCCGCAGCTGTGCGGCAAGCTGCAAACCCTGATCCAGCAAGCGTGGCTGAAGGCCTCGCTGGCCGAAGACCACGACCGCCTGCGCTCGCTGCACGTACTCAGCGCCCTGGCGGCCGCCCCCGAACTGCTCAGTTGCGAAGCCGCCTGGCCGTTGCTCAGCCTGGGAGGCGCGCAACTGCAGGCCCTGCACGGCGCCCTCGCCGAGCACTCCTGCGAAGCCGCCGAGGCGCTGCCCGCCGAGGTGCTGGGCGCTGAGGTGCTCGGCGAGACCAGCGTGGAGGCCGCCGGCGCCAGCGTGCTCGACCTCTACACCCACGACCTGGTCGGCAAGGCCCGCGCCGGGCTGATCGACCCGGTGTTCGGCCGCGATGACGAAATCCGCCAGGTGATCGACATCCTCAGCCGCCGGCGCAAGAACAACCCGATCCTGGTCGGCGAACCTGGCGTGGGCAAAACCGCCCTGGCCGAGGGCCTGGCCCTGCGCATCGCTGAAGGCAACGTGCCGCGCAGCCTGCAAAACACCGGCCTGCGCAGCCTCGACCTGGGCCTGCTGCAAGCCGGCGCCGGGGTCAAGGGCGAGTTCGAACAGCGCCTCAAACGGGTAATCGACGCCGTGCAGCAAGCCGCGCCGCCGGTGCTGTTGTTTATCGACGAAGCCCACACCCTGATCGGCGCTGGCAACCCCGCTGGCGCCGGCGATGCCGCCAACCTGCTCAAGCCGGCCCTGGCGCGCGGCGAGCTGCGCACGTTGGCCGCCACCACCTGGAGCGAGTACAGACAGTATTTCGAACGCGACGCCGCGCTGGAGCGGCGCTTCCAGTTAGTGAAAGTGGCCGAGCCCGACGCCGCCGGCGCCTGCCTGATGCTGCGTGGCCTCAAGCAGCGCTACGCCAGCCACCACGGCGTGCACGTCGAAGACGCCGCCGTACAGGCCGCGGTCAACCTGTCGCAGCGCTACCTCAGCGGCCGGCAACTGCCCGACAAAGCCGTCGACCTGCTCGACACCGCCTGCGCCCGGGTGCGCATGGCGCTGGACTGCGAGCCCCAGGCGCTGGTGACCCTCAAGGCCCGCCAGGCCGCCCTGGCGGTGGAATGCTCGGCGCTGGAGGCCGACCGCGAACGCGGCCACCGGCACACCTGCGAACGCCTCGGCGAGATCGACCGCGAGCAAGCCCTGCTGCACCGCCAGGTGCTCGACCTGCAGCGCCGCCACCACGTAGAGCTGGAACTGCTGCTGCCGCTGTTGGCCGCGCGCCAGGCCGGCAAGTTCGACGAAGCCGAACTGCTGCGCCAACAGTTGGCCCGCCACCAGGGTGGGCGGCCGCTGCTGAACATCGACGTCAACCCGCGCAGCGTCGCCGAAGTGGTCGCCGACTGGACCGGCATCCCCCTCGGCAGCCTGCTCAAAAGCGAACAGGCCAACCTGCTCGAACTCGAAGCCCGCCTCGGCGAACGGGTGATCGGCCAGCCCGGCGCGCTCAGCGCCCTGGCCAAGCGCTTGCGCGCGGCCAAGGCCGGGGTGGCCAGCGAGCACACCCCGCTGGGGGTGTTCCTGCTGGTCGGCAGCAGCGGCGTGGGCAAGACCGAAACCGCCCACGCCCTCGCCGACGTGCTGTTCGGCGGCGCGCAGGCGTTGGTCAGCATCAACCTCAGCGAGTACCAGGAAGCCCATAGCGTCAGCCAACTCAAAGGCTCGCCGCCGGGCTACGTGGGCTACGGCCGCGGCGGCGTGCTCACTGAAGCGGTACGCCAACGCCCCTACAGTGTGGTGCTGCTCGACGAAGTGGAAAAAGCCCACCACGACGTGCTCGAACTGTTCTACCAAGTGTTCGACCGCGGCTGGATGCGCGACGGCGAAGGTCGCGACATCGACTTTCGCAACACGGTCATCCTGATGACCTCCAACCTCGGCAGCGACGCCTTGCTCAGCCGCCTCGCCGAGCACCCCGAAACCCCCGGCCTGCCACTGTTCGAGGTGCTCCACCCAACCCTGCGCCGGCACTTCCAGCCGGCGCTGCTGGCGCGCTTCCAAACCCTGATCTACCGCCCGCTGGGCGCCAGCGCCCTGCAGCGCATCGTCGAGCTGAAGCTGGCCACTCTTGCCACCCGCCTGCACCGCCATTACGGCCTCGCCTCGACCTTCCACCCCAGCCTCAGCGAAGGCCTGGCCGCCGCCTGCCTCGACCCCGACAGCGGCGCCCGCCACCTCGGCAGCCTGCTGGACCAACAGGTACTGCCGGCGCTGGCCGAGCAACTGCTGCGGCGCCAAGCGCTGGGGCGGCGGGCGAGCGAGGTGGCGCTGCGTTACTGCGAGGCGCAGGGGGTGGTGTTGGAGTTTGTTGATGCCGAGGAGGGCGCCTGAGATGGCCCAGCCCTACACTCGCTATTCCCTCACTATCCAAGGCCTCGACGCCGCCATTGACGTCATCGCCTTCGACGGCGAAGAGCACCTCAGCCAGCCCTTCAGTTACCAAATCGAATTCGACTCCAGCGCGCTGGACATCCACCCCGACCAGGTCCTGGCCAAGGAGGCCAGCCTGGTGCTGCACGCCGCCCCGGTCAAACCCGCCTGGGCCGGCCAGCAGGTTCAACAACCGGCCCCGCTGCGCTCGATCTTCGGCTTCATCACCGGCTTCAAGCACCTCAAGCGCAGCAAGGAGCGAACCCACTACCAGGTCACGTTGCAACCGCGCCTGGCGCTGCTCGGCCGCGGCCAGTACTCGCGGATCTTCCAGCACCAGAGCATCCCGGAAATCGTCAAAAGCGTGCTGGTGGAGCACAACCAGTTCCCCACCTACGAATGCCGCTTCGAACTCGCCCGCGAGTACGCCAAGCGCGAACAGGTGATGCAGTACGCCGAAAGCGACCTGGCCTTCATCGACCGCCTGCTGGCCGAGGTGGGCATCTGGTACCGCTTCGCCGAGATCCACAGCGGCGGCATCGGCGTGATGCACTTTCACGACGACCAGTTCACCCCGCCCACCGCCACGGAGTTGCCCTGCGTGGCCGAAGCGGGCCTGGCCAACGATGGCGAAGACGCCGTGTGGGCCCTGCGCGCCGAGCACCAGGTGGTGGAAAAAGCCGTGCGCGTGCGCCACTACAGCTACATGGACCTCAGCCCGCTGTCCAACGGCGGGGTCGACGCCGGCCGCGCCTACGACGAAGACGTGGGCGTGGACCACACCCGCGGCAACACCACCACCACCCGCGGCCTGGCCTACCACCTCGACGACTGCTTCGTCGACGTCGGCGACACCATCGACCGCGGCCGCCAACTGCCCAGCCCCAGCGCCTACTTCAGCGCGCGGCTGCTGCACGAACGCTACCTCAACGGGCAAACCCGCCTGAGCGGCGAAAGCAGCTGCGCCAGCCTCGCCCCCGGGCAAACCCTGCCCATCAGCAACGGCCCGCCGCAGGCCTTCGCCGAAGGCGTGAGCATCACCCACACCCGCGTACGCGGCCACCGCCAGCGCAACTACCAGGTGCAGTTCAGCGGCATCCCCTTTATAGAAAGCGTCGCCTACCGCCCGCCACTCAAGCCCAAGCCGGTGATGGCCGGCACCCTGCCGGCGCGGGTCACCGAACGCTTCGACCCCGGCCGCCCCTACGCCGACCTCGACAACGACGGCCGCTACCGCGTGCGCTTCGTGTTCGACCTGCACCCCTGGCCCAAGGGCGAGGAGAGCCAATGGCTACGCCTGGCCCGGCCCTACGCCGGCGCCAAGCATGGCCTGCACCTGCCGCTGATACCCGGCACCGAAGTGGCGATCGCCTTCGAACACGGCGACCCCGACCGCCCCTACATCGCCCACGCGCTGCACGACAAACAGCATGTGGACCCCGTGAACCGCTTCAACGAAACCCGCAACGTGCTGCGCACCCCGGCCAACAACAAGCTGCGCATGGAAGACCGCCGCGGAGAGGAGCACGTGAAGCTGAGCACCGAGTTTGGTGGCAAGAGCCAGTTGAACTTGGGGCATCTGGTGGATGCCGCGAAGCACAAGCGCGGCGAGGGGTTTGAGCTGCGTACCGATGCCTGGGGGGTGTTGCGGGCGGGGAAGGGGGTGTTGGTCAGTGCTGATGAGCAGGTGAAGGCGGGCGGGCAGGTGCTCGACATGCGCAGCGCGCTGGCCCTGGTCGAAGGCGCCGAGCGGCACTTCCAGCAATGCCAGCAAATCGCCCAGGCCCACCGCAGCCCGGCCCCAGCCACCGAAGGCCTGCAGCACCTGCAACGCCAGGCCGAGCAACTCGCCGGCCCGGCCATCGTGCTCAGTGCCCCGCAAGGCATCGCTGCCACCACACCTGAGCAACTGCTGCTCAGCGCCGGCGGCAGCACCTACCTGCGCAGCGGCGCGCACCTGCACGCCGCGGCCGCCGAGCGGCTGAGCCTGCAATCGCACCAAGGCATGAGCCTGTTGGCGCGCGAGGAAGGGGTGCGCGTAGTGGCCGGCAAGGGGCCGCTGGAGCTCGAGGCCCATGGTGACCGCATGGGGCTCGCCGCCTTGGGCGAGGTGACGGTGCAGGCTACCCAGGGGGAGGTGAGGATCACCGCGCTCAAGGGCATCACCCTGGGGTGTGGCGGCGGGTTTATTCGTATTACCGAGAACGGTGACATCCAGGTGCAAAGCCCTGGTGTGCTGAGTTTCAAGGGTGAACACGAGTGGGACCTGCCCGGCGGCGAAAGCTTCGCCCTGCCTGAACTGCCCCAGTCGGTGTGCGAAGAATGCCTGCGCCGGGCCGCGAAACGGGCGGCGGGCGCGGTGATGCGAGGGTTTGCCTGATGCTTCTGAACACCCCCGCGCAACAAGCCTGGCTGCAACAACTCGAGCGCGCCTGTGCCTGCTATGGCCATCGCCATCTCGACGTGATCGTCGACCAGGCCTGCTGGGAGCAACCGCTGCTGCCCGCCATCGGCATGCTCCAGCCGCCGTTGCCGTGTTTTTCGTTGTTCCAGGGGTTGCCGGAACAACGCCTGGAGCACCTGGCGCCGCTGCTGATGCGCATCGACCTCAACGAACGCCGGCACAAGGCCTGGCTGGCGGAACTGGCGCGGCACCTGTGGGCGCTGCCGGGCCTGCTGGTGCTGTTTACACCGCTGGCGTTCAGCACGCTCAGCACCACCCTGCGCGGCCTGGCCCAGTTCGACTGGGCCGGGCAGGTCGGCCTGTTGCGTTACTTCGACACCCGGGTGTGGCCGGTCTTGCTCGACGACGTGCTCAGCGAAGCGCAACAAGCGCGCTTCACACAGGTCGCCCTCGGCTGGGCCTGGCTCGACCGTGATCAGCAACCCATCTTGCGCCATGGCACTTGGCGCCACGACCTCCCCACTCCCGAAGAGGGCCCACCGCTCGTGCTGAGTGACGAGCAACTGGACCGGCTGTTGGACGTTCGCGACGCCGAAGGGCTGATGGCCCTTGCCGGCACCTATTGCCGCGGGGCGACCCAGCAGGCGCGGTTCGCCTTGTGCCTGGAACTGGCGCGCGAGGCGCGCACGCAAGGGTGGCTGGGCAACCTTGAAATGTACGCCGGGCCACGCCTGGAAGCGCGTTGGGCCGCTGTCGCGGCCACCGCGGCAGGGGGCCAGCCATGGAGTTGAGAGTGAAAGCCCTGGAGTGGGCAGTAGACGTGTTGTTCTGCGCGTATGTGGCGGTGGCTGGTTGTGGGGAGGGCCATTCAGCCGATGTGCAGCCCGCGCCGGGTGAGGTTGTGCGGTGTAAGCGGTGTTTAGCCGAAGAGCCCGCGGAGGGCGTTTCTGGCGGGGGCGAAGCCGCGCTGGGTTTGAGGGAGTTTGCGAAATGAGGGGCTTCAAATACAGGCCAGGGGCTGTTTGTGGCGCGAGTTTGGTTTTTTCGGGGGGCTTCGGAAGTGCGTCGGGGAATGAGGTAACTCATTCCTGTTCCGCATATTGGTTGCCGGAGCATCCTGATAAAGAGCCGTTGAAGATGGAGGAGCCTGCAGTATGTCCGTAAAAATTACGGTAACTCAATGTTTGAGCACGTTATCTAGGGGTGTTGTCAGGATTGCCGCTATTGTTCTGGTGGGCTCTACTTCCAGTGCGGAAGAAGGCCCTAAGGTTGCTTTTTATTATGGAGATTTAAGAGGTGTTAATCACACTGCGATAGGTGTTAATTGGTTTTCTTATAATGGCAAGAGGGTCACAAATATTCCACCCTTTGGTGAGCGAGGCGGTTCATGTTGTGCTGCGGTTCATGCTAAATGGCGCCCTGGACTGAAGGCTACCATTGAATGGGAAGTGGATCCCGATCCCTATCCAGACATCCCGATGCGCAAGGAAGGCTTTGGCTATGAAAAGGAAGCATGGGCTGCCCATGTGAAAAACTTTGAGCGGCACCATGCCGTGGTGGACATCCCAGAGTATGGAGAAGAAGTGTGCGGCCCGACAGTACACTTTTTAACCTGCAGGACAGTAAAGGTTACACACTCTTGTTTTGCGCATTTTTCACCTAATCACCCTATTCAAGAACCAGAGAAAATGGAGGAGCCTGCAGTATGTCCGTAAAAATTCCGGCAGCTCAATATTTGAGCAAATTATTTAGGGGTTTTGTCAGAAGTGGGTCGATTGCCGCTATTGTTCTGGTGGGCTCTATTTCCAGTGCGGAAGAAAACCCGGAGGTCGCTTTTTATTATGGAGATTTAAGAGGTGTTAATCACACTGCGGTAGGTGTTAATTGGTTTTCTTATAATGGAGAGAGGGTCACGAATGTTCCGCCCTTTGGTCAGAGAGGTGGCTCATGCTGTGTTGCGGTTTCTGCTAAATGGCGCCCTGGTCTGAAGGCTACCATTGAATGGGAAGTTGATCCTGACCCCTATGCAGACATTCCAATGCTTAAGGAAGGATTTGGCTTTGAAAAGGAAGCATGGGCTGCCCATGTCAAAAATTTTGAGCGGCATCATGCTGTGGTGGACATCCCAGAGTACGGGGTTAAAGTGTGCGGGCCGACCGTGCATTTCTTGACCTGTAGAAAAGTAAAGGTCACACATTCTTGTATTGCCCAATTCTCAAAAAAATATCCTATAAAAGAGCCAATGAAGATGGAGGAGCCGGCCGAATGTCCAGTAACTATCTAAGTGCGAACTTCAGACACCGGCTTATCCAGAGGTGCTGGCGGTGCATGCCTGCTTCCTTACTTATTCTGATGTGCTCGTCTGCCAATTTATATGGTGCCGAAAACGTCAGTGAGGTTTATTACGGAAATATCAAGGGAGTAAATCACACTGCAGTTGGTATTAACTGGTTTTCTTATAGTGGGCAACGGGGAGCAGGCGTAAGACCTTTTGGAGAAAGTGGCTACTCCTGCTGCGCCGCTGTGCTAGCGAAGTGGCGCCCAGGCCTTAAAGCTACTATCGAATGGGAAGTGGATCCTAATCCTGATGCGGATATTCCTATGCGAAAAGAAGGTTTCGGTTTCGAAAAGGGAGCTTGGGAAGCCCATGCAAAAAATTTTGAAATGTATCGGGTGGTTTTAGATGTTCCCGAATATGGTGATAGTTTTTGCGGGCCTACTGTTCATTTTCTGACTTGTAGAAGGGTCAAGATAACCCATTCATGTGCTGCGTATTGGTCGCCGAGGCATCCAATTAAAGAGCCATTGGAGATGGAGGAGCCCGCAGTATGTCCAGAGAATTAAAAGAAGATTTTGTTCATTTCCCAGCTGTGTTTCCTGAGGAGGGTCGATTGTATTTGGGAGAAAAAACTGTCTTGGATAACTATTATAATCAAGAATTTGAGCTGCGAGCTTACCAAAGGGGAGCTGAGTCCCGGGGTACTACAAAAGCAAGGGGGGGTTGTGCAAAAAGTTTACATGTTAGTATTTTTTTTGATGGTACCAATAATAATCAGCTAGCTGATACTCAAGCGGACCCATCTCACCCTACAAACCCGGCGCGGCTATTTCATGCTGCGCTAAATAAGACGTCAGAAGGTTTTTTTTCATATTATATTCCGGGCGTGGGTACTCCTTTTCCTGAAATTGGTGAGCTGGAATATACAACCTTGGGTATGTCATCTGGGGCTGGTGGCGAAAATCGGATAAATTGGGGGCTTCTCAGAATCATAGATGTCTTGTGTCTTACCCTCGTTGGAGATGAATTGAATCTGACTGTGGCGAGGAGTTGCCTAAGAGAAATGGCTACTCCTTATATAGATTTTCGCCCAGGAAGTCCAAGTCGGCGCAATGCTTTCAAGAAACTTTTGGAAACTTTAAGACCCTGTCTCGAAAAGTCCCAGCCCAAATACCCCGCGATCAAGCTCTTCGTCTACGGCTTCTCCCGCGGCGCAGCTGAAGCCCGGGCCTTCGTCAACTGGCTGAGCGAGATGTTCGATACTCCGCCGGGGGCCGAAAAGCCTGAACAAGCACTATTAGGCATCAGGGTCTCGGTTGAGTTTCTCGGCATCATGGATACCGTGGCCTCTGTCGGCACCACAGATATGGGGCTGTTTGTCGACGGTCACGCCAGTTGGGCTGATGATACGCAGAAATTACCAGACGCTGAACGTTTCCCTAACTGGATCAAAGTATGCAAACATTTTGTGGCCGCTCACGAGCAACGGCTGAGTTTTCCGGTGGATTCAGCTCGCTATAAGGATGGGCGATATCCACCGTATGCCACCGAGGTGCTTTACCCCGGTATGCACTCTGATGTAGGCGGCGGTTACCCCAGGGGCGATCAAGGTAAAGCCTTGGCCGGAGCTGAACATGTTCTTTCTCAGATCGTGCTGCACGATATGTACGCCGCGGCCTTCAAAGCGGGGGCGCCGCTGACTGTTCTGAGGAAATGCCTACCGGAATGGCTGCGCGAAAAGCACGACTACAGGTCAATGCCGGGCAACGCCATCCGCGAATTCGACATCTCTCCAGAGCTGGTACGGCGCTTCAATGCGTGGCGGCATACGTTGGGCCTGGATGAGGAAACGCTCAACCAAACGGTGGAGTTCGGCGAAGCCATCGATTCGGGGCAAACCCTGGAAGCGGCCATGGCCAACCAGATGCACTGGCTGACTGCCTGGCGCATCGACCGCTATGCCCGTGGCAAGTATGCACAGCTTCCCTTTTACCTGAACGCCACTGAAAAGGATGCCGCTACGCAGGCCATGGAGCGGCAGGCGCGTAAAAAGCTGCAAGCCAGCGCGAGGGCGGATAACGAGACAAAATTAGCCGGTGCCAGTACTCCGGCGGAGCACGTCGGTATCCCGGTGCCCGCGGACTATGAGCCGACGGTAGACAAAACCCAGCTCAGCCAGGCAGCCGGCGAGTTCAAAGCGGATTACCGGTTTTCGCCGTCCAGGCGCCCTCACAATGGTGTAATGCATGCCAAGCTTCTACCCGGCTTGGAAGCTATATCTGACGTCTACCTCCTCTTGCGCGTGGACCAAGCCCTCGAGCGCAGGGCCATTATCAAACATGCCGCCCCGATTGCCACCAAGCTCTTCCCGCAACATATCGGCCCCCATTACCGGGTCTCCGATGACCCGACCTTGGCCGCGATCGTCGCCTTGTTCGATGACCAGGTGCACGACTCACGCGCGTGGTTTCTCCACGATCTGTTGAAGGCTCGCGAGCCCTGGGGCGGCTACCTACAACACCGCGTCATCTTCTTCGACACCATCAGCAACAAGCGCCTGCGCCTGTTTGCCGTAGGTGGCCACCCCGTGGGTATCGCACCCTCGGTCCACCCCCGCGAATACGTGCTGCACTACTACGGCCCGCGGGATTACGGCCTGCCGGAGTACGAAGTGGCCGACGCTGCCACTGGCGAGGTACTGCCGTTCGTGGGCGGCGCGCCCGATAACCTGGAATACAGCTATGCGTTCGGCGACACGGTGAAACGCCTGCGCAGCGAGCGCCTGGCCGCCGAGCAGGACTTGCGCATCGCCACCCTGATCGCCGACATGGAGGCCGAGGGTGTGCAGATGGTCCCGGCGAAAGGGGCGAAAGCATGAGGCCGCCGGTTCGCCAGGGCGATACCCTCAGCCCGTTTGGCGGGGAGGTGCTGCAAGGGCACTTTCGCGCGTTGCAAAAACCCTTGGCCTGTGTAGGCGCGCAGGTGCGCTGCGCCCAGCATGGGCTGACCCAGATTGCCGAGGGCAGCGGCCATTGCCGGGTCAATGGCCAGGCGGTGGCACTGCACGGCCACCGTTGCGCCTGCGGTTGCACCTTGGTCAGCAGCCTGGCGGCGGCGCAGATGCGGGTGCGCTCATGAAGCAGCCACCGCGGTACCCCGATTACATCACCCCGCGCGCGCCGGCCTGGCGCCGCTGGGGCTGGGGGTTGTTACTGCTGTGGGGCGGGCAAACCCTGCTGGCGCTGCTGCTGTGGCCGGAGGGTGCGCCGCGCGCGGCCTTGTGGGGTTACAGCGCGGTGTTGCCGCTGTGTTGGCTGGCTGCGCTCGGCCTGCGGCTGTGGGTGTGGCAAGTGGGCTTGCTCAACCGCGCTGCCTTTCGCCGCACCGTAGGCGCCGCGCGCGCCCAGTGGTGGGCCTGGCGTGGCGCCAGTGTGCCGGTGCAGGAGGTCACGCTGCTAGGGCCGGCCGGCGCGGAGCAGGGCGCCTATCGCCAGTTGATGGCCTTGGCCCGGCGCCCCTCGGCTGAGGGCCCTGGGCAGGTGCTGCGCTGCAGCCCGGCGCTCGACCCTCACGCCAGCCGCGCGGCGGCAGTGGCGGCAGACCTGGCGCGGGAGGTATTGGCGCGGCCCGGTGTCGCGCTGCATGGCCCGCGCTTGCGCGGCGTTGCCTGGGCCGGCGAGGCCGCTGGCCTGGCGGCGTTCAGCGCGGCCTTTGCCGAGGCCGGCGTGGTGTTGCCGGCGCTCGTGCTCGATGTGGGCGGGGCCGAAGGCCTCGACCTGTTGATCGACCGCTACCACCAGCAATCTGGCGACGACGTGCTGCTGTGCGCGGGCGTGACCACGCCACAACCGGGCGCCAGCACCGGGGAGGCGGCGTTTGCTTGGTGGTTGGCGCCCGGCGCCACGGCGCACCTGCATCGCAGCGATGAGTTGGCTGGCGCGGCGCCGGCCGCGGAGTGTTGTGCCGTGGCCGAGCAGGCGGCTGGGTTGAAGCGGCCGCCGCCGCATTGCCTGGCGCTGGGAGAGGCCGCCTTGGGCAGCTTTGCCGCAGCGGGCTGGCAGGCCGGGGCGCATGAGTTGAGCCGCTATTGGGGAACCTTGGGGGGCTTTGCGCCGTTCGTGGCGGCATCGCTGGCGGTGTTGCAGGCGGCTGATGGCCAGCAGGCTTGCGGCTGGCTGTGTGAGTACCCGGAACAATCAATCGCCATGGGAGTGGCCGTGTTTCATGAATAACAATGACGTACAGGCCCAACACTCGTCGGTGTGGATGGTGGTGGGTTATGGAATCTTGATGGCGGCCTTGGTGCTGCTGGCTTGCCTGTTTTACTACGGTTATCACGCTGAGTATGGCTGGCCGCCGCTCTCGTTAGCGCGCTTGGCGGTGTACGGGCTGAGCGGTTGGCTGGCGCTGGGCATCCTCTGCCCGCTGCTGTTGATGGCCTGGGATGGGTTGGCTCGCATGCGGGCGGCGGGCGCGCTAGGCACTTCGGTACCCTGGGCGCCGCGCCAGGCGCCAGTGTCCAGTGCGCTCACCTGGCCAGGCAGCCTGCGTGGCACCCTACGCCAACAATACGGCCCCCTCTGGCGCCACAAGGTCCGCGTTGTGCTGGTTACCGGCGAGCCCGAGCAGATCGAAGCCGTGGCCCCCACCCTGGCCGCCCAGCACTGGCTCGAGGCCGAAGGGGTACTGCTGCTGCACGGCGGCAGCCTGCAAAGCGAGCCCGCCGCGGCGTTGGTCCAGCAATGGCGCAAGCTCTGCCCGCGCCGCCCGTTCGACGCCATCGTCTGGGCCCTCAGCGCCGAACAAAGCGCCACCCCGGTGTACCTCGATACCGGCCT